>DATEPP010000212.1:0-2294 GCA_035273165.1 Gemmatimonadaceae bacterium
TCAGCTCGCGCCAGACGAGGAGCACGCCGGCGATGATGCCACTGGCCGTGAGCACCGTGATCCAGCGGGAGCTGAACCAGTCGTCGCGCTCCCCGTGTTCCAGCACGTATTGCAGTGCTCCCGCGCTCACGGTGAGGAGCATGATCCCGGCGTAGTCGATCGCCTTCGGCCGCTGCTGGTGCTCCGGATCGTGAACGTAGGTTGCGATCATCACCGAGGCGAGAATCCCCACGGGGATGTTGATATAAAAGATCCACGGCCAGCCGTAATTGTCCGTGAGCCAGCCGCCTAACGTCGGCCCGATCGTGGGACCAACCATGACGCCGAGTCCAAACAGGGCCATGGCCATTCCGACTTCCTCGGTCGGGAATGATTCGAAGAGCACGGCCTGCGACACGGTCATCAGCGCGCCACCACCGATCCCCTGGACGATGCGCCAGAAGATCAGGGCACCTAACGAGCCGGACGCGCCGCAGAGAAAGCTCGATACGGTGAAGGTGATGATCGACCCGACGAAATAGCGCTTGCGGCCCAGCAGATCGCCGAGAAAGCCCGTGAGCGGCATGACGATCACGCTCGCGAGGATGTAGCCGGTGGAGACCCACGCGATCTCATCGAGGCTCGCGCCGAGGTTGCCCATCATGTCGGGCAGCGCGACGTTGACGATCGAGCTGTCGATCACCTGCATGAGCGCGGCGAGCACGACCGCGAACGCGATGAGATACCGATGCTCGGCGCCGCGGTGCGGAGGTGCGGCAGCTGGCTCGAGTACGGCGGTGGGCTCCTCCTCCGCGGGGAGCTCGATGACGTGCGGTTCAGCCACGGACTGGAGCGACGAGGGCGTTGGAGCCCGGCGAACGATGACGGATTTTGCTTCGGTATATCACGGCTAGACTACGATCGGTCGGTACATCGGTCACTGCAAACGTGTAACATAGCCGGACGTGCCATGGTCGTGATTGGTGGCCCGTAGTCTCTGGATCGCGCGTCGATTCGCGCCCCTTCCCTCTGCGCGTAGCTTCCGCGCATGCGCATTCTCGTCATCGGTGCGACGGGCACCATCGGCAAGGCGGTCGTCGCGGCGTTAGGCAGCCGCCATGAAGTCATCCCCGCGAGCCGCCACAAGGCACACGAACAGGTCGACATCGCCGACCCGGCGTCGCTGCGCTCGCTCTACGAGCGCGTCGGCCGCGTTGATGCGGTCGTCAGCGCCGCCGGCAACGCCGCGTGGAAGCCACTCGCCGAGCTCACCGATGCCGATTTCTCCTTCAGTCTGGCCAACAAATTGATGGGCCAGGTGAACGTCGCTCGTTTTGGATTCGCCCACATCAATGATGGCGGCTCGGTTACGCTTACCAGTGGCGTGCTCGCCCAGCAGCCGATGAAAGGCAGCGCGGCCGTGAGTCTCGTCAACGCTGGCCTCGAGGGCTTTACCCGTGCCGCCGCGCTCGAGGCGCCGCGAGGGATCCGCGTCAACGTCGTGAGCCCGCCCTGGGTTTCGGAAACGCTCAAAGCAATGGGCCAGTATCCCAGCAGTGGCCTTCCGGCCGCCGACGTCGCCCGCTCGTATGTGAACGCGGTCGAAGGCTCAGATCGTGGCCGGGTGATCTCCCCCGTCGCGGCCGCTGTCAGAAAGTAGTAAACAGGTCTCGACGCACGCGGGTCGTATCACCAACGTACGCGAAGTGGATGTCCCGAAAGTAGCGATCGGCCGCCATCCTCAGCTCGCCCATGGTCACGTGACGGAGAGCTTCCATCGTCTGTGACGCCTTGTGGTAGTCGCCACGATACAGCTCGGCGCGAGCCAGGAAATCCGCCTGCGCGCCATCCGTGCTGTTCTCGGCGAAATAGTCCATGATGAACTCTTCGGCAAAAGACCGAAGGCTGTACGCGCCCTGCACGGTGCGAATCGAATCCAGTTGTGCCTTGATCAGAGGCATCACCACGGCGGGATTAGTTGTCGTGACATAAATGCCACCCGTCGAAATGCCGCGCTCGATGAGCGGCGCCGAGGCCGCGTAGCTGAGGCCGCGCTGCTCTCGAACGGCGTTGGCGATCCGCGCCGAGAGCCATGCCGTGGCCATCCGAAACGCCGGATAGTCGGGATCGACCGCGGAGGGTCCCTGAAACCAACCCAGTATGTAATTCGTCGCCACCGGCCGAGAAGCAAAGGTGACGCTCGAGCCCGACGTCGGAAGCCGAGCCGGGAGCACCCACTGATAACTGCCTGGCGGCAGCGTTCCTAACGTGCGAGCCACCGCCGCTTCCACATCGGGCCGGCTAACGCTTCCCAC
>DATEPP010000213.1:0-5665 GCA_035273165.1 Gemmatimonadaceae bacterium
ATCGGAGCGGCGGCGAGGCACGGGTCGCCGGATGGCCCGGTCGAGTCCTGGGCGGCATCCTCATCGTTGTCGGCGGAGGGCTCATCTGGAGCAGCCTCGCGATGGCCACGCTCTAGCCGCATCCGACGCCGTGCCCGGTTACTGGAGCAGCATATGAAGGCGCTATCTCGCGGACTTCTTGTTATAGTCGCCTGTGGCTCGTGCGCTCGAGCCACCTCGACCCAGTCGACAGCGGATGGACTGGGCCCGCTCATCCGCCAACTGTTAGGCGATTCCCTTCAAAAGGGAGACGGTGCACGCGACATGCTACTCGTCCCCACCGACTCGGCCAGCGCCGCGCTGTTGCGCCTTGCCAATATGCCCGCGACCGCGCCGCCTGGACCACACCCGCTTCTCTGCCCTGGCGGCACCGAGGCGGACGGGCGGCGAGCCGCGTCAGCTGTTGGCTATAGCATCCATATTGTGCTTTCCGATAGCGCGAACACCACCGCGCGGCAGCTGCGCGTGATGAGGGGGTGCAGCTACCGCTATCGGGGCCAGCTCCTTCCCTTCGCGGAGGGCGCCGAGTGGGAGCTAAGACGTGACGGTGGCCGCTGGCGTGTAGTTGCGACGAGCTATCACTGGGTCACCTGAGCCAGTCTCAGGCGGCCTCTCGGCAAACCAGGCCTGCCGTAGAGCAGCGACAGGATCACCGGCTCCGTAACGCTCGGTTTCGCCCCGGGCTCCGTGGGATCCACGAGATCGTGCGGCAGCCCCAGCGTGTCCGACAACTCGGTCGTCTCGACGCTCGCATCCTTCGCTCGCCACGACGCCACCAGATCGTCGATGAGGGCGCGACTGACGGTTTGGTCGTGAGCGTTCACTAACATGCGAATGGCACCCGTGCGCGGCGCACTTTCCCTGGCTCCGCGACGCGCCGCGAGCCCCAGCTCCATCATCTGCGCGATGCCACGCGAACACCAACCCGGCATGCGATCGGGACGGTGGGGGTCGGCTGGATCGTCTTGCGAGTAGTTAGGCAGACGGAGCCCGAGATTCATCAGCGGTGTCTCGAGAGACGCCTCCACATGAGAGACGCCTAGCGCGGGCGCGGCAATGACGACGCGGCCGACCGGTCGGAACTGAGCCACCCAGGCGGCCATCGTTCCGCCAAGGCTCAAGCCGAACACGATGACGGTGTCCCCGAGGCCGCTCGCAATGTCCACTGAGGTATCTGCCACGCCGCGCAGCGCGCCTGCCGTGATTCGGGCGAGCTCGCGCTGCGTTCCACCTGGCAGCGCATGCCATGGCAGGCGCGGCACGAAGACGTTATCGCCAGCGGCGTAGATGCTGTCGGCGAGGTCGCGGAATTGATACGGTGAATTGGTGAGTCCGTGAAAGAGAACGAATGCGCGCGACGTTCGGTGACCGTGCACGCGCAGCAGCGATCGGCCGCTCGCGGTCGCGATGGAGTCGCCGCGCTCGAAGAAACGAGCGCGGGCGATCGCGTCGTCGTAATTCGCTGCCGGGTGCGGGTGCGAGACGAGCGAGCCGGTGTTCGTGGGAACGAACGCCGTCACTAGGAAAACGAAGACGATGCTGACCACGACAAGAAGTCGAACGCTCATGTCGACCGGATCGCGAATCAGGCTGGTGGTTCCGACTCGCGTTTGAGCCGAGCGAGGTCTGCGCGCACGTTGTCGCGCAGCCCGCCGACAACTCGGCCGCGCAGGTTGAGCAGACCACCGCTGGGGAGATGATCGAAGCGGTAGTGACGCACGGCGAGGAGAGTGAAGCCGCCGCTCTGGTTCGCGCCGTCGTCGTCGATTGCCGTCAGAAGTTCCAGACCGGCCTCGAAGTAGTGGTCGGCATAGATCTGCTTCGCGGCAATGACGGTCGTACCGGGAAGCTCGGGCGGGGAATACACCGTCTCGTGCGTGATGCGGAGGACCTGTCGCACGTGCGGGAGGTTGTCCAGCGACCAGAATACGACCTCGGCGGCGCCCGGCAGCGTGTCCGCCGGATATCGGAGGAGGTGTCTGCCTAACGACGGCACCTTGCTGAAGACATAGGTCGAGTCGGCGAGCATCCTCGCGAGCGCCTCACTCGACCTCACTCCGCCTTCGTCATCGTAGACGACCATCGCCACGTTGCCGCGCTCACGATAGCTGGTGATGTACTCGAGGAGCCGTTGCCGGACGTACGCAGTCACACGCGCTCGCGCGTCGGACGACGTCCAGTCGATGGTCGCGTGAAGGCGATCCATGTCCGTCGCGGGCAGCTTGATGTTGCAGTTGCTCGGGCGGCAGTTGCGCAGCTCGTCCACGTCCTTGGACGAGACCTCGATCGCCGCCACATCCGCGGGCTTGGCTGGCGAGCTGAAAAGCGCGGCACTGCTGCGCGTCGGAGCGCGAAGCGCATTCGGGAAATCACGTTGGCGCTGGACGAATGCAGTTCGTGGCGCCGACACGTGGACGACGCCGAGCACGGCGACGTCGCCGTCATCGGCTGTCGGGAGCACTCGTGCCACCACCTCACCCCGAGACAACGCGGTGAGCTGCGATTGATCGAGACGGACGGTCTGCGTGAGGAACGTGTCCAGCGCGCGGGGGCGCTGCTGCGCCGCAACGGGAACGGCGAACAGGAGCGCGATCGAGACCGTGCTCGTCAGGCTTCGCACGCGCCTCACACGCACGCATGATTTCACGCTCATGGCACGACTCTCCTCTGCAATCGACGATGCTGGGGTCGATCCGAAGACGTGCCAGTCTCGTCAGTGGTCACTCGACGACAGCGATTCTCTCACCTGCGCGACCCCCACGCCCCTCCCTTGCGCCCGTTCAGAGCGCGAGCGACGTTCGGCGCTTACGGCTCGTTCTTGCTCTCACCAAGGAGGAGGTAGCCATGTCGGACCAGCAGAAGCATCTCCGTTGTCGGGACGTTGGCATGGACTGCGATTTCGAAGCACATGGCCGATCGGAGGAGGAAGTGATGCAGCAGGCCGCTACCCACGCGCAGCGGGTGCACGGCATCTCGGAGATCACACCCGACCTGGCGAATCGCGTCCGGAGCGCAATTCGAAGCGAGCCCGCGCGCGACTGAGCGCGCAGCACCGGCGGTGCACCGGCACGTGCGGATTCCCGCGTGCCGGGCGCACCTCCGCCTAACGACTCGCCCGGGAAGCGACCCTCAGTGCTTCGCGCGCGGCTGCTCGACCTTGGGGAGCCACGCCGCGAGGATGCCAATCGCTGGCAGGAAGGCGCACACGCGGTAGACGGTCTCGATGCTGGTGCGGTCCGCGAGCCAGCCGAGCATTGCCGCACCGAGTCCGCCCATCCCGAACGCAAATCCGAAAAAGAGCCCCGAGATCATCCCGACTTTTCCAGGCACGAGGTCCTGGGCGAAGACGACGATCGCCGGAAACGCGGACGCAAGGATCAGCCCGATCACGACGGTCAAGGGGCCGGTCCAGAAGAGGCTTGCCGTCGGCAGCAGCAGCGTGAACGGAAGCGCGCCGAGGATCGAGAACCAGATGACATAGCGCCGGCCGAAGCGGTCCCCGAGTGGCCCGCCGATCACCGTGCCCACGGCAACGCCCGCCAGGAACGCGAAGAGGTGCATCTGCGCGCTCTCGATCGAGACGTGAAAGCGGTGGATGAGATAGAAGGTGTAGTAGCTCGTGAGGCTCGCCAGATACACGTATTTAGAGAATACTAAAATCAGCAGCACGACGATGCCGCGGATCGCCTGCGTGTCGTCGGGTGTGATGACGGCTATCGACGCGGCCCGGACGTTGCGCAGCCGCGCAAGCCCATGCCGCTTGTACCAGAGGCCGACATTCCAGAGCACGGCTCCCGATAAGAGCGCGAGCAAAGCGATCGCACCGATGCCCGATTGGCCCCAGCGCACGACGACGACGGCGGCCAGGAGGGGCCCGAGCGCCGACCCTGCGTTGCCGCCGACCTGAAAGAGCGCTTGCGCGAGACCGAACCGGCCGCCGGACGCCATCCGCGCCACTCGCGACGATTCAGGGTGGAAGACCGACGACCCGACGCCGAGCAGTGACGCGCCGATGAGCAGCACCTCGTAGCTGTGGGCCATCGAGAGCACAGTCAGCCCGGCGAGTGTGAAGAGTGTGCCCCCGGGAAGGGCGAGCGGTGTCGGACGGCGGTCAGCGTACAGTCCGACAAGGGGCTGGAGGAGCGACGCCGTGATCTGATAGGCGAAGGTGACCAGACCCACTTGAACGAATGACAGCCCGAACTGCACCTTGAGATTCGGATAGATCGCCGGGAGCAGCGACTGCAGCATGTCATTGAGCAGATGACAGAAGCTGATCGCGATCAGAACGGCGAAGACGGTGTTGTCGCGCGCGTGGGGCTCGGCGGGCACGCTCGCGTCGGCGACCATCCCATGTTCGCCGGTTTGAGAGGCAGCTTCCATCCGGAAAATGTACTCGCGGCCGGCAAGCGGTTGTCGGCAACGATGCTCAGGCAGCGCGATCACTTCGAGGTTGAGCGTTCCAGACTATGTATGTCCCCGGCTCGTTCGCAGAGCGTGACCTCCCGACGCTCTTCACCTTCATCGAAGCGCATCCACTCGCCACTCTCGTGACGAGTACAGCTTCCGAAGGACTCTTCGCCACGCATCTCCCCCTCGTCCTCGATCGCACCATAGGACCGATGGGCACGCTCTTCGGCCACGTCGCGCGCGCCAATCCACACTCGCGATCGATTACTGACGATGCATCCGAGGCGCTGGTGATCTTCACCGGACCCGACGCGTACATCACTCCGGCATGGTACGCAACCAAGGAGCAAACGGGACGAGTCGTTCCGACGTGGAATTACATAGCGGTTCATGCCTACGCTGCTCTACGGCGCCGTGACGATCCGGAATTCCTTCGTCCCCATCTCGAGGCACTCACCCGGACGCATGAGTCGAGTCGACCTCGCCCTTGGCATGTCAGCGATGCCCCGTCTGATTTCATCGACCAGCAGATGAAGGCCATCGTCGGTATCGAGCTCCGGATCGATCGCCTCGAGGGTAAATGGAAGATGAGCCAGAATCGCTCGCCCGCCGACATCGATGGCGTTGTCGAGGGGCTGGGCGCGTCGCCCGCGCCGCGGGACCAGGTGGTCGCCTCGATCGTCCAGCAGCGACAGCCCAGGAAGAGCTGACGCACAGCACGACCGTCAGCGTTTGAGAAAGGTGAAGTGCGTCACGTTAGGCGTGGCTACGGTCTCGACCAGCTCGAGCCCCTTCAAGTCTGTCACCCCGTCGAAGAGCCGTTCACCCCCGCCGAGTAGAATCGGGACCTGGTGGATGCGCATCTCGTCCACGAGACCCGCCCTCAGATACTGCCGGCAGACTCCTGCGCCGCCCGCCAGCGCGACATCCTTGTCACCAGCCGCATCATGCGCCTGCTCGAGCGCGGACTCGATTCCGTCGGTCACGAAATGGAAGATCGTGTTCCCCTTCATCGTGAGGGGGGCGCGCTCGTGATGCGTGAGCACGAACACGGGATGATGGAATGGCGGGTTGTCTCCCCACCATCCTTTCCAGGGCGCCTTCGCGTCCCATCCGCCCGGATGCCCGCCGAACATGTTCCGTCCCATGATTGTCGCGCCGATGTTCGCGATCTCTTCCTCGAAGACCCGCGTGCTTGCGTCGTCTCGACCTCCCG
>DATEPP010000214.1:0-5958 GCA_035273165.1 Gemmatimonadaceae bacterium
CAGCGACCGCGTCCGGGCGCCAACACAATACACCATCGAGACGTGGGACGGCACAACATGGCGCCCCACGCGCGAACGGTCCCGCTTTCCCACTCGCCCGCTCGCGTCAGCACGGAACGTTGTCCTCATCGAGCCAGTTCAGACCTCACGCGTCCGCGTCGTCTTCGAGCATGCTCGGCCGGCGGTCACGGGGGTCACGGAGCTGATCGTGCTCAGGTAGCACGGCCGACCGCCCCGCAACCGACCGATCTCCTTGCGTGGAGGTCCCAGAGCTTAGGGACGCGAATGACGCGAATGTGTCTCTTGAGAGGAAGAACGGCCCCTGACACCACTGACACGCCGCTGAAACCACTGACGACTTCTCCGCGCCGTTTCGTCAGTGGTGTCAGGGTCCTGTCAGTGGTTTCAGGGGCCCAAGACTCCTCCCTGCACAATCCCGCAATTCCCGAAGCACCCGTTTTGGAATGGTGGAATGAAGGTTCAACGCGCTCGATTGGATTGGCTCGCCAATTCGCGGCATTCGCGTCGCTATCACTCTCCAAGCCTACTTGGCGACACCAAAGGTGAATACAGTCCGCGACGTGAACCGCTGGCCCGGGCGCAGGATCGTCGTCGGGAATGAGGGATGATTCGGCGAATCCGGGAAATGCTGCGTCTCCAGACAGAAGCCGAACCGGTGACCGTAGACGCGCCCGCCCTTTCCGTGGATCGTGCCGTCCAGAAAGTTGCCGGAGTAGAACTGGACCCCTGGCTGGTCGGTCGTAACGTCGAGCGTGCGGCCGCTCGTTGGCTCGACGACGCGCGCGGCGTGTGTCTGACCCGCGCCTGATCGATCGAGCACGAAGTTGTGGTCGTACCCACCGGCAATCTTCAGCTGCTCGTTAGGCTCGGCGATGCGCGCCCCAATCGCTGTCGGCGTGCGGAAATCGAACGGCGTGCCGGCGACCGACGGCAGCTCGCCGGTCGGGATCAGCGTCGAGTCCACCGGCGTGTAGCGGCTCGCGTCGAGCTGCAGCACGTGGCCGAGAATGTCGCGCCGCGCGCCGCCGGTGAGGTTGAAATAGCTGTGCTGCGAGATGTTGATCGGCGTCGCCTTGTCCGTCGTCGCGGCATAATCGATGGTGAGATGGTTGTCGTCGTCGAGCGTGTACGTCACCTGGAGCGACAGCCGTCCCGGATAGCCCTGATCGCCGTCGGGGCTGACGTGCGACAGCACCAGACCAGCGGAATGAGCATTCTCGAACGGTCGCGCGTCCCAGACCACCTTGTCGAGACCGCGGATGCCGCCGTGAAGCGAGTTCTGGCCGTTGTTCACCGGCACCTGGTACGTCTTGCCGTCGATGGTGAACCGGCCCTTCGCGATCCGGTTGGCGTAGCGCCCGACGATCGCGCCGAAGTACGGCGAGTCCTTGAGATACCCCGCGAGCGAATCGTAGCCGAGGACGATGTCGTCCAGTGCGCCCGTACGGTCGGCCGTGCGGAGCGACGTGATGATGCCACCGTACGTGATGACGTGCATCGTCGTGCCGCGGTCGTTGCGGATCGTGTAGCCATCCACCGTCGTGCCGTCAGGAAGGCGGCCAAAGGGAGCCTTGGTGACGCGCGGCGCAGTCGCTGTCATCGAGAGTGTGGTCACAGTGTAGTCGTCGGCGTTCGCGCCTGACGTGGGGAAGGTGACGAGGGTGTCGCTCTCCCCTCCAGCATGCACGACGCGCACGGACGAGAACCGTCCAGCGCGTCCCTCGAGGGTTGCCCGGTACTGACCGTTCACCAGTCGCTCGCTCAGCAGCCGGACGGCAGCCGATCGGTCACCGATCGCCGGCTTCGCCGGCGGCGTACGCACGCTCCAGCCGCCCGCGTGGTGGGCAATGAGCGTCAGTGAATCTCCCAGGCTGCCTCGCGCAGTGACGTGGACGTCCCCCCCCGGCGTGCCGCTGTCGGCGGCTGTGAGAGGAAACGCCGGCGAGAACACGACGTCGATCGGGAACGCGGCGCCGCGGCGCGCAAGCTCGAGTCGCATGCCATCGCCCGTTCGGCGCAACATGAGATCCACCTTCGCACCTCCCACGACCACGTTCCGGGCGCCTAACGAATCCCAGTCGGACGGTAGATGCGGCGCGACGGTGAGAGTATGCGCCGGCGCGTCGACCTCGATGCCGAGAAGGCCGCGGATGAGCGGCGTCAACACCATCGAGGTCGCAAAGAACTGCTGCGGCACCGCTGTGTCGAGCGGCTTGTACAGCCGACCAGAGATCACTTCCGGATTCCGCCCGCGCGACTCGTCGAACGTCGTGCGCGCGATCGCGTCGAGCGCGAACTTGCCCGCGGGCGCGTTGTGATACCGATACTCCGCCAAGGCCACCCAGCCCGTCACGAACGGCCACACCGCCCCGTTGTTGTAGTGCAGTGGATCGAACAGCGGACTCGACGCCGCGAGCGGACGCGCACCCCAGTCAGTCATGATCTCGCTCGATGCGAGGCGCGTTGCCATCGCCGCGCCTCGCGTCTTGTCGAAGACGTCGAACGACATCGCCGTCGCTGGCCAGGCCGTCAGGCTCTCGTTCACCTGATTCTTCTCCAGCAGCGCGAACGCATATTGCTGCCGCGACGGAAGCCAGAGTCGAGACTCCAGCGTGCTCACCGCCTTCGCGCGCGTCGCTAGCGCGCTGTCCGCGAGCCCGCGATGGCCGAGCGCGGCGGCCATTCGCGCGAATCGATCGAGCGCCGCGACCCAGACACCGCTCAGATAGACGTCGCTGCGGATGCCGACCTGCAAGTCACCAACTTCGAGGGCTCCGGCGCCCGCCGCCGTATTCTCCATCAGACCGTCGCCGTCGGTGTCCGTCGCGCGCGACCAGTCGTACGCCTTCCGCAGGTTGGGCCAGAGCTCGCGCACGAGCGCGGTGTCTGCCGTCTGCTTCCAGTACTCACCGAAGGCAAGAATCCAGAATGGCGTCGTGTCACCGTGATAGAAGGCGTATGGATACTCCGTGAACCAGGGGATCTTGGCCGCCGACTGGGAGATTTCGTGAGTGATCTTGCCGTCGGCGCGTTGATAGCGAGCGAAGAAGCGCAAAACTCCCTGCTTTACATTGGCCGTCTGACCGACTCCCACCATCGCCAGCGAGTTGATCGCGGCGTCGCCGCCGAAATACCAGCCGAAGCCGGGCCGGTCCGATGCACCGCCCGACAATCCGTAGCCCGCGACGAGCCCGCAGCCGAGCTCCGGATTACACACGTATGCCTCGTCGAGATTCACCTTCGCGTACTCGACGGCCTTGTCGAGGAGCGTATCCGGGCTTCGCAGCGTGA
Source organism: Gemmatimonadaceae bacterium (assembly GCA_035273165.1). Lineage (GTDB taxonomy): Bacteria > Gemmatimonadota > Gemmatimonadetes > Gemmatimonadales > Gemmatimonadaceae > AG2. The sequence goes on from DATEPP010000214.1 coordinate 3,313, forward strand.
ACTGCGTCTCGCGGATGCTGTCCGCGTGCGCGACGCGCGCCCGCCACGCCAACTCCGCCGCGCCCGGAGCCGTTAGGCGCCGGTAGATCGCGAGGGCCGAGTCGCGCGGCATCTCACCGCCCGCGAGGACGATTGGGATGTACGCCGTGTGCAGGTTGATGTTGTGCCCGGGTGGCTCGCCCAGTCGGGGCGCCATGTACCGATCGCCCTCATCGCCTACTCCAAGCACGAGCTCTGGTTGCTCGGCCGCGAGCATGTGTGCGGGTACGTCGGACGCACGCGTCACCGCGGGCGAGCCGAGGTACGCGTTGATCTTTCGTCTGCTCTCGGAGAAGAGGAAGGCGCGTGCGGCGTCGTCCCATACCAGATACTGCCCGCCGATTGCCGCCGGCCAGGCGTAGTGGATATCCGGCGTGAAGCGGGCAATGATGTCGAGCGGGCGCACCGCGTCCACGTCGAGCAGCATCACGACCGCCGGCTCGTCGAGTGGAACGAAGACGTGCTGCCTCACGGTGAACGTCTCGTAGGTGTACTCGAGCGTCACCCCTTCCGGACGCTCCGTGATCGCTCGCGCGAGGAGATGCCCGGGCAGCGGCGTCACCAGCTTCGGCACCTGAAACGACAGCTCGAGATCGTGCAGCCACTTGATCGGCCACGACCAGAGCTCGAGACGACCGTCCTCGGTACCCATCGCGATCGCACGCCTGCCGACGGCGGAGACGAATACGCCAGGACGGGCGCTTCCCGTTAGGCGGAGTGGCGACTCCCCGAGCGCGAAGTAGGGGATCGTCGGGTGAACGACGCCGGACCTGGAGTCCTGCGCCGTGCCGGCGCGGGCGACGGAAAGGAGCGAAGCGAGGGCGAGCGTGCAATGGGCAATGGACATGTCCGGGAATATGTTGCCGAACTGTCGATCTGGCGAAGGCCCGTTCGTTTAGAAGGCGAACCGACTACGAGGATGACCTCATGCCACGAATCATCGCCTTCATCCACCTCACTCTGGACGGGGTCATGCAGGCGCCCGCCCGGCCCGACGAGGATACCCGCGGCGGCTTCCGCCATGGCGGCTGGGCCAACGGCCACGACGACCCCGTGATGGGCCGAGCGGTCGGCGAGAGCATGGCAACGACGGGGGCGATATTGTTGGGGCGCCGGACCTACGAGGACTTCTACAACGTGTGGCCGAAGCGCACCGACAATCCTTTCACGCCCGTCCTCAACAACACGCTCAAGTACGTTGCGTCGAGAACGCTCACCGACCCGCTGCCGTGGATGAACTCCAAGCTGCTTCGGGGCAACGCCGAGGACAGCGTCGCCGCGCTCCGCGAGGAGTCTGGCAAGGACATCATCATCCTCGGAAGCGGCTCACTCGTGCAGTCGCTTCTGCGTCGCAAGCTCATCGATGAGTTGATGCTCATGATTCATCCTGTCGTGCTCGGATCGGGACGCCGGCTCTTTGCCGAGGACGGGACGTTCGCGACGTTGAAGCTCGAGCAGGCCACACCGACGACGAAGGGCGTCGTCATCACGCGATATCGCCTCGCCTGAGGGCGGCCAGATGCCACAATATCTGCTCAGCTTCTACCAACCCGAAGGCCCGATTCCGCCCAGGGATGTGCTCGACCGCGTGATGCGCGAGCTGGACGTCGTAAATCGCGAGATGAAGGCGGCTGGCGCGTGGGTCTTCGCCGGCGGCCTGCATCCACCGAGCACCGCGACCGTCGCCCGCTTCCACGACGGGGAAGTGCTCCTCACCGACGGCCCGTTCGTCGAGGGAAAGGAGTATCTCGGCGGCATCACCATCATCGACGCGCCAGATCTCGACGCCGCGCTCAACTGGGCCTCGCAGATCGCGCGCGCGACGACGCTCCCGATCGAGGTGCGGCCATTCCAGACTCGCCGCTGAGCGACGTCGAGCGCGTCTTCCGCGAGGAGCACGGCCGTGCCGTCGCCGTGTTGACGCGCGCGTTTGGAGACATCGACGTCGCCGAAGAAGCAGTGCAGGACGCGTTCGTCATCGCGCTCGAGCGGTGGCCGACAAGTGGCATTCCGCCGAGCCCGGCGGGGTGGATCATCGCCACCGCGCGCAATCGCGCGATCGATTTCCTGCGCCGCGAATCGTCACGCGACGAGCGCTACGCCGCGGCCGCATTACTCGACGAACGAGATACCACCTTCGACGACCTGGACGAGCACATCGTGCACGACGATCAGCTGCGTCTCATCTTTACCTGTTGCCATCCAGCTCTCGCACCGGCGACGCGCGTTGCACTCACGCTCCGCCTCCTCGGCGGCCTGACGACGCCCGAAGTCGCGCGTGCCTTTCTCGTTCCCGAAGCAACGATGGCGCAGCGGCTGGTGCGGGGCAAAGGAAAGATTCGTGACGCGCGGATCCCGTACCGTGTGCCGGAGTCGGCCGAGCTCCCGTCACGGCTGCCGTCGGTGCTGACGGTCGTCTATCTGATCTTCAATGAGGGCTATCGCGCGACGTCGGGCGAATCCCTCGTCCGCCACGATCTCTGCGGCGAGGCGATCCGGCTCGGCCGCTTGCTCCGTGAGCTCATGCCTAACGAGCCGGAGGTGATGGGGCTGTTGGCGCTGATGCTGCTCACCGCCTCCCGGGGCGCAACGCGCACGACGGCCGAC
>DATEPP010000215.1:0-22532 GCA_035273165.1 Gemmatimonadaceae bacterium
TCGAAGCGCGTCCGCTCGCTCGGCGACAGCGACCGGTAGGCCATCGCGATGTACGCGTCCGTGAAGCTGTAGTAGTAGAGCGGCGCATCGGTGTTGAGGTAGTACGTCGGAGGATGGTCGCCATCGACACGCGGCGACCACTGCTGCTGCAGTGGAATGCCGAAGAGCGCGACGTGACCGACGCGCGCGCCCATCATGTCGAGGAAGGCCCGGAGATCGATGCCGCGCTGGATGTAGTTGGTGAGATGAAAGTGAGCGTCGTTGAACTCGTAGGACGCGGTGTCGCTCGCATCCATGACGCGTCCCTGCGCGCCCACCGCGTATGGCACGCCCAGCATGCAGAGCGCCGCCAGCGCGACCGCGCCGCGGCGCCGGGACTGCCAGGCAACACGAGTTGAGTAGTCTGTCGACATGACTGCCGATTCACGGAATGCATGAGACTCACGACCGCTGTGACAACACGCGGCGTCGCGGCGTGGCACAATGGTGTTGCCGCGCGAATGGCAGGCTATCGAGCGCGCGAGAACGACGCCTATTGGACCAAGGGTCCGCGCGTCTCGCGCAGCGCGTCGCGGCGAGCGCCGAGGGCGAGATGCCGGCGCGTTGTCCGCATTGGCCAAAGGTCGAATGGATCGTCAACGTGCCGATGCCACTTTCTCCATCGGCAGCTTGCGGTCCCCGACGCCGTGCGACCGCGCCGTTGTGCATGACTCTTTAGATGAGCGTCCGATGCTCCGCTGTGCTGGTCTCGTCAGGCGATGGTGGCATCACGGCCGTCTCATCCTCACAACGGCCGGCGTGACCGTTGGCGCAGCGCGCTCGCTCCCCGCGCAGGAGGCCGATCCGCGGCCCGCGACGCGCGACAGTCTCGCATTCGCCAACACCTTCGGCGGCGAGTTCGCGCCCGGCTCGGGCTTCGATCTCATCAAGACCGAACGCGGGAGCCTGAACATCAGCGTTTATGGATTGTGGCGCTACATGAATCAGTACCCCGTCGGCCGCTCCTTTACCGACCACCTCGGTGTCGTGCGTCCGGTGAATCCGCGCAACGATGTCAATTGGCAGAGGACCTTCGCCTGGATCACGGGCTTCTTCTACGACCCGAAGTTTCGCTACAACATCTCGCTCTGGTCGCTTCCGACCACGCAACAGACGCTGTTGTTCGGCAATCTCCAGTACCGCGCCTCACCTGCTTTTGTGATTGGCGTCGGCATCGGTCCGAATCTGACCGCGCGCTCCGTTCAGGGATCCTGGCCTTACTGGGCGGCGACGGACCGGCAGATGGCGGAAGAATTTTTCCGCGGCGGCTTCTCGTCGAGCATCTGGGTCGGCGGCCAGGCCGCGCCGCGACTCTACTACACCGTCGCGATCACCAACAACATCAGTCAGCTCGGCGTCACGCAAGCCAACGACACGCCGAACCTGGGCTACAGTGCCAGCCTGCGGTGGCTGCCAACGACGGGTGAGCTCGGACCGCGGAATGGCTTCGGCGACCTGGAATTTCACCGGAGCTGGGCGACGCAATTCGGCGCGTCCGTGGCGACGAGCCGGGAGAGTCGTTATGCACCGGTGAACCAGGCGTCGCCGGCGACGCAGATCCGCCTCTCGGACGGCGTGATCCCATTCGAGACGGGCGCGCTCGCACCCGGCGTCACGGTGCAGACGCTGACGTACGATTATCTGTCGTTCGACGCCGGCGCGAAGCATCACGGCTTTTCCTTTCAGGGCGAGTACTACGTCCGCCGCCTGAGCGACTTCATCGCGACCGGCCCGTTGCCCATCACCTCGGTGCTCGATCACGGCTTCATGGCCGAAGCGATGCACATGGTGCTGCCGCGAACGCTCGGTGTGTATGTGGCGTCCGGCTACATCTTCGACGACTTCAAGCGGAGGCCGTGGGAGATCGCGACGGGCGCGAACTTCTATCCCTATGGATCGCGGGCCTGGCGGCTCAACCTGCACCTCATCCACGTCGAGCGATCGCCGACGGGCTCGTTCTTCGGTTACTACACGGCCGGCCAGACGGGCACGACGGTCTCGCTCGCGACGGACATCCTGCTCTGATGATGAGCGTTCACTCACTGACGTCCTCTCGCGCTGTCATCGCGCGGTCTCGTGTTGGACGTTCGACCAATGGGCGCACCCCGGTCCACTCTCTTCTCGGGGCGTCGTCGCTCGTTAGGCAGGATCACAAACGTATCTTCAGCGTATCATCGGGCGCGTCGGCACGCGCAATGCCCCGTCGCCATGTGCCGCGACGATCGATCGTCGCCTCGAGCGCGATCGCACCCGCGGCTTACTCCGATAGCGGCGAGGGCCGCGAGAGGTAGCGCTCATTGGGAACGCCGCTGCGATGCCGCAGGGCGTCGGAGGTAGCTCGCACGCCGCGCGGGCATCAGCCGACTGGTTCCATTGTTCCACCCTGCCGGATCGCCCGCGGGGCTGAATGCGAAGGGCGGCAAAGAGAGAGGAGACCATGCGAATGAAGTTTTCGAGCAGCTGTGCGATCGCATTGGCGATCGCGCTGGGAATGGGCGCCGTGTCGACGGCACAGGCGCAGCAGTCGAGTACGCCGAAGACCAAGACCACCAAAAAGTCCGGCGCGAAGGGAGGAGGGACGACCTCCACCAAGCGCATTCCGATCACCAAGGAATCAGGCGGAGAGGTTGCTCCGGCACCGGCGGTGAACACGGATTCGATTGCCGCGGCGGAGCGCGCTCGACAGGACTCGATTGCGGCGGCTGCGGAACGCGCGCGGCAAGAGGAGGCTGCTCGCGCCGAGCAGTTGCGTCGTCAGCAAGCCGCGGAGCTCGAGCGGCGTCGTCAGGACTCCATCGCCGCAGCCGAACGCGCGCGACAGGAGGAGTTGGCACGAGCCGATTCGATCGCGCGGGCCGAGGCTGACCGGATCTCGCACATGCGGAAGCATGGCGGGTGGTATTTTGGCGTCGGTCTTGGCGCCAGCATTCCGTCCGGTGCGATCTCCAGTGCCCGCACCAACAACGGCGGGTACAGCAGTGGGTGGAACGTGACGGTGCCGGTGGGCTACGATTTCAACAAGAGTCCCATCGGCGTGCGGTTCGACGCGACGTTCGACGAGATGATGGGAAAGGACTTCATCTCGAACATCAGCGCGCCGAATCTCCATGCGTGGAGCGGGAATCTGGACCTGCGGCTTCGCGTCCCACTCGGCCGGTCCTGGAATCGCTTCTATATGTTGGGCGGTGCCACGTACAGCAATCTCAGTGGCTGGTTCAACGATTTCACGAATCCGAATGATCCGAACACCCAGTCCTTCGGCAGCTCCAACGGACGATGGGGGTGGAACGCGGGTGGTGGTTTCAACTTCAACTGGGGAAGCATGGTGGGGCTCTTCATCGAGTCGCGCTACGTCGCCGTGAACGCGAATACCGTTACGGGATTCCCCTATCAGAGCGCGTCCTGGGTGCCGATCGTGTTCGGCGCCACGTTCTAGCCGCGCCAAGGTCTGACGCGGTACCAAGCTCCAAGCGAAGGCAATCTTCCGCTCGTCTCGTGCTGATCCAGCCGGGACGAGCGGCTTCGCGTTGAGATGGTCGGTGGTCGCGCTTGTCGTGCGGCAGGTGATCAGAGCGAGCGAAAGCTCCTGATCGAGCACGGAGGGATCGCGACGTCGCTAAACCAGTCCAGGTGCGAGATGGCCGGGCCGAGAAGGCAGGCGTGAGAGTGACGGCGGTATCAGGAATTTAGACCTGTCTCACGTCTGACATTGCCCTCGATCTCACGCCTGCCGTCTCGCAACTGGCCTCTCGGACCTGGACTCGCTCTCGACGTCGCGATGGCTGCCCGCGTGCGAGGAGCTTCGCTCCAGCTCTCCCGCTCTTCCCGAGGGCCTACCGAGGCGGCGCGACCACGACGTAGGTCACCGTCGTGCCGATGAACTCCGGCTGATACCACACGGAGCCGCACTGGTAGTAGGACAGCGTGTTCACGTGCGTGGCCGCGCAGGACGGCGGCAGCAGCAACGCAATCGACCCGATCGTCGCGGCGGGAGCCGTTGCGCCGGCAATCCACACCGGCGCGTGCGCCGCCGGATGCCAGTGCGCGTCGACGTCGTAGTCGAGGTCGAAGTCTACATCGGTATTGCCGCTGGCGCGGCCGGTCATGCTGGCCGTCGCCGTTCGGACGAGATTCGCGTTGTTGAAATCACGGTTGACGCTCGTATGAGCAGCACCCTCACCGCCAGGTGCACGGTGTCCCCCATTGCCACTCATACGAGCGCCACCCGTACTGGCTCTCGCGCCACCACCATCCCCCACTCCACTACCCTCGCCAGAGCCACTGCCCATCATGACGCTGTCCCCTCTCCGCTGCGCTCCGCTCAAGTCCGGTCCCATCAGCAACACACCGAACGCTCCCACGCCTATCACCGTTAGGCGCGCCTGCCTCCGACCCAACCGCATTTCTCACTTTCCTCGCGTGCGCGACATGCCTGTCAATGCATTCCGCGTCTGCTGCCAGTCGGCAAAGACGATGCGCTGCGCGCCCGCCGGGGGGACGAAGGTGAACTCCGAGTCGCTGAAGGTCCCGGCGACATTCCACCGCAACGTGGCGATGTACTGCGGCCGCGTCGGGGCGCTCGTCGTCGTGATCACCAGCTTGCGCGGCACCGGTGTCGCGCCGCGTTGAATCCAGATCTGCCAATCGGTCCCCCGTTGCCGGAAGACATACTGATCGGTGTCACTCCCATCGACGTACGCCGGGCCGACGTATCGCGCGGACGTCAGCTCCTTCACGCCCTCGCGCCGAGTCCCCCAGAGGAACAGGTCGGCGAGTGGGAAGTCGATCCGCAGTCGCTTGCTGGCCGTGTCGAGCATCGTGCCGATCGTCGGCGGCGCTGGCACGGTGGCGTACATGAGTAACCGCGGCGCGAAGACCGTCAGCGCTCGGCCGTCATAGAGGATCTGACGCTGTTTACGGTCGGTGCGAACGTCGGCACGGAGATGATCCGGCGGGCGCACCAGGTACTGCACCGTACCCCCCACTTCGACGTTCTCGCCACGGGGTGTGACCTCGTCGCGTGTCGTCGACGCATCGACCGTGAATGCCTTCAATGAGCGGAGGTACGCGCCCATGAGGCGGAGTGCCATGATCGCTTCGGGCTGGATCCGCGGTGGCGTCGGTGCCTGCGCGCCCAGCGATCCGCTGAGGAGCGCGAGGCACGTCGCCAGGGCCGCGGCCGGGCGCCCCCTGCTGCACTGCATCGACTGCTGTTTCGTCTGACGCATCGCCTGTCCGCTGATGGCTAGTTCATCGTCGCGCACAAGGTCGTCGCTCGGCGATGCGGCCGGGATTGGACCTTGGACTACCTGCGCGACGTCCGCACGATACGGCGAGCGGCCCTGTTGTCGTGCGACCAAGGTCTAGCTGCGAGTGGTTCGTTCCGTTTGCTAGCCTGCGAGCGTACCGCTGTAATCGACCGATACCATGCGATCAATCGCTTAGCAAAGACTCAACGAGCCCGCGAGGCTCGACGGAGGGACAATGTTCCGCACTGCCATTGCGCTCGCGACGATTGCCGGGGTCACCCTCGTCGGATGCACGAACTCCACCCAGTATGTGTCGAGCTGGAAGGATCCGACGACACCGTCCTTTCACCTGCGGCATACGCTGGCGGTCTACATGACGAAGGACATCGGCGTGCGCCGGATGGTCGAGGACCGGCTCGCGGCACGACTGCCCGGAGGAGTGCCGTCGTATCGCGTCATCCCCGATGAGCAACTCACCGACGTCGACTCGGTTCGCGCGCACGTGACCTCCGGCAACTTCGACGGCGCTGTCGTTATGCGCCTCACGGGCGAGGAGACGGTGACGTCGACGGTCTACCCCGGTTTTTACGGGTATTGGGGCTACTGGAACAACGCGTATGGCCCTGTCTCGTACGCGTCGAAGCTGTACTCGGTCGAGACGACCCTCTACTCGTTCCCCGACGGGAAGCTGGTGTGGATGGGCCGGAGCCAGACGATCGATCCAAAGAACGAGAACAAGCTCGCGGATTACTCCGTGAACTTCGCCGTCAACAACATGAAGAAGGACGGATACATCCGGTGACGGCATGACGTCTCCGACCCTTCCCGTCGAGTCGAATCGGTGAGCGCGCCAGCTCTCGTCGCCATCACGATCAGGATGAGCATCGTCCTGACGGTGCTCAGCATCGGGTTGAGCGCGACGCCGGCGCATGCGTTCTCGGTGCTGCGGAGCCCGATGCGTCTCCTGCAGTCGATGTGGGCAATGATGGTCGTCGTCCCGCTCTGCGCCGCGATCGTCGCATCGAGCTTCGAGCTCGAGCCGGAGGTGAAGTTCGCGCTCGCGGCACTTTCCGTCTCGCCGGTGCCGCCTTTCTGGCCGGCGAAATCGAGGCGCGCGGGCGGCGACGAGTCCTATACCGTTGGGTTGCTCGTCGCCAGCTCGCTTTTCTCGATCGTGACGATCCCGCTCGTGCTCGAGACGTTCGGCATGCTCTTCTCCATCAAGATCGCCATACCGATGGCGAAGATCGCGACCTTGATTGTCACCACAATCATTCTGCCATTGGTCGTCGGCATGTCGATCCGAGCGGTGGCGTCGGTGGTGGCGTATCGATCGGCTCGGGCTGTCGGTCTCGCCGGCACGGCGCTGCTTGGCCTCAGTGTCGTCCCGATCCTCTTTCATGGCTGGGATCTCATGTCGTCGCTCGTGAGCGACGGGACGATGCTGACAATGGCGGCATTCACGATTGTCGGACTGATGGCTGGTCTCGTCTTCGGCGGGCCCACCGACGGCGAGCGCACCGTGCTCGCCCTCGCCTGCACCACGCGTCATCCGGCGATCGCACTCGCGATCGCCCAGGCGAATTTTCCCAGCTCGAAGCTCGTGCCCGCGGCCATCCTCCTGTATATCCTCGTGAGCGCCGCGGTCTCCGCGCCCTACCTGCGCTGGACGCGACGACACAGTCGTCCACAGCCCAAGCGGCTCGCGCTCCTACGATAGCAACACGCTGGCAGTGGCCGACGCCACGGGCGACCAGGGCGCGCACTCTCGCGCTCCTGGTCGCTTTGCCGTTAGGCGTCTCAGCGGCCCAGAGCACGAGCAGCCAGCTGTGGGGTGAGGTCGACGGCTACTGGACCCCGCCGCCGTCGCTCACGCCGCTGCGCTTCCTCGGGACCGCGGCGTTCACGCGCTCCGAGGAGGTCGATGTACTCGAAGCCACGCTCGGGCTGCACGCCGGTCTGGTCGAATGGTGGGGAACGGTACGACTGGGGATGAACGTTACACGGTCCCTTTCGAGCCAGGATTATCGCGAGGAGAAGATCGTCGCGGAGTTGAATACGCCGGCGACGACGGGCAGATGGCGGTTTCGCAGTCGCACACGGCTGGAGCAACGGTGGATCGCGGGTGAGCCATCGCAGCGTTATCGGGAGCGGCTACGCCTCGAGCGGCAGACCAGGCTCTGGCGAGGCGGAACTATGCTTCCGTACGCTGCTTATGAGGTGTACTACGACACCCGCTATCGGGCGCTGTCGCGCACCGGATATCGCTTGGGCGCGGAGCTGCCGATCTCCATGCGACTGAAGCTGGATGCCTCGGGAGTGCGGCAGGACAATCGCTTCGGTTCGCCGCGTCACGTGAGTGCGACGACGATGACGGTCTCGCTGCTCTATTGACCGCGGCCTCGCGCGCGCGTCGCGTGATGCGCGAAAAGCCGTACGGAGCGGAGATTTGCCCCTCCGCCCCGTACGGTACTCACACGCTGGACGCTTTGAACGCGAAGCCCCCAACGTGCGTCGGCAGCGTTATCTCTGCTGCCCTTTCGCCACGAGCACGCGAATCGTCGCGCGCCGATTCATCGCTTTGCCCAATTCGTTCGAGTTGGCAGCGATCGCCGTCGACTGACCGAAGCCTGTTGGATTCAGGATGCGCCGCAGCGGCACGTCCTTGTTCTCGGTCAGGTAGCGCACGACGGCCTCGGCCCGCCGCTCGCTCAGCTGCAGATTGTATTCGGCGGTGCCGGTCGTGTCGGCGTAGCCTTTGACCTCGATATAGTACCCTTTAAATCCAGCGATGCGGTTGACCATGTCGCTCAACACGCCCTTCGCGCCGTCGGTGAGCGTCCAGCTGTCGGTGGCGAAATTCACGGCCGTCGAGTAGCGCTCCTCGAAGTTGTCGAGGTTCGTCACGCGGGCATTGACGTGGGAGAGGCTGTCCGTCAGGCGGCGCTTCACCACTTCGATGCTGTCGGTGTTGGCGTTCACCTGATTGCGGACGACCTCACCGCCGACGTTGATCTGCTGCGCGACCTTCATCGAGCGCGTCGAGAAATGAATCTCGTCGGCGACGAGCGCGCCGTTCTGGCCACCACGTCCCTCCACCTGGAGCATGAGTCCGGGGAGCAGATTGGACGCATCGCGCCGCTTCCGGTCCATCTTGAACAGGCCACTCGGCGTCGAGATCTTCGTGTCGTCCGTGAGCAGCACGGTGTGCGTCGCTACATCTCCCTCACGCACGCGCAAATGATCGCCGTTCCGATCGACGAGAATCCCCGAGATTTTGAACTTCTGGCCATCGGCGTGCACCACCATTGGCGGAAGAGATGCCACTCCCTGAGCTGACACTGGGTGTGCCAACGCCAACGCCGCTAGCAGCGGCAACGCCCCGGAACAAACCAGCTTCCCTCTGAGCCACGGTTTCTGTCGCATTGATTCCTTCCTCGCTGAAGACTGCCTGGAAGGAAAAAGTCTCGGTGGAAAGGCAGTGCCGACATTGGACCAAGGGCTAGCGCGTACCCGTGGTGCACGAAGGTCCACTCTTTGGTGCGAACCGTCGCGCGCCAACGTGCGGCATGTACAATCATCACGCGACACTCATCGCCCTCCTCGCGATCGCTCCCATGGCGCACGCACAGGATCCAACGCCCGGCGTCGATCTTCCAACCGATGCCCGCGCGTCGATCACCTCGGGCGCCTCACGATACGTCGGCGTACCGGTGCTTCGCTCCACGCCGATGCTCGGTTTCGCTCTCGGCGCGGTCGGCGCCATGGTCGGTAGCTTGGACTCGGCGTCGTCGCCGTCGGTAATCGGCGTCGGCGGTGCGTACAGTCAGACGCGGAGCTGGATGTTCGCCGTCGGAAGTCGCGCGTCATTTCATGCCGACGCGCGCCGCGGCGCCGCCGGCGCGGCATTCTTCGATTTTCGCTATGACTTCTTCGGCGTCGGCATCGATCAGGCACATTCCAATCACTCCGTCGACATCTCGCAGCGCGGCGATGCCGAGATGATCGAGATGCTCGGTCGTCTGATGGGCAGCCTCTATGTGGGCCCGCGCTACCTGCATCGCGGAGTGACGACAACGCTCCGCGATGCGGACTCCGCCGATCCTTTGACGTCCGTTGCGAAGCAGAATCAGGACTACCAGCTCTCGGCGTTAGGCATCCAGGCCGCGTATGACACGCGTGACAGCACCTCATCTCCGCATCACGGAACGCAGGGCGAGCTGTCGGTTCTCTTCGCACGCGGCTGGCTCGGTACGACAGACCCGTACAACAGCTACCGCGGTTGGATCAATCACTTCGTCGCGCTTCCGTCGCAATTCGTGCTCGGCCTGCGCCTCGTCGGCTGCAGCGTCGACGCCCATGCGCCGATCTGGGAGCTGTGCATGTACGGCATCAACTCCGACCTGCGAGGCTACGCGGGCGGTCGCTACCGCGATCGCACCATGTTCGCCACACAGGCGGAGCTTCGCGTCCCACTTTTCGATCGGGTGGGGACGAACGTCTTCGGCGGTATCGGTACAGTTGCTCCGTCGCTATCCGCCATCGCCCTGCCGGACCTGCTCCCATCGGCTGGACTGGGTGTCCAGTATCTGGTGCCCGGACCGTATCGCCTGAACATCGGAAGCGATGTCGCCTGGGGAAAGAACGGCGCCGCGTTCTACCTTCGTTTGGGTGACGCGTTCTAATAGTGGATGCATCGGAGATTGTGACAGTAGGAGAGGTTGTCACGTCGTCGGCACTCGGCGCCTCGTATAGCCCAGAGCTTCTGGACGCGAATCGCGCGAATCAAGAGCGAAAGCGATCGAGCCGTGCTTCGATGGGGATCTCCGCGGTCGAGTCCAACAAGACTGTTGTGTGGATGGCGGATGGCAGCACAGACATTCGTGCAGTGATCAGAGCGAACGATGGTATTTGATCGGGCCCGGCGGGATCGCGACGTCACTGGACCAGTCCAGGTGCGAGAGGCCAGGGTCGAGAGGGCAGGCGTGAGACCGACGGCGGTATCAGGAATTTAGACCTGTTTCAAGTCTGACATCGCCCTTGATCTCACGCCTGCCTTCTCGCTCCCGACCTCTCGCACCTGGACTCGCTGTCGACGTCGCGATGGCTGCCGCGCACAGTGATCTTCGCTCCCGCTTTACCGCGGCGCGGGCAACATGTCGGTCGATCGTGGCAGGAATGACGGCAGGAGCGACTTGGAGCACGGATCGGGCGGCGCCGCGTGCGTGTCCTCGAGGAAAGCGTTGGCGATGACGGCGACGCACGAGCCACTGATCAGTCGTCCATACGCGAGATGACCAACGCCCGCGAACAGGATCCGATGGCTGTTGGACAGCGTCCGCGATGCCTCCTCCGCCATGTCTGGTGGCGTTTGCGAGTCGTACTCCGACGAGAACATCAGCGTTGGGATGTCGCTCACTACCGGCACGGTTGCGATCGAATCGGCCGCTGGAATGCCTAACGCCTCGCAAATGCCCCTCCCGCCTGCCTGGAGCACGCCCGATGGCAGATCGCCGCATAACACGGCGTGGTACACAACCGGATAGGAGGGACCAGCGCTCTGTGCCGTGGCGAGTTCGTGAACGACATGGAGCACGAGCTCCGGGGAGATGGGACGGCGAAGCGTGTCACCGCGCGCGAATTCCTCCAGCACCTGGGGCATGGCACGAGCGAACTCGGTTCCAGCGTACGCTCCGACGGCGCTCAGGAGATCGCGGCCCTGAAGGTCGACGTCGAACCATACACCCGTCACTGGAAGCTTCACGACGAGGTGCACCTTCGCGTCGACGCGGTCGAGTGCGTCTGCCAGATTCCGGAGCCCGCTGTACTCCGACCTGCACGCGTCACTCTGCTCGCAATCTTCGACGATACGTACAGCGACCGCGCGGCGACGCTCGGCGATTGCCGCCGGGTCGAAGGTATCGCCGCGCTGCGGCGGTGCAACGCCGTCGAGGATCGATGCTTCTACGACTTCGGGATGCGCTCGCATGATCTCGAGCGCCACACGTGTCCCGTACGATGTGCCGAACAGCACCGCGCGATCGTAGTTCAACGACCGCAGGACGTCGCGCACGTCTTCGACGGTCTCGAGTGTCGTGAAATACTTTGGTTGTACGCCGTGAGCCTTGAGGCGCTCCGTGGCCTTCCGCGCCGAGTCGATGACCGCTTCGATCGATGCATGCCGACTCGCTCGCCACTGATAGGAGAGCATGCCGAGATCGGGCGAGCCGCCTGTCGTCGCGCTGACGATTCCACGTTGATTGAAGGCGACGACGGGGCGTTCGCGAAGCATCAGCTGGCCGAGCGGAGATGTTAGAAAATAGTCATTGAGAATGTCGATCCCTGGCTCGCCAGGACCGCCGGCGAGAAACAGCAGTGGGACGCGCGATCGCGCCATCGGTGATTGATAGATCACCACCGGCAACACCACTTTCTCGAGGCGCGCCCCAGGGTCGGCCCGGTTCTGTGGTATGGTGACTGTGCCGCATCGGACCCACGACGGATCGACGTTGGCGGCGATGGCGCCCGGCCTGCACTTGCTGGCGACGAACTCGGGAGCGTTGACCACAATGCGATTATGGTGGATCCTCCCCGTCAAGAGTGATGCGGCCAATACAGTGTGGCCCAACATCGTCAGTTGGAGCATTGCTGACTTCATCCTGCCCCCCAAATGCATCGAGACAAGCTGCTCGCGCGCCGTCCACCGGCACGAGAGTGTTTGAGAGAGATGATGGAGCGCGCGGCCCGTGCCCCTCCATTGGCCGAAGAGCCCAGGGGAGCGCGCATCGGCTCATGCCGTGCCAGTGCCTAACGGCGATCGGTAGGAGGAGAGCTGGACAAGTTGATCACCGGACGCACGGCACCAATGGTCCCTTGGACCAATGCTTACCTCGTGTCGACACCGAGGATGATGCTCTCGATGTCGGCGACTGGAATGGGCTTCACGAGATAATGATCGAATCCGGCGGCGGCGATGCGATCCCTGATCTCGAAGTCACATCGGCCGGTGATGGCTACGAGCACGACGCCCTCGAGTCTGGCTTCCACGCGCATCCAGCGGGCGACGGCGAGTCCGTCGTCGGCGCCGCCGAGGTTGATGTCGAGCAACACCACCTCGGGCCGGAACGCGAGCGAGGCCTCCTTGGCCTGCTCGGCGTTCGCCGCGCTTTCCACCACGTGCCCATTGAGCCGCAACAGCCGGGTGATGGCCTGCGACGCCGGTGCGTAATCGTCGACGACGAGAATACGACGTACAGACACGATCGCCTCGGTCCTGGGGAACCGCCTCAGCTCAGCGCCTAACGGGGCGCGTCCGGCGACTCGTCGTTGCCTTCCCGATGGGTTGTCACGTCATCGAGATTGCGGAGCGCATACTGAATGAGCTCCGCGGTAGTGCGCAAGCCGAGTGCATTCATCATTTCGTACTTGTGGCTCTCTACCGTGCGCGGGGAGACGCCAAGAATCGCCGCGATCTCCTTCATCCGCTTGCCCTCGGCGATGAGCCGCAGCACCTGACGCTGACGAAGCGTCGGCCGCGCCGAGTGGACGGACGGGGTGGTGTTGACGGCACTCATGACGCCCTTGGCGACGAGTGGGGTGAGAAACGGACGTCCGGCCCACACTTCGTGAATGGCGCGAATGAGCTCCGTACCGGCAGCGCTCTTGAGCACGTAGCCAAACGCGCCGAGCCGGAACGCCTCCATCGCCAGAGAGACATCGGCGTGCATCGTGAGAATGATGACCCGTGACGGGAGCGCGCGCCGATCGAGCTCGCGTAGCACGTCGAGGGCATGCATCCGAGGCATCGCCAGATCGGAGATGATGATGTCGGGACGAAGCCGCTCCGCCGCCTCGACGAGCGCTACGCCATCGGCGACAGTTCCGACGAGCTCGAACTCGTCCTTGAGGAGACTATGCAGGCCGTCGGCGACGATGACGTGGTCATCCGCGAGCAGCACTGTCGGCCGCGCCATGAGCAACCCCATTCGGAATGCGAGCGGTTATCCGGGCGCCAGATCCCGGATGCGTCTCGATGTGGAACATCCCTCCGACAACCCGCACACGCTCTTCCATACTCGCTAACCCCAGTCCGCCGCGCGTCCGGATAGCCCCTCCGTCAAAGCCGATGCCGTTGTCTTCGATCTGAAGCTCGAAGGACGTTCCTGGAGCACGAAGCGTTACATTGGCGGCTCGGGCGCCCGAATGCCTCACGGCGTTGCTCAACGCCTCTTGCGTGATCCGGTAGATGCAGAGCGCCACGTCGTCAGCGACGGCGAACTCCTCCGGCTCGGCGGCGAAGCTCACGCGCATCGGGCTGCTGTTACCGAATCGTACGCAGAGCTCCCGCATCGCCGGTACGAGGCGGCCAAAGCGCAGCGCTGCGGGATGCAAGTCGTGAGAGAGGAGGCGCACATCTTCCGCGACCTGCACGGCTTGTTCCTGCAGCGTGCTGACGAGCTTGCACAACTTCTCGTCCTTCGGGATACTGCGCTTGAGCGTCAGTAGACCGAGCCCGAGTGCCACCACCTTCTGGCCAACGTCATCGTGCAGCTCGAGCGCGATGCGCGACCGCTCGCGCTCGGTGGCCCACAGCAGCTCGCCTGCCAGCGCCTGAATCTTTACGAGACTCTCACGAAACGCCCGCTGGCTATCGGCCAGCGCGCGCATGGCTCGTTCGCGATCCTGAACGACGGCGGCGAGACAGAACGCGGGCACCGCGAGAGCGAGCAGCCCGAACTGCAGTGCTGGCAGAATCGACGAACGGGCATAATCCGCCGTGCCGATGCCCCGCACGGAAGTCCACGTGGTGATGTAGGTGAGTGCCAGCAGCGATGCACCGGTCATCCCGATGCCGAAGCGCACGGCACACCAGACGACGCCGGCAATTGGCATGTACGACAGCGCACGGCTGCTGTTCGTGCCGAGGGGCGCCTTGGCCGCCAGCAGCGACGTCGCGAGCAACGCCGACAGCACGAGAATGCCCTCGAGCCAGCGCGACCGCCACTGCGATGCCAGCGCGGTGCGGCCGCCGAGGACGGCGAGCGCCGTCGGGACGAAGATCACATTCGTCAGGACATTCGAGCGCGCACGCGTCGTGTACACGAGCCACCAGTCGGTCGCCCAGTGGCGCCCAACGGAAATTCCCGCGTCCGCGAACGATACCAACAACGTCGGCAGCATCGCGACGAACACGAGGAAGAGCACCATCGATCGCAGACTCTCGACGCGTGACTCACCACGGGACACGACGCGCCAGAGCAACGCGCCCAACATCGCGTCGGCGCAATTCGTCAGGAAGAGCAGCGTGATCGTCTCGAGCGGCGCGTTCGTCTGATACCCCACCACCAACTGCGGAGCGAGCGAAGGCACGAGCAGGAACGGCCAGGTCCGCGGCGGTGAGAGGATCAGCGCCGCGAGGAGAATCGAATTGGGAAGCCAGAGAACCGACTGTGGGACGAGCGGCGTCTGGAGGAGGAAGCCGATTCGCGCGCCGACATAGTAGGCCAGCGCTACGGCAATGACGCGCGCCCACAGATGTCCGCCCAGGCGATGAAGCCTGCCGGCGGGGGGTTCTTCGTGTGTTAGAGTTTTCTCGAAAAGCGTTCCACTGCCGATGGCTGCGTGATGACCGGCCGGCTCCATGCCCACCAGCACACTCCGTGTTCGAAGTTCGTGTGTGGCATTTCACGCACTCGCAGAGGCCACTGGCTGACACAGCGCCTCCAGATATTCAGTGTACACCCCTCCGCCCCGGTGATCAACCGTATTTTTCCTGACTGGACCCGTTGCGTACACAAGTTTTAACATGCGAATCCACCGCAACAGCACGTCGGACGCGCGCCGGCTGTTCCCGTGGCGATTGCTCGCTCAGGCCTGATCGCCGAACGAATGCTTCGAGAAGGATCCCTTGAGCGGAGGTTTGAAGTGTTGTCTGGATTGCCGCGCGTCGACAGTGAACGACTCCTTCGCCTCGCGTTGCGCTCTTCCGGCGGTCGAGCGTGACGCAAACCCCACGAGCGAGATCCAGCTTCCCGTCGGGGCATCCAGCGCCCACGGTTCGTCGCGGCAGAGTGACCATCGCCGGCCACAACACTCGAAACGGAATTGATGGCTCGGCTCGCCGAGAATTCGGAGAACGCCATCACCGCGTACGACACTGTCCGGCAGGTCCCGCGCCCAGCTCCGAAATGCGGACGCCTCGATCGGATTCTGTGTGCTCAACAGCCACGCCCGGTAGTCATCCTGGCTTCGCGGCTGCACGATTCGCTGTTTGCGCGCTTCGGTCGATACTGAAAAGGATGGGGACCACTCGGCCTGAATCGCGTCAGGCGGGACATGATCACGGTCGGCGCCAAGAATCATCGCCGTCGGCACGCAACAATGTTCGCTCTCGATCAACCGAGCACGGGATGTTCGTTGTTGCAGCCAACGTCGCACCACCGCGCGGTCGGCAACGCGCACCTGATCCATCTGGTTCACGAGCAGGATCTCCGCGTGGCGCAATTGCGCGCCGAGGACTTCGTCCGGCTCGGTGCCTTCCGCATGCATCGCCTCGATCTCGGGCCCACTCACGACGACAATCATCCCGCCCGGGCGAAAACCGGGAAGGAAGGTGTAACCGGCCATCCGGAGCGGACCGGCCGTTGCCGACGCCTCAACTACTATATGATCGGGCAAGGCCCGCTCGCGTGCCGAACGCAATGTGGACAATGCCGTCCCCACATCGCCGTCCAGGGCGAGGCACGAACTCCCATTCGACAGCTCGAGCGCATTGCTCCTCGCGTTCGCGATCAGTGAGGGACTCAGCGGTGGCACGATACCCTGATCGAACGCCACCGCGATGCGGCGACCGTCATTGGAGGTCAGGATCTGTCGTAACAGTGTCGTCTTGCCGGCCGCTTTCGGCCCACCGACGATGGTGATTGGAATTCGCTGATGCCGAGCGCTCGCGCTCACGAATCGATTCATCCATCCCTCCTGGCGCGAGTT
Organism: Gemmatimonadaceae bacterium; assembly: GCA_035273165.1. Classification (GTDB taxonomy): domain Bacteria; phylum Gemmatimonadota; class Gemmatimonadetes; order Gemmatimonadales; family Gemmatimonadaceae; genus AG2. The sequence continues at coordinate 16,278 of DATEPP010000215.1, forward strand.
TGTTAGGCGCCGACAGAAAGAATGTTCCGCGGCGACGCCGCCCACACCAATTGGCCCAAGAGCCACCTCACCGCGTGACGGTGAGACCATCACAATCCCGATGAGGCTTCGGGGGACCGATGCTTCGTCAATCAAGCGATGATCGACTGAACCACTCCTCTGTCATTCATAGCCGCGCAGCGTCGACGCCAGCGGCCAATCACCCTGGACGCAGAAAAATGGTCATGCGACGCGTTTCAAACTTGCTCCTCCACACGCGAGCGGGCGGGCTTGCGTACCCTCGGGATGCCGACGGGCCGATCGCGACCGCGGACACGGCGGAGCACGGCGCCGCGATCGCTCTCGATGCCGCCGCCGCCAACGGCCGGGAGATGGCTTACGATGCGAGCCGGCTCGTTGATGATCTCGCGCACGATCTCAGACAGCCCCTGAGCTCGATGCGTCTGAACTTGCAGAGCGCCATCCGGTGTCTTCGCTTCCAGGAACCGAGCGTGTCGTCGGCGCTCGAGGCGCTCACCGAATGCCTCGACGTCGAGGGAGAACTGGTGACGTTGGTCTCGCGGCTGCAGCAGCAGCTGTCGGACGCGATTCTGGACTCGCTCTGGTTCTCCCTCAACGATCTCGCCCGCGACACGTGCGAGACCCTGGTCGCCCTGGGATACGGTCCGCGACGCGTCGCGCAGCGGCTTGCCGAGCCGGCGCCCTATGTGAGCGGCGTCGACGTCGTCGCGCTACATAAAGGCCTGCTTGAAATCGCGAGAGGGCTCTTTGCGCGGGCGGATCGGAGCGGCTCATCCTTCGATGCCGCCTGCCTCGTTATAGAGACGCGGCGAACCACCGAGCAGGCTGAGCTCCGGCTGGCCGGAATTCCGTGCGACGACATGCCTGACGATATCCAGCTGATCCTCGAAGGTGCGCAGAGTATCCCCGGCCTCTGGCGGGCAGAGGCATCGATCGAGTTCGGGTCGACGACGGCCGCGATCAGCATCTCCTTCCCTGCGTGGACGCTCGCACGACATCGAGCCGTCAGGAGGCCGAGCGATGGAACATGAGCCTCTCGTCGTCGTCGTGGACGACGACGAACGCATCTGCCGCTCACTCGAGCGCGTGCTCGTCAATGGTGGCTTTCGCGTCCGGACGTTCCCCTCGGCGCAGCGCTATCTGTCCGAGCAGTCATGGCTAGAGCCGGATTGCCTCATCCTCGACATTCGCCTCGCTGAAACCGACGGCCTAACGATGCTGCGCGAGTCACGCGCCGGCGGCATCGAGAGTCCGGTCATCTTCATAACGGGCCGGGCGGACATCCCAACCGCCGTCGAAGCGATGAAGCTGGGTGCCCTCGATCTACTGGAAAAGCCGCTCGACGAGCGGACGCTCCTCAACTCGGTCGATCACGCAATTCATGTCGGCGAGCGGCTCCACGCCCAGCGGCACCGCCTGGCGTCACTCTGGCGAGCCGTGGCCACCTTTACGCCTCGCGAGGCACAAGTCTGTGCGCTCGTCGCATCCGGGCGGCTCAACAAGCAGATCGCCGCGGTGATCGGGACGACGGAGAAGACCGTCAAGGTTCACCGCGCCCGCGCGATGGCAAAGTTGGGCGCGCACTCGGTGGCGGAACTGGTCCGCGCCGTAGATGATCTTCTGGAGCCGGACGCACCGATGAGCATGGTCACGAGCGACCACAACGTCGTGCATCAACCAACAGGCCTGGGCATCATGCGATCGGCGCTCGAGCGCGTCGCCACGAACGGCACGCTTATCACGGATCGCACTGAAAGTATTCCAGTACGCTCCAGAGAATCATTCGATAGTGTAGGTCATCCTCCGGGGACCTGACGCGCCGCATCACGCCCCTCCGCGACGCTCGCTTCAGCGCGACGACCATCTCCTCGGGTCGGTATCCCTGGTCGCGAAGGGCCGCCGCTGTCGCCCTCACCACGCATTGCAGCTCCCCGAAGTGCGGTGAGCTCTCGCATGGTTTGCTGCGCAAAACGGCACACATCAATTCGTAGACGAGCGTGATGGGCGGCTCAGGCGTCGCGCCCACTGCTCGATGCGACAAAACGTGAAGTGCTGGCATGACGGACAATGCTGCACGCTTTGCGTCGCCAGACTATTGGACGTTCGCTTTACACGTTCGGGTTCACTCCGGACGTCGTGTCGCGCACCGTGCGGTCTTTGGTCCACTGTGGGAGCCCGATGTCCTGACCGCAACCTGCGCGCAGCACCAAGAAGGAGGAGGGATGACCCAGCAGCTGCCGGCCCATTCGACGAACGAGGCGCGAGCGCTCGAGGGTAACGGGATCCCGGATCCGCGACCGAGGCGCCGACTCTCCTGGCTTCCCCTCTCCCTCGTCATGCTCTCCTTCACGGGGCTTGCCATCACTCCCCTCGCGCTTCAGCACCACACGCGCGAGATGCGCATCAGCGTGCGGATGGTTTCGGAGCCGAGTCACCTCCTTCTCGGTGAGCTGCGCATCGGCCTCGCGCGGGAGCTCTCGCTCGCCCAACGCTTTGCCCTCTCGCGCGAAAGCGCCCAGTGGTTCGCGTACCACGCCGCGGCCGCGAGCGACGATTCAATTCTGGTCAAACTCGAGCAGACGCTACGCGGCATGGGCGCGGCGGCCCGCGCCTCGCTCGCGGCGCTCCGCCAGAGCGTCGATCGCTGGCGGCTCATCTCCGCGGTCGTCGAACGAAGCGACGCCGCCGACCGGCTGCGCGACGCCCTGCAACACGGCGTCGACTACGAGGACCTCCTGCTCGCGACCGTCCGCGTCGACTCGGCCGTCTCGCACGAGATGCAGACGCGCCGGACGGAGATCGAAAGCGCCGAGCGTCTCGAGTTCACGATCACGCTCACGTTCGTCGCCATCGGCTGCATCGCCTGCTTCGCCGTGCTCGTTCTCACCCTGCGGGATCGACACCTGCGCGTCGTCCTGAGACGCAGGGCCGAGGAGGAAGCATCGCTGCGTCGGCTGGCGGCAACGCTCAGCGGCGCCTTCACCATCGACGAAGTCGGAGAGCTGACGGTGCAGGCAGCGCTCAAGTCGAGCCGCATCGGCGGCGCCTACCTCACACGCGCGGAAGGGGACGACCTCATTACCGTCGCCGGTCGTGGCACTCTCGCACCGGAACCGGGAACCCCAATCCCGATGCCATCGTGGCTTCGTGACGACGGTGGGAAAGAGCAACCGCGAATTCTCACGAGCGAGCAACCCTGTAGTCCGATCGAATCGTATCAGCGGGGCGTGGCGCGGAGATCACTCTCCGTGCTCGTCGTGCCGCTCTGTCACAAGGGAGACGTGATCGGCGCGCTGGGTATCGTCTCCGCGGGGGGCCGGCGACAGTTTGGAGACTCCTCAATTCGCTTCGGTCGCGCACTCGGCGATCTGGCGGCGGTCGCGCTGCATCGTGCGGAGGCGCTGGACCGTGAGCAGAAGGCCCGCGCCGAAGCGGAGAGCGCGGTAGCGACGCGCGACGCCGTCGTGTCGATCGTCTCGCATGACCTGCGCAATCCGCTCATGGCGATCCTCGGCAACGCGGAGCTGCTTCTCGAGATGGTGCATGACGACGCACAGGGCGCCATCCGTTCGCAGCTCCAGACGCTCAAGAACGCGGCGGACACCATGAATCGCCTCGTGCGTGACCTCCTCGACGTGACGCGGCTGGAAGCCGGCCCGCTCCCTGTCACGAAGCGTCCACTGAATGTCATGGAGGTCTGCGCCGAGGTCGTTGGCATGTTTCAGTCCGTCGAGCGCGGGCGGCGTATCAGCGTCACGTGCAGCGGTCCCAAGGCCGTGCCGCAAATCCTCGGCGACCGCGATCGCATCGGTCAAGCGCTGTCAAATCTCATCGGCAACGCGGTGAAGTTCGCGCCTGACGGCGGCGCGGTGCATGTCAGCGTCGAAGTAGAGTCAGCGACTGTCAGTATCCGCGTGCATGACACCGGTGCAGGTATTCCGGAAGACCAGATCCCGCAGCTCTTCGATCGATTCTGGCAAGCCTCGCGCGGAGATGCTCGCGGCCTGGGGCTCGGGCTTACGATCGTGAAGGCAATCGTCGAAGCACACGGCGGCACGGTTACGGTCGAGAGTACGGTGAACCAGGGATCGACATTCTCACTCACGTTTCCGCGATCGGACGTCGAGGCGACACCCCGGCCGACGACGCGGACCACGCCGCCGTCGATGGGGAACCGCCCCCGGCCGGTGCGCGAGCGCTCGACCGTGTCGCCGTTCCTGCTCGCGGAGCTGCCACTGGAGCCACGGACGGATCCGTAAGAAGTGGAGATGGAGATGCAAATGGGACAGGAGCTTCTTCAGGCAAGCATCGTCGTGCAGGCGTTGGGACTGGGCTTGCATGGAGTCGGCAGCGGGCTGGCGCGACTCCCCGACGATCGCGCGAAGATCGGCCGCATGCTTGCCGCACGGGACCTGCTGGTCCCCGTGCTCGTCATGAGCGTTTTATCATTTTTGCACGCCCCGCCGCCGGCCATCCTCGGCGCCGCGCTGTTCGCAATCTCACCCGGTGCGTTGCTACTCCCGCAGGCCGCGTTGGGGCGTCCGTCACAGTCGGATCTGCTGTTCGGCACCTCGGTTGTCAGCGCCATGAGCTCGATCGTGACGGTCCCCTTCTGGCTACCGATCATGTGCTGGCTTTTCGTGAGCGATGCGTCAGTCGCACCAGCAGCGGTCGCGCAGCTTGCCGGGGTTCTGTTTCTCCTTCCGCTCGCGTTGGGAACCGCCCTACGACGACTCGAGCCGGGATTGATGAAGGTTGCGAGCCGGCCCGTAATAATCGCCGCCGACGGGCTGTTGTGGTTGGCGCTCGTGCCGCTCGTCGGCGACGCGTTCATGGGATTACCGCAGCTTGGCTTTCCGTTCGTCGTCGCGGTGATGTGCGCACCGAGCGCGGCCGTCCTCGTCGCCATGCTCACACGGTACTCTGGCAGTCCGGAGCGATCGGGGCTCGCGCATCTGTGCAGCTCGCGCCACCCGGCCCTCGCGCTGCTCGTCGCTGAGAGCAATTTCGCCGGCGAAGGCGTGTTGTCGGCCATCATCGTGACCTTCATCGGCGCACTGGCGGCGGCGATGCTCTACACGTTTCTCACGCGATACTCGCATGCCGAGCCCTCCCCGATGATCGCGCCGGCAATCGCGATAGCACGCGACGACCCACCGGCGTCGCCAGCATCGCGACCTCGCTAGGCGACAGCGCTCGGCCCAAAGTCTCATATCGCCATCGTCGCCGAGCAAGAGATACTGCGATGTCGCCATTCGTGGAGATTCGATGACACGCTCACGCTGGATCCTTGCCACGGTCATCGTCGCGCTCGTCGCCGTCGCCGGATTCTTCATCGCCGTCAACCGCGGCGCCGCGCGATCGCGCCCCTCTGTCGCGAGCGCGGCCAACCACACCGCCGTTTCTGGCGGAGAGGTTGGCGATACCGTGCCCGAGGTGGATCGTGCGGCGCTCGCAGAGCTCGAGCGCATGGGGTCGTACCTTCGGGGGCTCAAATCCTTCCAGCTCAAGGCGGACGTTATCACCGAAGACGTCCGCACGGACGGTCAGAAAGTTCAAACACTCCGCGCGGTCGATCTCGTGGCACGACGTCCGAATCGATTGTTCGCCGAGATCGCGAACGATCGCCAGCGCCGACTGCTGTTCTATGATGGCGCGCATTTCACCTTGTTCGCGCCGCGTAGCACCTTCTACGCAACCGTCGACGCACCCGCGACGATCGAACAGCTCGCCGACGACCTTGAAGACAGATACGACATCGAGTTACCCCTCGTGGATCTCTTTCGCTGGGGCACACCGGAAGCCAACGTCGCCGACATCACCTCAGCCGTGGACCTGGGGCCGAGCGCGATCAATGGTGTGACGTGCGAGCAGTACGGCTTCAGGCAGGAAGGCATCGATTGGCAGCTCTGGATCCAGCGTGGCGAAACGCCGCTGCCCTGTCGCATCGTGATCACGACGCTCACCGACGACGCACGGCCGCAGCACACGGCTACGTACAGCTGGAATCTCGCCCCGTCGTACGACGATGAGACGTTCGTGTTCCGGGCACCGACCGATGCCAAGCGAATCTCGCTTGTCGAGGTGTCGGGAGCGACACCATCAACCAAGTCCGACCGACATTAACGGCGAGAAGGATATTATGAAAACACTCACGATCATCATTGTCGGCGCCTGTGTCACGTTTTCCAGTATGCTCAACCATGCTGACGCGCAGCGTCGGGGTGGGGGCGG
>DATEPP010000216.1:0-1311 GCA_035273165.1 Gemmatimonadaceae bacterium
TAGCTCCCGTCAAGAGGAGGGGCTCCTTCAATTGTCATCCCGAGGAGCGAAGCGCTCCCTCCTGTCATCCCGAGGAGCGAAGCGACGAGGGATCTGCTTTTCAGCAGATCCCTCCCTTGCATTTGTGTTGTGAGTCTTCCCTACGATCGCATCTCGTCACCGCGCGAGCTCGGCTTCGCGGCCATCCCGATCCCGGCGACTCGATCACCATCACTCATATGGGCCGCCGGCCGCGGTTGGCGTCGACGCTCACGCTCGGGCTGCGGTGCTGCGGGAGGCGCGATCGGCACCGCGACAGAAGCTGCGGTCGTCGTGGTCGATGCGGCCGCCGTCGCGGCAGCCACAACCGGCGTGCTTGTCGTTGGAACTGGGAGACGACTCACTTCGAGCCAGGTCGAGATCGCCGGACCAAGAATCCGCGCGACCCGCTCTGCACCCACCGGTCGCTTCAGCGTCTCGGTCGTGCACCAGATATTGAGGGTGACGAAGTCATTGGCCTTGGCCACCCGCTGTGCGATTGGGTACTCGAGCTTGCAGAAGCGCGCGGTGTGTAGCTCCCCCGCGATATGTTGCGGAAGGTGACGGGCGAGTGCGCCGTTACGCAGCTCCATGTGCGAGAATCGGAACGTTGGCGCCGCCTCTTCGATGATCGCCGACAACTCCTCGAACGAATCCGCTTTGCGGATGGCTAGGACGAGATCGCGTGCATTGATCTTGTCCTGGATCACCCATCGTGCCTGACGAGCCGCGGAAGTAACGGATGCGCCGGCTTCGAGGAACTCGTGATAGTCCAACCACCGGACGCCATACACCATGATGAAGAGCAGAATCGCCACACCTGTAGCGGCGACTGCCACCGTGAACTCGGGCGGCGCAAAGGTGACACACAGCCCGAGTACCGCGACGACGGCCGACTCGATGTAGATGGCGATGACCGCTTTACGAGGCGACAGTCCGAGCGCGCGCAACTGGTGATGGATGTGCCGGGCATCCGCGCGAGAAAGCGGCGTGCCGCGCAGCCATCGGCGCATCATCGCAATTCCCGTATCGAGCAGCGGGAAGGACAGCGCGAAAATGGGCGCGAGGGCGTACGTCGCCTGATCGGGCCGGGTGGCGCCCTTGACCGTCAGCACGGCGAGGAGGAATCCGACGACGAGACTGCCCGAGTCGCCGAGGAAGATCTTCGCCGGCGCGAAGTTGTAGCGGAGGAAGCCGAGAAGCGCGCCGCCGAGCGCGAGCGTGTACCACGGGATGCTGGTGTTTCCGACGACGACGGCGGCGACCGTCGCTGTGAGCAATGCGATAATACCA
>DATEPP010000217.1:0-11092 GCA_035273165.1 Gemmatimonadaceae bacterium
GCATCGAGTACGCGCTGCTTCAGGGCTACGCCGAAGGCTACGAGATTCTCCACGCGTCGAAGGACTTTCCGCAGCTCGACCTGCACCAGATCGCGGAAGTCTGGCAGCACGGAAGCGCCGTTAGGTCCTGGCTCAACGAGCTTGCGGCGTCGGCGTTCGCTCGCGACGCGTCACTCTCCGACCTCAAAGGATGGATCGCGGATTCCGGCGAGGGGCGGTGGACGGTACAGGAGGCGATCGATTCCGATACGCCCGCACCGGTAATCACCCTCTCGCTCCTGATGCGGTTCCGCTCGCGCCAGGAAGACTCGTTCGGCGGCAAGGTGATCGCGGCACTGCGCAACGAGTTTGGCGGCCACGCGGTGAAGAAGTCATGACGGCCAGCGCTGTCATCACCGCCCGTCCCAGCGTCACGATCAGCGGCGTCGGACCCAAGCGCGACCGTGCCGATCCATGCACCGTCGTCATCTTCGGCGCGATGGGCGATCTCACGAAGCGGAAGCTGATGCCGGCGCTGTATGAGCTCATGAAAGAGGGACTCGTCGATCCCGAGTTCGCCGTGCTCGGCGTCGGCCGCGAGTCGTGCGACAACGACGATATGTTCCGCGCGCGCATGCGCGAAGCCATCCAGCAATCGGACGAGGTGACCGGCTTCGATCCCGCGCTCTGGAACTCGTTATGCGAGCGGCTGCACTATACCTGCGTCGAGCTCACGGACGGCAAGGAGTACGAGAAGATCGGCGCGCGACTCACCGAGATCGAGGCAAAGCGAGCGCCCGAGGACCGCAACCGGCTATTCTATCTCGCTGTCCCGCCGAGCATCTTCGAGCCGATCGTGCGCAACCTGTCGGCCAGCGGCCTCGCGCCGCGCAGCAAGGAGTCGGCGGAGCGACCGTGGGTCCGCGTCGTCGTCGAGAAGCCGTTCGGCCGCGACCTCGACACGGCGACAAATCTCAATCAGCTCGTCCTCAGTCTCTTCGCCGAGCACCAGGTCTTCCGCATCGATCACTATCTCGGTAAGGAGACCGTGCAGAACGTGCTCGTTCTGCGCTTTGCGAACTCGATCTTCGAGCCGCTCTGGAATCGGCAGTGGATTCACCACGTGCAGATCACGGCGGCCGAGGACGTCGGCGTCGGCACGCGTGGGCGCTATTACGAGGAAGCGGGCGTCGTGCGCGACATGTTCCAGAATCACCTGTTGCAACTCCTCGCGCTGACCGCGATGGAGCCGCCGTACACGATGAGCGCGGGCGCCGTCCGCGATGAGAAAGTGAAGGTACTGAAGTCGGTGCGCTGGCTCGATCCGGAAACGATCCCGCGGAATACCGTGCGCGCGCAGTATCGCGCTGGCCCGATCAATGGAAAGCTCGTCTGCGGGTACATCGAGGAGAAGGACGTCGACCCGAGCTCGACGACGCCAACCTACGCCGCCGTTAGGCTCTACGTCGACAACTGGCGCTGGAACGGCGTGCCGTTCTATCTCCGTTCCGGCAAGCGCATGAAGAAGCGCGTCTCCGAGATCGCGGTGACGTTCCGTTCACCGCCGCATCTCATGTTCGGGCATCAGACACGCGAGATTCTGCGACCGAACACACTCGTTATGCGGGTGCAGCCGGATGAGGGAGTGAACCTCAATTTCGAGGTGAAGGTGCCGGGCGCCGCCGTCGCGCTCACCTCGGAAGTCGAGGTCGCGCCGGTGGACATGGATTTCACCTACGACGAGGTATTCGGCGAGACGTCCGCCCCCGCGTACGAGACGCTCCTTCTCGACATCATGATCGGGGAGGCGACACTGTTCACGCGAAGCGACGAAGTCGAAGCCGCGTGGCGTGTCATCGATCCACTCATTCGCTACTGGGAGGAGCACCCGCCGGATCAGATGCCGACCTACGCCGCCGGCACCTGGGGGCCGCGCGAAGCCGAAGAGCTGATCGTCAAGGATGGAGTGCGGTGGAGAGAACCCTGATGTGTGGCCCGTGACGCTACTTCGTTCCGGCGAAATCGATCCACCCCTTCTCGGCATCGGTGCCGACCAGCTTCACCTGCACTCGGTCGCCGACGTCCATGCCGTGCTCTCCACGAATGACGCGGCCCTCCGCGGGTGGGTGCAACAACCTCACGTACGTGCCTGACGAGGACCGGCCCGTCACGATCGCATCGTATTTCTCTCCGATGTGATCGGCGAGAAGGAGCGCCGCGCCCACCTTGCGCATCGTGCGCTCCACCTTCCGCGCCGCGTCCTCACGCTCCGTGCAATGCTGTGCGAGCGCGCCCAGCTCCTCATCGCTGTACGGCGCCGGCGCACCGGCGAGCGTTGCCTTCACGAGACGCTGCGTGATCAGGTCTGCATAACGACGATTGGGCGCGGTGGCGTGCGAGTAGTCGTGCGCGGCCAGACCGAAATGACCGCCGGGGTCCTTGCCCGGGAGGTCGAGCGCGTACGCGCCCGGCCCCATCAGCTTCACGACCGACAGCGAGAGATCGGGGAAGCGCAGCGGATCCGCCGCGCGCCGCTTCGCGAGAAATTGCGCGAGCGAGAGCGAATCCGGCTCGGGCGGGAGATGCTCACCATACTGCGCCGCCAGCTCGACGATGCGGCCCCACCGCTCGGGCTCGCGCACGATGCGGCGAATGCCCGAACGGCCGCGCTCCTCGAGCCATTTGGCGATCGCCACATTCGACGCGATCATGAAATCCTCGATCAGATCGCGCGCCGCCGTCTTGTGCGTGAGCGTCAGATCCACGACCTTGCCGCCCTTCGCGACCGGCGTCGCCTCGATCGTCTCGAGCTCGAGCGCCCCGTTTTCCAGGCGTTCCTTCTTCAGGCGCTGCGCCGCGTCCCATTGCAACCGCAGCTGCGCCGCCAGCCCGCGCGTCTGGGCCACGAGCGGGGGCGGCTGCACGGTGCCGCCCGGCGTGTTCTCCAGCCACGCACCGGTCGTATCGTATGCGAGCTTCGCCTTGTTCCGCACCACGCCGCGGAACACGTCGTACCGGGAGACGTCGCCCGTCTCTTCGATGACGTTCTCGATGATGATGGCTGCCCGCGGCTCATCCTGATTGAGCGACGTGAGATTCGTCGAGAATTCCTCGGGCAGCATCGGGAAGACCGCGACACCGGTATAAACCGACGTCGAGTTGCCCTGCGCGCGCAGATCGGCCGGCGTGTCCTTCGCTACCAGTCCGTCGACATCCGCGATCGCGACGAGAATGCGGATCGCGCCATTCGGCAGCTGCTCGGCGACCTCGAGCTGATCGAGGTCGCGCGACTCCGTATTGTCGATCGACGACCAGAGGAGGTCGGTGAGGTCGCGGAGTCCGTCCGTGGGCGCCGGCCCTTTCGCCGATTTTACCTGGGCTTCGACTTGCTCATCGAATTCCGGATCGAAGCCCTGCTCGCGCATCACCCGACGCGCGACCTGCAGGAAATCGACCGATCCTTGAGTGCTGGCGATGGTCAGCTCCGCGTGGAAGGTGTTGCGGATCGAACTCTCGCCAGCACCGCCGGCACAATCAACCCTTGATCCTGTCGAAGGGGATGTTGCCGATGCGGTAGTTGCGCCAGTCCTCGTGGTCGAAGTGCCACCATTCCTGTGGGTTCACGGTAAAGCCCTGCGCCTCCATCGCCTGCCGCAGCAGCTCGCGATGCCAGCGCTGCAACGAGGTGCCGCCCGGATACTCCGCATATGCACGGTCCGTGCTCTCGTCGTAGGTGCTGACCATCTCCACGGGTAGGCCGGTCTTGAGATCGTACAGGGTGAGATCCACCGCCGAGCCGCGGTTGTGCTTCGAGCCCTCGGCGGGATTGGCGACAAGCCACTTCTTCGCGGCCGGAGTCGCGTCCCAGAAGATCTTCGTCACGTACCACGGGCGGTACGCATCGTGGATCAGCAATCCATAGCCTAACGAGCGGAGCGCGTGATGAGCGCGCACGAGCGCCTCCGCCGCCGGCCGCTGCATGAACGCGCGCGCCTCTTCGTAGACCTTCGTGCCGAGGAAGTTGTTGTTGGTCGCGTACCGCACCTCGAGCTTGATCGTCGGGTCCAGCTTCACCAGCTCCACGAGGTCGGCGTCGCGGAAATTGCCGTTCTCGGTGGGCGGCGTGGCCGCGAGCGCTTCCTTCCGCAGCTCGGCGACCGGCCGGAGCGGCGTGATCCGAAGCTGGTTCGTTCCCGCCTTCGGCTCGATGTTCCGCCGTGGAAAGCGCACGCCGGCAGCACGCGCCTCCGTGGCGCGGCCGGAGCGGTCGCGGGTGAAGACGATTCGCTCGCCGTCGTACAGGCCGTCCGGCGGAAAGGCGAAAGTGTTGGGCGAGATCTCGGTGAGAGGATATGGAAAGAACCACTCGATCAGCGCCCAGAGTCGGTTGTCGCGCTCGTAGATGTAGAGAATGTCGTAATCGGGGCCATACTCGCCGATGAGGCCGCGCCAGGCCGCCGACGCGGCATTCGGCTTTCCCCGATCGACGCGAACCAGCGTGTCCTCCAGATTGCTGCCCGCGCGAAGCCAGGTCGCCGAATCAGCGTTAGGCAGGAAGCGGCTCCCCGCGCCGAAGACGCGATCGTCGACGACGAGAGTGTCGCCGCGCGCTCGGAGCTCCGGTATGCCGCCGCCGGTCGCGGGCATCATCGCGAGCCCGGTGCCGCGATGCGTCAGCTCGATCTCGCGGGTCGCGCCCGATCTGGGCCTGTATCGCCCGACGAGATGACGCGCGCGCGACGGTTCCACGGGGGATGTAGTGTCGCCGAGCGCCGCCGCTTGACCGGCAACGGTGACGCCGCTGCCAGCGGCCCCGCCTTTCTTGGCAAGCATCGCGCGCAAGGCGTCGTCGGCGATACGATCGACGGCCGCGTTGGCACCGTCTCGCGTCGTGACGACGACGACACCGAGCTTCTCGTCCGGGAGTGCGGCCAGGGTGGTGGCGAAGCCGTAGATCGCACCGTCATGGCCTACCGTCCGATGGCCGTCGAGGCGACCGATGCGAAAGCCGAGTCCATATCCCTCGCGATCGCCGGGCCGCGCGAATTGCGGTGTCCACATCTGCGCGATCGTCTCCGGCTTGAGCAGCTGACCATTCTTCCCGCGACCGTTCGCGAAGAGCGCGCTCATGAAGCGCGCGAGATCGGTAACGGTCGTGTACATGCTTCCGGCGGGTGCGATGCCAAGCTGGAAGGAGGGCGCGGCGAAGCGACGCCCGTCGAGCGTCCACATGATTGCCGGCGCGAGATCGCGCGTCAGGGCCGGCGTCGGCTCGAATCCGCTCGCGGTCATGCCTAACGGCTGAAGCACCGCCGTCGCCAGCGCCTGGGCGAATGGACGGCCGCTGACACGCTCGAGAACATATCCCACCGTCGCGATGGCGGCGTTGGAGTACTTCGTGTGCGTCTCGGGCGGATACACGAGAGTCGTCTGATTCAGACTCGCGATCGTCGTCGCCAGTGGCGGCGAGGTGCTGTCGAAGTAGCTCCCCACTGGTGGCTCACGCACGAGACCAGACCGATGCGACATGAGCTGCCGGAGCGTGATCGGCCGGTCGTACGGGTTGTGGGGATGAAAGTCCGAGAGATACCGCGCGACGGGCGCGTCGAGATCGAGCTTCCCTTGCTCGACGAGCTGCATGATCGCCACGTCCGTGAACAGCTTCGAAACGGAGCCGACACGAAACACCGTTTCGGGTCCAGCCACGCGGTGCGATACGCTGTCGGCGGCGCCGAACCCTCTGCTCCACACGACGTCCTGGTCGTCGACGAGCGCGATGGCGACGATCGGCAACCCCTGCACGCGCATCGTCCGCTCAATGGCCTGCTCGAGCTGCGCGGCAACCGCCGCGTAGTCGCGCCGCGCCGCGGGTGCCTGAGCCGGTGTGCCTAGCGGGAGGGCGGCGACGAGGGCAAACGCGACAGCGATCGATCGGATGTGACGAACCATTGTGATGAGCGGCGAGAGACAAGTGTGGTGCGGCGATCCCGACGCGTCATCTTCGCCAGCGTGCACGACGATGTCCAGCGCCGAATGGTGGTTGGTGTTGGTGGTTGGTGGTTGGTGGTAGCACCTAGCACCTAGCACCAGTCACCAGTCACCAGTCACCGGTCACCAGCCACCAGCTCAGTGCGTTTCGCGACCGATCCAGCTGCGCACGAGATCCATGAGCGAGCGAGGTTGAATCGCGCGGAACTCGCCGGCATCGAAGAATTTGCCGAAGCAGATGGGACAGGACTCGTACCAGACCGCACGCGTTCGACGGTCGAGCATCCGTATCATCGGCGAGTGACAGCGTGGGCAATCCACGCGGCGCTGCTCGTTGCGCCCCGCCGGCGCGCTCGATCCGGGTGGGTCGAGCAGGTCGATGCTCTCCTTCGCGTGGACGTCACTCTCCTCGAGCGCGTCGAACCAGAGTCCCTCGCAGGAAGTGCATCGATCGACCTGAGTCTGCTCGACGTGCATCGTCTGCATTGGCGCGTCGCACTTGGGACATTGAATCTGCATGGTGCGCCTCGGCGACTGTAGGATGTACAGGAAGGACGATCGGCAACGCACAACGCGCAACGAACGGAAGCGGCGGTGCGCCGCATCACCATCACAGCGCGAGCGCGTCCCGGATTCGCGACACGATCTCCGCCGGTGGACGCGACGCGTCGACCCAAAGCGCGTCGCGCGGCTCCTCGAGTGTCTGGAGCTGACTCGCCAGTAGTTGCGGCCCGGCATAATGTCCCGTTCGATGCGCGAGCCGCTCGCGCAACACCGACTCGTCCGCGTGAAGGTAGACGAAGCGAATGCGGGAGCCCGCCACCTGCGGCGTGAGAGCGCGTCGATAGCGTTCCTTCAGCGCCGAGCAGGCAAGGACGACACTCGTGCCGCTGGTGAGAGCATGCTCGAGGGCATCATGCATCGACGCGAGCCACGGTGCGCGATCGTCGTCGGTCAGGCCGATGCCGTTGCGCATCTTCTCGACGTTCGCCGACGAGTGAAAATCGTCGGCGTCGAGGAATTGCCAGCCTAACGACTGGGCGAGGGCCAGACCGATGGTCGTCTTCCCCGCCCCCGCCGGCCCCATCACGACGATGATCCGGATCGGCGCGTCCATGCGCGCAACCTATCGCCGCGAGCAGCTCGTGCTCAGGGCCCCCGGAGCAATGCGCCGAGTCTGGCCATGTCGACTTTCGTCACCTCGGTCACCAGAGGTGATGGGTGCATCAGCGCCTCGGCAGACGGATCGTGGGGCAGCCCCAGCGCGTGTCCGAGCTCGTGGGCGATGGTCGCGTAGAGGACGCGATCCGGTGTGCCGGTATGCCAGGGCGGTGGCTGAACCGAAATGAACATGTCGGCATGCGTCAGTCGGCCAGAGGAATTTCGGTAGAGCATCGTCACGCCTGGATTCGTAGGCGGAAGCCGATCCGTCCAGTAGAGCCGCACGTCGGCATTGACCGGCCAACTCACGACATCGATGCGCACGCCGTCGCACACCATCCACGCATGGACGGCTTCATCGACCAGGGCGAGGTGCCGCGGCGACCAGCCAGTCAGCGACGACGAGCCCTGGACGTAGAGGCGGAGCGTGCCTGGGTGAGTCCATCGATATGCGCTCGTGCCGGCAGTAACCGCTGATCCACCACCTTCGTCGGTTGATTCGCGATGAGTCACCAGAACAGCAGCGCCCTGCTGTATTGGCTCGCCGACGATAGCGCCAGGAGGCGTTCCGCAAGATACTACCATGCAACAACTTATAACTTTGAGCGCGGCAAAGCGACACGAACTGAGACGTGATCCGAAGTCCCGCAAGCGCCTCCCGGCTAGAGAAGCGAACGAATGCTCAGTTCGCTATCTAGCCGACGCCCGGCGGTTCTAAGCGGTCACGACAGTTTCGAGTAACCCGCTTTAAATACTTTGAACAGGTATCTAAGCGACGGTAGAAGTATGGCGAGGCCCGCCGCCAGGGCGACCAGGAGGAGCTCGAGCGTACTCGTCGGCGCGGCAGCGCTTTGCACGGTCATCTCGGGCGGAAGGATGTACGGGAACTGCCCGAGGGCCCAACCCCACGTAATCAGCGACACCTCGACGACCGCGGCGATGCGAGCCGCACGATAGGAGCGGCGCCAGAGGGCGAACATGGCACCGAGAGCAGCGATGGTCGCCGCGATGCGGAGAGCCATTGCGACACTACCCTCCATGAGCGAGTGCCAGACGAGTGGCGCCTCCGACCGCGCCAGCACCAGTACAGCGATCGCGACTACGACCAGTGCTACCGCCGACCAGAGCGCGCGGACGCGAAAGTCGTCCCGTAAGTCATCATCTGATGCTTCGATGGTGAGATAGACAGCGGCGAGAAACGCGAATAGCACCAGCGCGAGGACGCCGACCGCGATCGGAAACGGCGACAGCCAGGGCCACACGTAGGAGGCGACGAAGTTGGTGGCGGTCGTCGGGTCCTGCGCACCCACGGCACCCGTCGCGATCGCGCCGAGAATCGTGCCGAGGAGGAGCGGGGTCGCTGTGCTGGCGATCGCGAAGATCCGGCCCCATCGGCGCTGCACGGAGTCGCGCCGGCTATCGTAGCTGCGGAAGGTGAAGGCGGACCCGCGAAGTACGATCCCGAGCAGCATCAGCGACAGCGGGATGTGCAGCACCGTCATCAACTGCGCAAATGCGGGCGGAAACGCGGTAAAGAGCAACACCACGACGAGGATGAGCCAGACGTGATTCGCCTCCCATATCGGCGCGATCGCCTCCGCGATCAGCGCCCTCTGGCGATTCCCGCGGTCGCCAGACGCGAAGAGGTCCCAGAGTCCGCCTCCAAAGTCCGCCCCAGCGGTGACCGCGTAGACGTTCAGCGATGCCGCGATCGCTCCAGCCACGAGTGCGGGCGGCGTGAGGTAGGTCGCAACCGAGCTCACGCAGCGCTCCTCTTGGCGGCGGACGGCGATTGACGCGACACCGACGGCTCGCCGGATGTCTTCACGATTTGACGCCAGAGTAGCCACACGACGATTACACCAAGGGCGCAGTAAAGCGCGGTAACGAGGGCAAATGGGATGATTAGCCCTGGCATCGGAGTGACCGCGTCGCGCGTTCGAAGTACGCCGTACACGATCCAAGGTTGACGGCCCACCTCCGTCGTGAACCATCCGGCCTCGGTGGCTAGGAAGCCGAACGGCGCGACGATTACCAGTGCGAGCAACAGAGCGCGGTCCGTTGACTCGTAGCGTAGCGCGCGGCGTCGAATGGCCACTACCGCAGCCCAGACCGCAACAAGCGCCATGGCCGTGCCGAGGGCGACCATCCCCTGGAAGGCGATGTGGACAATTGGTACCGGAGGCCAATCAGCGCGTGGAAATGCGTTCAGCCCACGTACGGTGGCGTTGTGATCGTGAAACGCGAGGAGCGATAGCGCGTGCGGAATCTCGAGTGCGAAGCGCGTCTCGCGCCTGTCCATGTCGGGTAGCCCACCGATGCGAAGCGGGGCTCCCTGCTCCGTCTCGAATTGTCCTTCCATGGCGGCGAGCTTTACCGGCTGGAATCGCGCGACGAAGCGCGCGCTCAGATCGCCGGAAATCGGCTGCAGAATCGCTGCCGGAATGCCGATCGAGAGTGTCACGGCGATGGCGGCGCGATGAAAGCGCGCGAGTGGCTCGGTGAGTGGCGTTCCCCCGCGTCGACGCAGCACGTACGCATGAATCCCGGCGACCGCCAGCGTCGTCGCGGCATAGGCGGCGATCGTCATGTGTATCGTCTGCGATAGGGCCGCGGCATTTCCCATCGCGGCGATCGGATCGACGTCGGTCGGCTGCCCATTCACGATTCGAAAGCCGGTCGGCGCGTTCATCCACGCGTTCGCGATGACGACGAAGATCCCCGACAGTGCACCGCTGACAGCAACCAGCAAGCCGGAGAAGAGATGCGCTCGCGCCGGAATACGATCCCAGCCGTACAGATAGACGCCGAGGAAGATGGCCTCGGTGAAGAACGCAAACCCTTCGAGCGAGAACGGCATGCCGATGATGGCACCCGCGTATCGCATGAACCCGGGCCAGAGGAGACCGAGCTCGAACGACAGCACCGTGCCCGACACGGCGCCGACGGCGAACAGAATCGCGGTGCCTTTAGCCCATCGCTTCGCCAGATCGAGATAGACTTCGTCGCCGCTGCGCAGCCATCGCCACTCGGCGATGGTCATCATCAACGGCATCGCGATGCCGACCTCCGCAAAGATGATGTGGAAGGCGAGGGATACCGCCATCTGCGAGCGCGCCGCAAGAAGATCGGACATGCCGGTATAGAGCGAGAGGTGTACGCGACCGCCGTATCGTTATGGTAACCGAAGTTGTCCGACTTGTGGCTCCGTCACCGGGGTCATAGCCTGTTCGACGACCAGGGACTAGCCACGTGGACGCACTCGAGTTCTCGGACCGCTTGCGCGGGGTATTGGGGGAGGCGCGCGAAGAAGCCGCGCGCCTTCAACACGAGCACGTCGGTACCGAGCATCTCCTGCTGGCGCTACTTCAAGATTCGAAGCGGAACGACGATGGCGCGACGTCCGCCGCTGGCGTCGTGCTCGACGTCCTGGGCGTAGATCAAGAAAAGCTGCGAGAGGTGCTCGAGCAGACCGTGCTTCGCGGCCGGCCGAAGGGCGTCGAGGAACAGCTGTCGTACACGTCGCGGGCGCGAGCCGTCCTCGAGCTCGCGATGGCCGAGGCGAGGATGGCGCGTGCCGGTACCGTAGATACGCAGCATCTTCTCCTGGGTCTCGTGCGTGAAGAACGCGGCATCGCCGCGCAGGTTCTTCTCGACTTCGGCGTCACCCTCGACAAAGCTCGCGCCGAGCTCGCCCGAATCGGGTAGCGAGTGTCGGGATTCGTCAGAGAACGGAGCGGCTATCAGTAGCGCACGGTCTCCAACCAACGGATCGTTAGCGGCATCGTCGCGAAGGGCTGCGCTGTCTCGTCCTCGACGTAGTATTTCTCCACGCCAATCTCTCGGGCCGTGCGCAGCACGCCGCGGTAATCGATCTGCCCCGTCCCGAGCGGCACTTCCGTCTCGTCGGGGTTGGCGGAGCCGGTGTTGACGTTCGTGGGCGTGCCCTTCTTCATGTCTTTCA
>DATEPP010000218.1:0-5662 GCA_035273165.1 Gemmatimonadaceae bacterium
CATACCCGCACTCGGCTCGGCGCGCGGAATTGGCCAGTGGCTGCAAGGCGGCTCGCGCCGCGCTACCGGGGGACGAAGCCGCGTCCGTCGCGCGCTCGTCGTCGCCGAGGTGGCACTCGCGCTGGTGTTGCTCGTCAGCGCCGGCCTGCTGTTGAGAAGTCTCGAACGTCTCTTCGCCGTGGCGCCAGGGTTCGACGCCTCACATCTGTTGACGATGCAGGTGATCGACCCAGGCCAGGCCTACCGATCGGATACGGCTCGCCGGCAGTTCTACGAGCGGGCACTCGACGCCGCGCGGCAGGTTCCGGGCGTCACCTCGGCGGCGCTCACGAGTCAGCTCCCGTTGAGCGACGACCTCGATGGATATGGCTACGAGGCGGCGTCGACACCGTCCCTCAAGGCAGGGGAAGACGGAGCGGCGCTGCGCTACGTGGTAACGCCAGGATACTTCGCGACGATGCGCATCCCGTTGCGGAGGGGCCGCCTGCTGAATCCAACGGACGCCGACGCGATGCCCGAGGCAGTCGTCATCAGCGAGTCGTTCGCGCGTCGGAAGTTCGGCACGAAGAACCCGATCGGCGAGCGCGTGCGGTTCGGTCCGGAAACGGGGAGCGACCGCCCGTGGGACCTGATCGTCGGAGTCGTTGGCGACGTCAAGCAGCAATCGCTCGCGTCCACCACGACGGACGCGTTCTACATCTCCATGGGCCACTGGTCGTGGGTCGACAACGTGCAATCGCTGGTGGTGCGAACGAGCGGCGATGCGGCAGCGCTCGCGCCCGCGATCAAGCGCGCCGTCTGGTCGGTGGACGCGAATCAGCCGATTCAACGCGTCATGACGATGGACGAGCTGATCGCGCTCTCGGCTGCGGAGCGGCGCTTCGCGCTGGTGATCATCGAGAGCTTCGCGATCGCGGCGCTCGTCCTCGCCGCCGTTGGGATTTATGGTGTGCTCTCCGGCAGCGTGAGCGAGCGAATGCGGGAGATCGGTGTACGCTCGGCGTTGGGCGCGACGCGCCAGAGCATTCTCGCGCTCGTCGTTCGGCAGGGGCTCGCGCTCGTTCTTGTCGGCATCGTCATCGGCATTGTCGGCGCCGTCGCGGCGACGCGTGCGCTCGTGAGTCTGATGTTCGACGTCTCGCGTCTCGACCCCGTGACCTACATCGGCGTCGGCGCGCTACTCGTCGGCGTTTCGCTGCTGGCGTGCTGGCTCCCCGCGTGGCGCGCCGCGCGCGTCGACCCGGCGATCACGCTGAGAGCCGAGTAGCCAACGACTAGCCGTCGCGGCGGAGTGCGGCCACGGGATCGGCATGCGCGGCTCTCCGGGCGGGTATCCAGCACGCGATGGCGGCCACGGCGAAGAGGAGTGCAGGTACGCCGAGGACGATCGGCACGTAGAGCACGCCTCCGCCGGCGTGGACCTCCACGAGCAGTGACAAGAGCCAGCCGATGGCAGCGCCCCAGAAAATGGTGCGCATCGTGTCGGAGACGATCTCGAGTACGACGCGCCTTGCTGTGGCTCCGAGGGCGTGCCTGACGCCAATCTCCACCGTGCGTCGCGACACCGAGTAAGACACGACGGCGTAGATGCCGATCGCCGCGAGGAGGAGAAGGAGCGGACCGAGGACGGCGAACATTCGCGCCGGGATGCGCCGGAGAAAAAGGTTCTTCTCGATGTGCTCGTCCAGTGTGCGAACGTCGTAGACGACGAGTGTTGGATCGAGGTCCCGAACGGCGCGGCGGATATTCGCCGCCAACGATTCGGATCCGCTGGTGGCATGCAGATGAATCTCTCCCGTCGCCGCCGGACGATCGCGGTAGGAGAAATAGATCGCCGGCGTCGGGCGCTCGCCAAAGGAGTCGTAGAGTGTCGTCTTGACCACGCCGACGATCGTGTACGTGCGCCCGCGCGAGACGAGACGGCGGCCGATCGCCCCGGCCGCCCCCAGATACCGTTGGACGAACGCGTCGTTGACGATCACCTGGGGCGGGGCAGTCGCGTCGCCGAGACTGGTAAAGTCGCCGCCGGCGCGAAACGGAATCGCGAGGGTGCGAAAATACCCCGGAGTTACGATGTTGCTCAACGCCCGATCGGGAACGTCGTCCCCTCGCGCCCGGCCCTCCAGCGTGAAAGACCGCACGGGCAGGCCGTGGATGTCGAGCGGCACGGAGGTCGCGATCGCCGCCGCGTCCACGTTAGGCAGAGTCGCGAGGCGGCCCAACAGGTCGGTGGCGAAGGCGCGGCTGCGCTCTTCGTCCGGATTGCGCGCACTCACGTCGTAGGCGGCGAGGAGAACTCCGTCGCGCCGGAAGCCCGGATCCGTCGATCGCGTTTCGCGAAAGCTGCGGAGAAAGAGCGCTGCCGCGGTGAGCACGATGACCGCGAGCGCGACCTGCGCTCCCATGAGGGCGTTGCGCGTCTGACTTCGGCCAGCGCCGTGCACGCCGCTGCGGAGCGCGAGCAGCGGATCGACGCGCGCGAGCTGCAGCGCAGGAATCAGTCCGAAGATGATTCCGCACCCGAGGCCGAGTGCGAGCGTAAAGGCCAATCCAGTGGCGTTGACGCTTGTCTGGAACTTGATGGGAAACGCGCTGATCATCGGCACCGCGCGCAGTGCCTGCGTTCCCCAGATCGCCAGGGCCGTTCCGACGATTGCGCCCGCGAGCGCCAACATCAGACTCTCCGTGAGAAGCAGAGAGGTGACGCGCCACGGTCCGGCTCCGAGGGCGAGACGAACACCGACCTCGCGTTGTCGCGCGCTCGCCCGTGCGAGAAGGAGGTTCGCCGTATTCCCGCAAACGGCGAGAAGGAGGAGGATCATGACGCCCTGCAGAATCATCAGTGCGCGGGCGAGCATGAGCTGTGGGCCGCGCGGCGCGCGCCAGAAGGGCCGCACCTCGGCGCGCACCCCCGCGTTCGACTCGGGATACCGCACGGCAAGGTCGCGCATCGCCGCATCGGCCTCACTCTGCGCGCGGGCCAGCGTCGTGCGCGGGGGGAGACGACCCATGACCGCGTAGCCGCGGCTACCACGATCCTCCAACTCACGGCTGGCACCGAGGAGAACCGGGGCCATCGTCGCCGGAACCCAGAGGTCGAAATCGAGACCGAGGACGGTACCCTGAAAGCCCGCCGGGGCGACACCGATGATCGTGAGTGGACGCTCATTCACGCGCAGTGTCTGACCGATGACGTTCCTGCTCCTCGCAAATCGCGTTTCCCAGTAGCCATGCGAGATCACGACCACCGGGGCTCCGCCCGCGCGCGCGACTTCGTCTTCGTGGAGAAACCGGCCGAGCGCCGGACGGAGGCCAAGACCCTGGAAGTAATTCCCCGAGACGAGCAGGCCATACGAGCGCTCGGCGTGATCGGCGGTGCCGATGGTGAACGGCGTCATCCGGTACGCGATGAGCTCTGGGAGAGCGGTGACCCGCGCGCGAAGGTCGAGATACTCGGGCCACGAGACGCCAGGATGAGTTCCTCCATCTGACAGCGGCTCGACGAGGTGATAGCTCGCGACGTCTTCGACGCCCGGGAGCGGCTGCAGCACGATGGCCTGCACCCAGGAAAAGACGGTCGTGTTGACGCCGATCCCGATGCCTAACGACACGACGACGACGGCGGCGAGAATGGGAGCGCGGCGGATGGCGCGCCACGCGTGTCGCAGGTCGTTGATCACGGAGCTCCTCGGCGGGGCGGATTGGCGAAGACGCGGGCGAAGATGCGGTCCGCGCGCGCCAGGATCGCGACGGTGCACGTCCAGATGGCGACATCGACGGCGCTCGCGGAAAGCGCGATCCCCGGTGGCAGCAGCGTGCTGGTCGCGGCGTGAAAGGTGAGCATCACGAGCGCGAGCGCGCCGACCGTGCCGACTAAACGGAGTGGATGTCGCTCGAGGCGTGCACAGAAGGGCTCGACGTCGAGCTCCCAGGCGGCGATGAGGAGCACGATCAGCAGTGACGAGAAGGCGATCGACCGCGCGAACGCCGGCGCGAGGACGACTGCATCGGAGCGGGCGTCGCGTCGAAGGTTTGTCGCCAATTGCAGTACGAGCGCGACGCCTCCAGATGCCCCGATCACGAGAGCCAGCCGCACGAGCTGCCGAACGAAGAGGGAACCGCGGTGCGCTCGATCGAGTGCTCCGCCCACCTCGACCGGACTTCCGAATCGCTCCATCGCCGAGCGGAGCCCCTCGGGAGAGTCCGCGACGTCGGCGAAATGGCTCTCGAGCTCGCGGCGCAACGCGTCCCGCTCGCGTGCGTCGGTGATGCGCGATTCGTGGATGACGCGATCGATGAACGTCTGCAGCTTCTCCTGGTCAGCCATGGACGCCACCAAGGATGGCGCGCATGGCCGCGGAGATCGATTCCCATTGCTTGCGCTTGGAGTCTGCCTGGCGCCGTCCCTTCGCAGTGAGCGAGTAATACTTCCGCGGTCGACCGGTCTCGCTCTCGCGCCAGGTAGCGCGGAGCAGCCCCGCGCGCTCCATCTGATGCAGCGCGGGATAGATGGTGCCCTCTTTCATCCGGAACTGCTGCGCGCTGCGCCGGTCGGCCTCCTGCACGATCTCGTAGCCGTACATGGCCCGCTCACTCAACAGCGAGAGGATGAGCACCCCGACGGTGCCAGTGAGGAATTCGCGGTCGTAATCCACGGGCGCACGCTCTCCATGATACCTTGGCGGCCAAGGTACGATACTTTGGCGAACAAGGCAAGACGCGGCGCGTGGCGCGACTGTCCTCCCGACGAGCGAAGCGCAAGCGTAGCGACGTGGGATCTGCTTTCACTGTGCCTTGGAGGCATCCCTGAGGAAGAAAGGGGACTGAACGCAGATTACGCTGATTGCGCAGATGTCGCAGAAACAACAAAAGAGCGGGGACGCCCTTTTGAAAAAAGGCGTTCCCGCTCTTCCGTCAGCGTCTTCAGCGACTTGTCAGCGTCATCAGCGTTCGCTCAGGAGTTGCGCCGCAGGGATGTCACGCAAGGCGGAAAAGCAGATCCCTCGTCGCTTCGCTCCTCGGGATGACAGGGCCCCGCGGCCCGCGCCACTCCTCAGTCGCTTCGGAGCGCGACGTTGGGGTCGACGCGGGCCGCGCGGCGGGCTGGGATCCAGCTCGCTGTCACCGCGACAACGAGAAGCACGATGGTCACGACCGCGTACACGAGCGGGTCCCGCGGTGACTCATCGAAGAGCAGGGGTTTCATCCATCGCGCGGCGCCGAACGCGATCGCGCCACCGATGACGATGCCCATGACGCCATGGCGCATTCCCTGGCCGACGACGAGGTTCACGACGTCACGGAGCTGCGCACCCAGGGCAATGCGTACTCCCATCTCGTGCGTGCGCTGAACGACGTTGTACGCGATGACGCTGTACAGCCCTACCGCCGCGAGGGTGAGCGCCAGCAGACCGAACACCACGAACATCGTCGCGCCGAGCTTCCACGAGCGCATCTCACCACCAACGATGTCCGCAAAGGGCGTCGCCGTGACGTAAGCGGGGCTGGGCATGAGCTTCTGCAGCTCGCGTCGAATCGACTCGGCCTGACGCGAGGCGTCGCCACGTGTGCGAATGAACAGGTCCATCTGCTGGGGGTTGAACTGCTGCGCCGAGAGATAGTAGAAGTACCCAGCGTCGTCACTCAGGCTGTTGTTCTTGAT
>DATEPP010000219.1:0-8377 GCA_035273165.1 Gemmatimonadaceae bacterium
GAGTCGAAGACGATCTTGCCACGATTCAACTCGATTGACCGATAGTCGGAGCGGCGAATCAGATCGAGGTTGTGCGTTGCCATGAGTACCGCAGTGCCGCTCGCGTTGATGTCGCGCAGCAGCTGGAAGACGCCACGCGTCGCACGGTCGTCGAGGTTGCCCGTCGGCTCGTCGGCGATGAGCAGGATCGGATCGTTCACCAGGGCGCGCGCGATGGCAACGCGCTGCTGTTCGCCGCCGGAGAGCTCGCGAGGGTACGAAGTCGCCTTCGACGCGAGCCCGACCTGGGTCAGCACACGGCTCACCTTACTCCCGATCGAGGACCGAGGAGTGCCAGTGACCTCGAGCGCGAAGGCGACGTTCGCCTCGGCGGTGCGGTCCTCGAGCAGCCGGAAGTCCTGAAAGACGATTCCCAGCTTACGCCGGAGCCTCGGAATGTCGCGCGGTCGGATCGTGACCGAGCTCATGCCGGCCACGCGAACTTCGCCATCCGTGGGCCGCTCCTCCATGTAGATCAGCTTGAGGATCGTACTCTTTCCGGCGCCGCTCGGTCCGGTGAGAAAGACAAACTCTCCCTTGCCGACGTTGAAGGAGACGTCGTTCAACGCTGCGCCGAGCCGCGGATAATCCTTGGTGACTTTGGTGAAACGAATCATGGCATACTGTCAGACGCGTCGTCGGTGAGACCGTCACCATCCGCGTCGACCAGTCGCCAACTGGAGCTCGTCGTGATCGTATCCAGGATGGCCTTCAGGAGGCCGATGACGATCGGGCCCAGCAGGATTCCAACGAGACCGAACGTGTAGACTCCCGTCACCAGGCCAACCAGCATCCAGTAGAAGTTCAGGACCTTCGAGCGCTCGGCGGCGATCTTCGGTCGGAGGAAGGTCGAAATGTAGATCGTGTTCACGAAGAAACCGATCACGACCATGATGAGCGCCTGGCCCGGCGCGTCGCGAAAGATCGCCAGCCAACAGGCAACGGGGAGGTACACGCTCCATGAGCCGACGATCGGGAAAAATCCGATGACGAACGAGAGGATTGCCAGGACGCCCGCGAGCGGAACGTGAAAGGCGAGATTCATCACCAGGATGATCACCGACTTGATCGCCTGCGTGAGGAAGGTCGAGTAGATCGCCCCGTAGAGCACGCCCCGCACGTTCTCTTCGAGCGACGTCATCAGCTCCTGATATCGCGGCGCGATCTTGCTGCGGAGATAGCTCGCGATCCGTTCGGCGTCGATCATGAAATAGAACGCCGTGAAGATGAAGATCGTCGCGGCGATCGCGAACGTGCCGAGAGCGGCTCGAATCGCGTTCGGGATGCTCGTCCCGTAATTCGACGCGATCACCACCCAGCGCTCGACCGACTCGCCGGTATTCGCGTTCTGCATGAACGGGATGCGATGGAGCGCCGCGTCGATCTTGGCGGCGATCTCTTGCCGATGTGCGTCGACGTACGCCGCAACGTCCGCGATCTCGAGATAGCTGTAGACGAGCAGCGCGAGGAGCGGCACGATGACCAGCAGCAGCGTCAGCGTCGCCGCGGTCGTCTTGTTGGGGATCGCCTTCAACAACCGCAGATACGCCGGCCGCAGATACACCGCGACGACGACCCCGAGGATCGTCGCGATGATCACCGTACGTACCATGTACAGGAACAGCACGAGGACGATGACAAACAACGTCGTCGTGACGAGCATGCGCCGGAATTCCGGCAGCGTCAGCTCGGCGAGGTTCTGATTGGTGCGCCGCTCGACTCTCCGGCGGTCGCCGAGTCCGGGACTTACGATCTCGGTCATGGAGGAGTCAGCGCAGCGCCTGTTCGATGTCGGCGATGAGATCGGCGGCCGATTCGATGCCGACGCTGAGACGGAGGAATCCGTCCGGCACGCCGGCACGCGCACGCTGCTCCGCGTCCACATGCGCGTGCGACGTGAACCGCGGTTCCGAAACGAGGGAGTCCACGCCGCCGAGGCTCGGCGCGTGGCGAAAGAGCTTGAGCTTGCGCACGAACCGCTCGGCAGCACGTGCCCCACCTGCGAGCTCGAGCGCCATCATACCACCGAACCCATCAAGAAGCGTGCGCGCGACGTCGTGATCGGGATGCGAGGGAAGTCCGGGGTAGTGGACGCGCTTGATCTCCTTTCGCTCGCTGCACCAGGTGGCGAGTGCCATCGCATTTTCGTTGTGGCGGCGGACGCGCACGTCCAGCGTCTTGATTCCGCGCTCCAGGAGCCAGCAGGCGAAGGGATCGGGCGCCTGACCCCACACCATCATCTTCTGCCGCACCTCCTCGATGTACGCTTCGGTGCCACAGACCGCGCCGCCTAACACGTCGTGATGCCCGTTGAGGTACTTCGTTGCCGAGTGGATGACGACGTCCGCGCCATGCTCGATCGGTCGGAGGTTCACGGGACTTGCGAACGTCGAGTCGACGACGAGCGCGATCCCCTGATCCTTCGTGAACTGGCTCACGGGACGGAGGTCGAGAACGCGGCAGGTCGGATTCACCGGCGTCTCGACGAAGATCGCGCGCGTCTCCTTGCGCATCTTGCGACGCCATACGCGAGTCTCCGTTGGATCGACCAGCGTTACGCCGATGCCGAGCGTGGCGAACTCCTGCTCGAAGAGCCGCTGTGTGCCGCCGTAGATCCACGCGCTCGCGAGCAGGTGATCGCCGGGTCGGAGGAGAGCGAGCAGCGCGCACGCCGTGGCTCCCATGCCGCTTCCGAGTACGACAGCCGCTTCGGCGCCCTCGAGGGCCGCAATCCGACGCTGCACGATCTCCGCGTTCGGCGCATTGCCATAACGAGGGTAGCGGAGCCCCTCGGCGGTGCCGACCTGCTGAACGAAGTTTACCGATTGATAAATCGGCGACACGACGGGTGTGTCGGCGTCGTGCTCGTCGCTACCCGCGTGCAGGGCGAGCGTCGCGAGGTCGAGAGTGCGGGATTTGCGGGTAGGCATTTTAGAGAATGCTATCAGCTAATGGCTGTTAGCGATCCGGATAAGGATGCGAAGCGTTGATGTGGTGAAAAGCAGATCCCTCGCTTCGCTCGGGATGACAGGTGTCATCCCGAGGAGCGCAGCGACGAGGGATCTGCTTCTAGTCAATAGATGCCTGGTCCGAAGTCCCTATTAGCTATCAGCTATTACCTGATAGCTCTCAAGCAAGCGCACCGCGTCGACCCCGGCTATCGAGGTCCGGCTTGATGACGCGAACGATCTCCGACGGCGATGCGCCGACGACGTCGCGGAGCACGACGTCGCCAAAAGGGACCGTTTCATCCACGCGCACCGTTGCCAGCTCCTGCCGCCGCGGTCCGTACACCCAGGCGAGCTCGCCGTCGATGAGCAAACGCTCACGGGCGTTCTCGGGATGGATGAAGACCATCGGGCCACGCTCCGCGTCACGCGCGCTCGTCGAGAGGAGCCGGGCGACCCGGAGCGGTCGGTTGAGGGTATCATCCGCCACGGTGGCCTCCCACGACCGCGTAGCTCTCGCCCACGCGCATCAGCAGCCGCCGGCGCCGCAACGCCTCGAGCGCGCGCTGGACATCGGCTGTCGCGAGCTCGAGTCGCTCGGCGAGCTGCGTGGCCGTCGCGCGGCCGAGCTGGCGGACCGTCTCCCAGGTGCGTCGCTCCTCCGTACTCAGCGTCCCGACGACGTGAACGCCGTCGGCCTGTTCGAGCACGAGCGCGAGCCCGCGACGTTCGAGGACGGCCTCGATCGCCTCCCAGTGCTCGTCGGTCACCCCGCGAAAGAGGAAGTACGCCTCGCGCGGCGAGTCCGCGGCCTCGTGACGCATCAGCAGCTTCGCGATGACTTCGTCGGCACAGGAGAAATCGATCATCGACACCTGGGAGAAATCGATCACCGTAAGTGTGCGATCGCTGGCGTCGTCGAGCAGCCGCTCGATCTGGTGACGAACGGCCGCCCCAGTCGGGCGCGTCACGAGATTCGAGTACAGATCACACGATACGGTCTGACGAAGCACCGAGCTGAGGTCGATGTGATTCATCACCGCTGCGTTCGGCCTGAGGCGGGTGGATTCGGCTGCGCGCTACCCCGTTCTGGAATCGTCACCTGAACCTGTGCGCCGGGGAAGGGAGGCAAGTGCTCGGCCAGCGGTACGTCGTCGTCCCAGTTCGGCACGATGGCTATGCGCGCTGTCCCGCTGCGTACCGCCAGCTTCCCGTCCCAGCGGCCGAGGTAGCGTCGCACCCCCGCGAGTCCCTGTCCGCGACCGGGATCACGAAAGCGACTGACGCCTCGAATCACCGCGTCTTCCAGAGCCGCGGCGTCGTCCCATCGATCGCCACGCTCCTTGCCGGGCGCGCTCTCGAGCGACTGGCGAAAGCCGACGCCAGCGTCCGCGACGGCGATGACAACGACGCGACGACCGAGGCGTTTCGTCCACCGGTACGTCTGGACCATGACCCAACCACCGCGCCCCGCGTGCTCCACGATGTTCTGGCAGATCTCGGAGAGTGTCATCGCGAAGCCGACGGTCGCCTTGGCGTCGAGGTTCAGCTCGCGCAGCATGAGCTGCGCCTTCTGCTGAATACGGCCGACGACGTCGTGGACGTCCTCGCTCTTCGACACGCTCGTGATCTCGAGGAGCACGTTGCTGTCGGAGCCGGCGGCTCGCTTGGGGTAGCTGCCATGAAGCTCGTACAGCTCTTCGGCGTGGCGGAAGAATCCAGCGCGAGCCCAGTACGAGGCCGTTTCCTCGAGCTCGGGCACCGCGAGCGCGGGGAGCTCGGCGCGCGTCTGCGCGAAGGTGAGCAACGCGGTGAGGCCGAAGGGCGACGCCCAGCGAACGTGGCGGGCATCGAGCAGGACCTTTGCGTCGTCCGGCACGCCGGTCAACTGACGAAGGACGTCGTCGAACGAGTAATCGTCCAGCGATGGGGGTACGTTGACGACGGTCGTCACCTGAGGCTCAGCTCTCCGCGTAAGAAGTTGGCGAGGCCGGTTGCCCCACGATGCTCGACGTTGCGTGCGGCCGCGCGGTGTGCGGCCGCGATGGCATCGCCGAACCGGTCGCCCGCGATCAGCCGAGAAAAATACGTCGCCCCCCAAACGTCGCCGCAACCGGTCGGATCGCCAACGCGCGGAACTTCGGCTGGCACGAGCGCGGTGCGTACCGCACCGAGCGCGCCTGTGCCGCCGCGGGGTGCTGTCGAGAGACCAGTACGGCGCGGAAGGTCGGTGATGGAATCGAACCCGGGCGCCGCGAAATAGATGGCCCCCCGCCGCGCGAGCGTTACGACGAGACAGGAGACGCCAGCCGCGAGCGCCGTGGCGGAGAGCGCCATCGGGTCCGGCGCCATCATCGCCATCTCATCCTCGTTCACCTGGAGGAAATCGAAGCATCCACACCACTCCGCCACGTTAGGCAACGGCTGCGGCGTGCGAAGACCGTTGGGCTGCACGGCCATCACTTTCATATGCAGGTCGCAGTAGATCGGGCCGCGAAAGTAGCCCCGGAGCATCTGCATCGTGGGGAGGTCGAGCTCCCACCCGCTGAGAAAGTTCACGTACAGCGCGTCGATCCGCGCAAGATCGAGCAGCGGCTTGAGTCCCGTCCACGCCCAGCCAGGAACGCCGCCGCTGAGAAACTCGCTTCGGCGATCATCGGTGTGATAGCGCAGCTCGACGCGCTGGTTCGGCGCGTCGACCTCGACGAGTGCGGCGTCTGGAGCGGCGTGCCGCAGCGAGCGGAAGAAGGCCTGTGCGCGGGCGCCGAGGTCACTTCCGACCTTGATGAGCGGAACGATCTCCCAATCGTCCGGCAGCGCGGCATCGAGACCGGCCAGCGCGTAGGTGATGCCTCCCCACTCTTCGATGGGCACCGCGCGCACGTCGCGGCCGTAGATCACGTCCCAGACGAATGTGCCGACGACTCCGAGGCGCCGTTTCGATCCTGTCATGCCGGCGCGCGTCAGGTATCGAGGCCGAGGCCGCGGTCGAGACGGAAGGTGGCGACAGCGCCGACGACGCCAGCCGTGCCGGGGAGCGCGCCTGGAACGATGCGCGCCGCGTCGACCGCGGGTCGGAACGCTCGCCGGCGCACCTCGGCCTGCAGCGGCACGAAGAGCGTGTCGCCGGCCTGGGTGACGCCTCCGGCGATGACGACGACGTCAGCGTTGAAGGTGTTGAGCAAGTTTGCAACGCCGGCACCGAGGTAGCGGGCCGTGTCGCGGACGATCTCGTTCGCGACGGCGTCGCCGCGCTTGGCGGCGTCGTACACCGTCTGGGCCGTGATCCGATCGAGCTGGCCGCCGACGAGACTCGGAAGGAGCGAGGCGCTCTCCTCACGAACGAGGATCTCGCGCGCCCGCGTCGCGATCGCGGGACCGGACGCGTACGCCTCGAGGCACCCATAGTTGCCGCACTTGCAGTGGCGCCCGTTGAGATCGATGGTCGTGTGCCCGATCTCGCCAGCGACGTCCGACGCACCGTGAAAGAGCTGGCCGTCGATGATGAGCCCACCGCCGATGCCAGTGCCGATCGTCATGCCGACGACGTTTCGACCGCCCTTGGCCGCGCCCTGCCACCATTCGCCAACCGTCGCGCAGTTCGCGTCGTTGTCGAGCGTCGCCGGCATGCCCAGGTGCTCGGTAATGCGGTCGCGGAGCGGAAAGTCGCGCCAACCGAGATTGGGTGCCACGACGACGATGCCGTTCTGGCGATCCATCGGTCCGGGTGCGCCGACGCCGACGCCAATGAAGTCGCGTCGATTTGCGTCCGTCGCTGCGATCGTGTCGAGGATCACGCCTTCGACGAGCCCCACGATGCGATCGGCGACTGCCTCGGCCCCGAGCTCGGGAGAGGTCGGGATGGACCGCATGCCGTACGACTCACTCCCGTCCTCCGACATCGCGCCCGCGACGATGTTCGTGCCTCCGAGATCGACGCCGACGATGTACCGCTTTCGCTTCTTGCTAGCCATGCTCGGGGCGGGAGGTGGGAGGAGGCGAAGGCGCGAGGAGCTCCTGCAACGCCAGCGCGACCTGGCGCGGCGTAATCTCGCGCATGCAGCGCCAATGGCCCAGGGGGCAGCGTTGCGGACCGTGGCGATCGCACGGCCGGCAAGCGAGTACGTCGAGGCCGAGCACAGTCGACCGTGAGGCCAGTGGCCCGAAGCCGAACGCGGGAACCGTCGGTCCGAAGATCGCCACAGTCGGCGTGTTCATGGCCGAGGCGAGGTGGAGCGGCGCGGAATCGTTCGTGACGAGTGCGCGCGCCCGTCCGATTAGCTCCGCCGACGCCAGCAGCGAGAGCTTTCCTGTCGCATCGAAGGCACGCGAGCCGGCATTCGCCGCTATCTGTCTAGCAAGGTCACGATCGGAGGCGGCTCCGACGATTGCGATCCGTCCTTCGATGTCATCGGCCAGCTCCGCGTAGAATGGCCACCGCTTCGTTGCCCAGATACTGCCCGGCGCGACCGCGACGAAGGGTTCGTTCGTGACGCCGACGTCGTGTAGCAGCGCATCGACAGCCGCCCGCTCTTCCTCGCCGGGGAACAACTTCGGGCGAAGCGGTGTGGCACCCTGCTCGGTTCCCGAGAGTCGCAGCAGACGCGATGCATGGTGCTCATTCTCGATGTACGGGACGCGTCGTGTGTAAAGGCGCCGTCCCGCGGAGGTCTCGAAGCCGATGCGCGAACCGATCCCCGCCGCGAGCGCAAGCGCGGCGCTCCGCACCGAACCCTGGGCGAGATAGGCCGCTGCATAACGACGCTCGCGCAGTTGACGCGTCATCCCGAGAAAACCTCCGACACCGCGGTCACTGCCGGCCTTGTCGTACACGATTACGTCGCCAATGGCGGGGTGATTGGCGAGGAGCGGTGCGGACCTCGGGGCGACGACAACGTCGACTTCGGCACGCTTTGCCAACTCGGCGAGAAGTGGCGTCGTGAGCACCGTGTCGCCGATGAACGAGGTTTGAATGACGACCGCGCGTCCAGTCACCTACGTCGCCGACTTCATTGTCATGACGCCGCCGTCGGTGCAGTTATCAATGCGAGTCCTCGCGGCGGTCGGTAGATACTGAACGGTGTCAGTAAGGGTCGTGTAACGCGTCGACTCTGCGCAAGCTAAACCGCAACGACAATGTGGATTAGGGTGAGCAGCGTCATCACGGTCATACGCGGCGCGGCGCGGCCATGGCGATGACCTTGTTCGAGTAGCGCCAGACGAGTGGCACGGCGAGGAGGATCAACGTGAGCACGTTCGCCGCCGTCGTCATGAGCAGGAGCGTGCGCCGGCCTTCCATGTGCGGCATCCAGAACCAGAGGCTCGTCAGAATCGCCCACCGACCCTTGAGGCCCGCGAGTGCAGCGAAGGCGAGGAGCAGCTGCGCCACG
>DATEPP010000220.1:0-2457 GCA_035273165.1 Gemmatimonadaceae bacterium
TCGACGGTGTCGTGGGGGGCGTAGCAGAATCCGCACAGGCCAGCGCGCAGAGCGCGGCGGCCGAAACAGCGACAGCGGTGAAACGCATGAGGGACCTCCGCGGGGTGGGGATCGAACGTCGTGCTTCCTGAACGAGAAAGCGGCGGGGAATAGGCCACCTACGTGGAGCGCCAACTGGACCGCGCCCGCACGAGCGACGAGCTTTGCATGGTGCCAGCCCGTCACCGCCGCCCGCGCTTTCGCCTCGTCAAGGCGTACCGCGTCACCTTTCGCGTCCTCGCGAGCTATCTCGCGCTGCGGCTGCGCCGGCCATTCCTCAGCCAGGAAGGCTACCGGCAGCGGCTCATGGAGCGGCACAGGGTGAATGCGCGCCGCGTCGAACGCGCGATTCTCGAGCTCGACGGGCTGTTCATCAAGGTCGGCCAGCTGATTAGCATTCTTGCAAACTTTCTCCCCGAAGAGTTCCGGCACGAGCTCGAGGGTCTGCAGGATTCGATTCCGGCGCGACCCGTCGACGAGATCGTCGAGCGCATCGTGCGGGAGTTCGGGCGGGGACCCGAGTCGCTGTTCGCGTGCTGGAATCCAGAGCCGATGGCGAGCGCGTCGCTCGCCCAGGTGCACGAGGCGCAGCTGCACGATGGCCGACGCGTCGCCGTCAAGGTACAGCACGCCGACATCGACGAGATCGCCCAGCTCGATCTCACCGCGATCCGTCGCATCCTCGGCATCGCGCAGTTCTTCACGAAGCTGCGTGGCCTCGAGTCGTATCACACGGAGATCAGCGCGATGATTCGCGAGGAGCTCGACTTCCGGAAGGAAGCCCAGCACATCGCGACGATCGGCTCGCGCTTCGTCAACGATCCGATGGTTGGCTTTCCGGTCGTCGTTCCCGAGCTCTCGACGGAAAAGGTGTTGACGACGGAGCTCGTCGAGGCGACGAAGGTGACGGATCTGATCGAGCTCGAGCGGCGCGGCATCGACCGGTCTGCGTTGGCGCAACGGATTCTCACCGCGTACTGCCAGATGATCTTCGTGGACGGCGTTTACCACGCCGATCCACATCCTGGCAACATTCTCGTGCGGGACGATGGAAGCATCGTCTTCGTGGACTTCGGTGCCGTCGGCGAGCTGTCGCGCGACATGAAGGAGGGCATCCCACAGTTCCTCGAGGGCGTGATCAAACGCGACGCGTCCCGCATCGGCGCGGCGCTGCGCCGGATGGGATTCGTCGCGCGCGTCACGGGCGATGGCCGTGCGCCACCCGAGGAGGATGTGGCCGAGCGGGTCATCGCCTATTTCCAGCGGCGCTTCCTCGAGCAGGTCTCGCTGGAGTCCTTCAGTTTAAAGGATGTTCAAGTCGACGTCCGCGCCAAGGCCGAGATGCTGGCCGACCTCCGCAAGCTCGATGTCTCCTTCCGGGAGCTGACGCAGACCTTTCAGGTGCCCAGGGACTGGGTGCTGCTCGAGCGCACGGTGCTTCTCCTGCTCGGGCTCTGCACGACGCTGGATCCATCGATGGCGCCGATGCGCACGATCCAGCCCTACCTCGAGGAGTTCGTGCTCGGCCGCGAACAGGACTGGGTGAGTCTCGT
The DNA here is from genome assembly GCA_035273165.1 of Gemmatimonadaceae bacterium. Classification (GTDB taxonomy): domain Bacteria; phylum Gemmatimonadota; class Gemmatimonadetes; order Gemmatimonadales; family Gemmatimonadaceae; genus AG2. The sequence goes on from DATEPP010000220.1 coordinate 1,593, forward strand.
TCGGGCCGCGGTGAAGGACATGACGCTCTCGGTGCTGACGCTCCCTGAGGGCGTGAATCGCCTCGTCGGGCGCGCGAATCGCGGCGAGCTGGAGGTGCGAGTGCAGGGGCTGCGGGAGAGCGCGGATCTCGTCTACGCCGCGGCGCAGCAGCTCGTCTTCGGCGTCCTCGCCGCCGGCGCGGGTGTGATTGCGTATCTCGCGCGCGTGCGCGGTGACAAGCTCATGGCCACGAGCGCCGCAATCATCGCCGCGCTTTTTCTCATGGGCGTGTTGCGGTCGATGTGGAGGGCGAGGCGGTGACGCTGGTGGCTGGTGGCGCGCCGCTCCTCGTAGGCCGCTGACGACACTGACACGCCCTGAAACCGCTGACAAAAAGAGCGGCAACGACCTTTTGAAAAAGGCGTTGCCGCTCTCTGGCAGTTCTCTGCGGCCTCTGCGCACTCTGCGGCCTCTGCGTTCCCGTCACTCTCTCGTCAGGGATATTTCCAAGCCTTTTACGACGGTAGTGCAGATCCTTCGCTGCGCTCAGGATGACAATCGGCTTCTCGCCACTCGCCACTCGCCACTCGCCACCCGTCACCCGTCACCAGATAGACGCCCTCTTCGCCCACGCTGTGTCCGTATAGCGTTCTTTGAACTGACGGCCCAGGGCTTTCAGCTCGCCTGGATCGTGGCTCGCGCTATATTTCGCGACGCCGCTCCAGTAGAGCGCTTCGGGGCCCGCGGCTGTGTCCGGATACTGCTCCACGATCTGCTCGAACTCGTGACGCGCGGCGGCCCAATCCTTCCGATTGACGGCGAGAAAGCCGAGGCCGAGCTCGATCTGGCCGAGCAGCTCGTCGCGGGGGAGAAATCCTTCGATAC
>DATEPP010000221.1:0-2827 GCA_035273165.1 Gemmatimonadaceae bacterium
CCCTGGACTCGCTGTCGTGGGTGAGATGCCGGCTCGCCACATTCGGAAAGAATCGATCTCAGTTCTCAGATCGCGAGCTCAGAGTCAGTGATGGATCGACATCCCCCGTTTCCCGAAATATTCTTATCGCCCCACCGGATCGGAGAGCGGATGAGCAGCGTACGGGTTTTGGTCGGCACGAAGAAGGGCGCGTTCATTCTCACCGCGGACGGCAAGCGAAAAGACTGGGCCGTCTCCGGGCCGCACTTCGCCGGTTGGGAGATCTATCACATGAAAGGCTCGCCGGCCGATCCGAACCGGATCTACGTCTCGCAGAGCAGCGGCTGGTTCGGGCAGGTGCTGCCGCGCTCCGATGACGGGGGCAAGACGTGGACAACCGTCGGCAACAAGTTCACCTACGACGGCATTCCGGGGACGCACGCGTGGTATGACGGGAGCCCGCACCCCTGGGAGTTCAAGCGCGTCTGGCATCTCGAGCCCTCGTTAGGCGATCCGGACACCGTCTACGCCGGCGTCGAGGATGCCGCGATGTTTCGTTCGACGGACGGCGGGCAGAATTGGGAGGAGCTCTCCGGTCTGCGGAAGCATCGCACTGGTCCCGGATGGCATCCGGGCGCGGGTGGTCTCTGCCTGCACACGATCCTCATCGATCCGACGAACCCGAAGCGCATCTTCATCGCCATCTCCGCCGCGGGCGCTTTCCGCACCGACGATGGTGGAGAGACGTGGAAGCCGATCAATCAGGGTCTGCGCTCGCAGTACATTCCCGATCCCACGGCCGAGGTTGGGCACTGCGTCCATCGTCTCGCGATGCATCGGTCGCGGCCGAACACCGTGTACATGCAGAAGCACTGGGACGTGATGCGCACCGACAACGCCGGCGACCAGTGGACCGAGGTGAGTGGCAATCTCCCCACCGACTTCGGCTTCGTCATCGACGTCAACACCAACGAGCCGGAGACGGTCTACGTCGTGCCGATCAAGTCCGACTCCGAGCACTACGTGCACGAGGGCAAGCTGCGCGTCTTCCGCAGCAAGACCGGCGGCAACGAGTGGGAGCCGCTCACGAAGGGACTGCCGCAGAAGGATTGCTACGTGAACGTGCTGCGCGACGCGATGTCCGTCGACTCGCTCGATCCCTGCGGCGTGTACTTCGGCACCTCGGGTGGACAGGTGTACGCGTCCCCTGACGGCGGCGACAGCTGGTCGCCGATCGTCCGCGATCTGCCGGCGGTGCTCTCCGTCGAGGTGCAGACGCTCTCGTGATTCGCATCGTCCTACCGCCGCCGCTGCGCATCCTCGCGCAGACAGGGACCGAGATCACCGTCGAGGTGCAGGGACCGGTGACGCAGCGGTCGGTACTCGATGCCGTGGAGCGCCGGTATCCCATGCTTCGTGGCACGATGCGTGACCACGACAGCCAGCGACGGCGGCCACTCGTTAGGTTCTTCGCCTGCGAGGAGGATCTCTCGAGCGAGCCGCCGGACGCTCCGTTGCCGGAGCCCGTCGCGGCGGGGAAGGAGCCGCTCCTGGTGATCGGAGCGATCGCTGGCGGCTAGGCGAACGAGGACGACCTCTCCGCCGCCACCTGGAGCCGAGCGCTCGACGTGACGGAAAGGCCGGCACGCATGGTTGGCAGGAGAGTAGGGCGACGAGCCGGCACCTAACGATGCCGGGCGCGCGCCCCCGCCGACGGAGGCGTCATGCTCAAACCATTCGTGCTGTCGCTCGCGCTACTGCCCGCGCTCCGCTTACCCGCGCAGTCCACGCCGTTCACCACGAACGCCACGGTGCCGATGCGACGGGTCGTTCTCTTCTCTTCGGGCGTCGGCTATTACCAACACGATGGTGTCGTGTCCGGCCACGCGGCGACGGAGCTTCGATTCAAGGCCGATCAGATCAACGATGTGCTCAAGTCGCTCGTACTGCAGGATCGCGACGGCGGCCACGTGAACGCGGTGACGTATCCGTCACAGGCGCCACTTTCGCGAGCGCTCAAGAGCTTCCAGGTCGACATCACGAGCAACCCGAGCCTCGCTGACCTCCTCAATCAGCTGCGCGGCGCGCACGTGACGGTGCACGTCGGTCAGGAGCGACTCGCGGGCACTATCCTTGGCGTCGAGAGCCGGCGCAAGGCGGCTGGCGTCGGTGATGCCCTGGTGGTGCCGACACTCGACCTCCTCTCGGACGGAACCATCCGCGCCATCGAGCTGCCGTCGGTCAGTGGACTGTCACTCGATGATGCGCAGCTGCAGGAGGAGTTGACCAAAGCGCTCGCGGCGCTCGTGCAGGCGCGGGATCAGGACAGAAAACCGGTGACCGTCGATTTCAACGGCAGCGGGGAGCGCCGTGTGCGCATCGGCTACATCGTCGAAGCCCCGGTGTGGAAGACGAGCTATCGCCTCCTGCTCGGTGAGAAGCACAGCCAGCTGCAGGGATGGGCGATCGTCGAGAACCAGACCGAGAGCGACTGGAACGATGTCTCGCTCTCGCTCGTGAGTGGTCGCCCGATCTCGTTCGTGATGAATCTCTATCAACCACTTTACGCGACGCGACCGACGGTCGTGCCCAGGCTGTTCGCCGGGCTCCGCCCGCCGCTGTATGAGAATGGCGTCTCCACGCGCATGGATTCTGTCGCGATGACGCCGGCGGCGTCGTTAGGCGCGCGGGCTGGAAACGGGATGACACAGATCCGCGGCGCCAGCACGATGCTGTCGGAGGTCGTCGTCACGGCGATGAGCGGCGAAGAGGATCAGACCGTGTTGCCGGTCGCGCAGGGAACGGATCTCGGACAGCTCTTCGAGTACTCCGTCGGCAACGTCACCCT
>DATEPP010000222.1:0-13728 GCA_035273165.1 Gemmatimonadaceae bacterium
ATCGTACATCCGGAAGTCGGGAAGATACTGAGTGAGCTTGTCGTCCCAGTGCATCTTGCCGTCGCTGACGAGCATCGCGATCAGCGTTGCCGTGAAGGCTTTCGAGCTCGAGCCAATCTCGAACAGCGTTCGCTCATTCACAGGAGCGTGGGTCTGCACGCTCGCCACGCCGAAGCCCTTGGCGTAGATGATCGAGTCGTTGCGCACGATGGCGATGCTGAGCCCGGGAATCTTCCAGGTCTGGATCGCCTTGGTGACATACGCATCGAAGCCGGGATACGGCTCTTTGTTCTGAGCGTCGGCCGCGCGCGCGGTAGCAAGGCCAAGAGTGGCGACGAAAAGCCACACGACGGAACGGAGGCGTGTCTTCATCATGATGATGTGATCTGCTGGGCGCGGGGACGAGCGGTGCGCCGTCGGAAGGGAGCATTCACGGGCGGGAGGTGCGCGTCCAAGATAATGCATTGGCGCGCGTACGAGCGCGGGAGTTGCAGGCTAACGCGGCCCAGCCTTCGCCGAGGAGAGTTCATGCGTATTCAGATCCGCCGCGCTCTGGTCGTGGTCGCTGCCGGCATGGGATTGGCCAGCTGCGGCCCATTTCACCGAGGCAATCAGCCGGAATCGGTGGTGGTGTTCCGCAACGATTCTCCGGATCAGGCCGACGTGTACGCGATTGGCTCGGGTGGCGATCCCGTACGAATCGGTACGGTGTTCGCCTCGCGAACGGAAACGCTTCGCGTCCCGGCTTCGATCACCGGCGCGAGCAGTCGAGTGAACGTTGTCGCGCGCATCTTTCCGACGGGACGCGTCGTCGTGACGGGACCGTTCACGCTGATGCCAGGCGAGTCGATGAACGTGACGCTCACCAGCGATGAGAAGATTCTGTCCGTGTTACCGTCGCGGGGCCAGTGAGCAGGAGGCGCCACGACAACTCATGGATTCGTCTCGACTGCCGCCGAGTCGGGCTGATGGTCAGCAGGCTTCCGCCCCTGTAGCTCGATGATGCGTTGACGGGTTTCGTCGTCTACGACGATTCCCTCGTACGCGAGCGAGAAGAGCAACAAGGCGCGTCGAGCACAGCGCTCCGCACGCTCGGCGTTGCCCATCGCGTACTGCCGACGCCATTCCAGGTACACGACCTCGGCAAAGAACGCGCACTTCGGGCGATCGAGCTCACCCCCGGTGAAGAGCAGCGGTCGCAAGCTCGGCTCGTCGAGGGCGATGACGAGCGAGAGGTCGATCCCACCTCCTAGCGCCGCCTGCTCGAGCTCAGGGCCCGCTTCCGCGTTCTTGCCCTCGAGCAACAGGCGACGCACGCGCGCGAGAACGAGCCCCATCTGAGCAATCATCCGAAGGAGATAGTCCTCGCGCTTCATCTCTACTTCCCTTCCGGCCTGAGCCGGCGGCTGTTGACGCTGTAGAGGATGCCGGTGTACTGCATCTCTTCCCAAGTCTGGTCGCCCCAGTGCACCGTCGCCGCCGGATCGGGGTTGTTCTCGTTCTCGGCCGAGTTGTCGTACCAGGCCTTGGCAATGATGCGGGAGCCGCCAGGAACCTCGAGCGGCTTGGCGAAGAGATAGTACGTCTGCCAGTTGAAATCGTATTTCGGCACATCGAGGATCACTTCGGACGAGCCATCCGGCCTAACGAGCGTGTACTGCCAGCGCTTGCCCCGAAGATGCGTGTGAGGGAGCAGTCCGTAGATCTTGATTGGTTCGTTGATGCCGAGCGTCGACGGTACCATCACATCGTCTGCGCCGGGCGGCAGGGTGAACTGCCCATTGAAGAAGGCGGAGGCGATGATCTGCTCAGCCGGGGCCTGCTTGGCGAAACGGAATCCGATCGCCGTTCGATCCATCCGCTCGTGCCCCTTCGCCGTGTAGTGCATCTGGAAGGTGAGGATCGACCCGGCGCGAATGCGGAGCGCGGTGCCTTCGGGGAAGGTCAACACGTTCGTTCCGACGGCGCTGCTGCCGATCAGCCCACCCATCCGGCGCGGTGGCGCGTGGAGTGTGTCTTTGCGCGGCGGGTCGTCCAGCTTGGCGTTGGAGTCCATGACGAAGACCGGCTTCGCTGGCGCGGGACGCGCGGCGGCCGGTGCGCCCGCGGAAACAACGGGAGCGGCCGCAGCGTTAGGCGGTGGACCTTCGGGCGGTCGGGCGTACACGAGAACGTGGTGCACGACGTCGCGTGCGCCCGGCATGATCTCGATGGCCTCGACCCACTTGTCTTCCGTGAAGTTGGTCGGGACCTGGAAGTACATGTACTCGACCGTTCCACGCGCCGGGACGTGAAACGCCTCCGGCATCGTGACAATGGCATCTGGCGTCCCGATCTCCCATCCACTGGGGAAGCTTGGCGCGGGAGGCATGCGTGCCGGGTCGCCTAACGGTGCTCCGGTTGCGATCCATCGGAGAATCGTGTGCTTCTCCGCGTCGGTGATGCGGCGTTCGTTGCGGAACGTCCCCGGCGGCGCGACGGCGTGCCAGGGCGGCATCTTGCCCTCGTGCAGGACGTCGGCGATGTCCTTGAGGCGTCCCGTTACCGTGTCGAAGTTGAGCATCGAGAAGGGGCCGATGCCACCAGGTCGGTGACAGGTGACGCAGTTCTTATACAGGATCGGTGCGACGTCGGCGGCGAAGGTGATGCTGTCCGGACCCATACGCGGCGCGGCGTCGAGCGATGTGAGGTTCCGCGGGCCAACGACGAGAACGATCCCGGCGGCGGCGATCGCGGACGCGACGGCAAGGCGGGCGCGGGCCGCGCGGCGGTGAGTGCCTGACGAGGAGCGAGCGGGGTGCATCGAGGGGAGCTCCGGGGGAGGAAGGACGGCGAAGGCTGCCTAGTATACGACAAATCGCGACAGGGGCGACAGGGGCGCTGTCAGCGCTGGCGTAGCGGTGTGCCTCGACGCTGTAAGCGGTCAGTAAGCATGGCGAGTGAGATTCCGCAGCGTCATCTGGTTGGACATCAACGGACCTCTCTCGCGCGCACAGCCATGGACGCTTATCACATCGCCCTGTTCCTTCACATCGTGACACTCATCGTCGCGGCGAGCGCGACGGCAGTTACGAAGCTCGCGGTCGGACGCCGTATCAAAGCGGGGACGGCTCGTGAGGCACTGGAGTGGCACGAGCTTCTCATCTCCACGTCCAAGCTCTTCCCCATCTGCCTGGCGGCGTTTCTTCTCACCGGCGTTTACATGGTGAGCGTGGCGGGTGGACGTGGGTGGTCCTCAGGCTTCGTCGTGGGGGGATTCATCGGCGTCATCCTGCTCCTCGGTAGCGGGACGTATCTCGGCCTCAAGGCAAAGGCGCTGAAGACGGTGTTGGAAAACATTGCCAGCAAGGCCCCGGATGCTCCCGCGCCGCGGCTCGCGCCGCCGCCCCTCGTCGCGGTGCTGCCCCTGATCAACACCGGCGTGGCTCTCGGAGTCGTCTTCGACATGGTCACGAAGCCGTCGAGCATCTCCGTAGCACTCGCTGTGATCGCCGTGGGCATCAGCGTCAGCGCGGCTGTGGCATGGCGTCAGCGGCAAGGTGTGGTTCGCGCTCGTGCGGGTGCGCTTGCCGTTGCGCCTAACGAAATGAGTATGTCCCGGTAGCTCTTGGGATGACCACCGGACGTGACAAGTCCGCGGAGATAGCAGTCTCTGTCGATGTCACGCCCGGTCATCCTTCCCGCCATCGTCGTCGCCATCGCCGTCGTCGGGCTGGCGGGTGCATTCACGGCCCACCGGAGCGACGCGCGCGCGCAAAGATCCCCTGATCGCTAGAGCAAATCGCGACTAGGGGAGTGCCCATCTGCCGCGCAACCGTTCATACTCGCTCCGCGGTAGTTGAACGAGAATCGGCAGCGACTCCGGCCGCAGCCACGCCAGTACCTCGAGCATCGCACTCGAGTTGAACGCAGTGCATCCCGACGTGTTTCCGTCTGGCCCAGGCCAGATATGGAGGAAGATGCAGGAGCCGCCACCGATCTCCTGGCCGTTCGCGTTATGCTCGACGACCACGCCGAGCCGGTAGAGCGAATCGGGGCGATGCATGTCCTCCGCGCTGCGCCAGTCGATGCGTGCTACGCGATCGCTGAACAGCATCTGGTTGTAGTGCAGCGAGCTCGGATCGTCGACGCACTTGTAGGCGTCCGTCGCCTGCTCGTAAGGCATCTCGATCCACGAGAGCGAGCTTCTCGGCGCGTAGCCAAAGGTCGACGAGAGGCGAAAGGCACCGGCAGGAGAGCGGTTGTCTCCTTCGCGCTTGACTGGTCCGGGCTCGCCGGGGCTTCCGATGCCATGGAGGCCGTCGCCCCAACCGAGCCCTGCGGCGCCAACGACAACGGGTACCTCGTTCCCTACAGCGCGCCACGGGGCGCGAACTCCGTCGCGCTCATACCGGCGTATGACACCCGGAACGGCGGTCCAATCATCGGTGACGACGACGAGCAATTGCAGCGACCTGTTCGTCGGTGCGACGTCCGCTGGCGCGGAGGCTATTCGCCGCGCGCTATCGACTGCAACTGGCGTCGGCCCGGTGCTGACGCCGCGCGTCTGACACGCCGCAAGTCCGATAACGATGAGCACCGACGCGACGCGCTGCAGCTGCATGTACACTCCTGGGTCAATGTTTCACCGCATGCCACGCCGTGAGCACTGCCCGCTCACGCTCAGCGTCGATCCCGGCGCTCTTGAGCATACGCGCCTGCGCGTCCGCTGGCGATGCGTTGAACCACTCGAGCGAGTCCACAGCCGTGACTGCCAACGGCCGAAAGGTCAACCCGGCAGCGCGCGCCCGCGCATTCGACGCGTTGGCACCGGCGTAATCAGGATCAGTGCGTGGGATCCATGTCGGCATGTCGCCCCACGGCGACACCTTCTGTGCAGCGAGGAAATCGGCCGGAACCCAGGTGAAGGACAGTTCGCGGTTGCCGTCGAATGCAGCGCGAATACCGTACAGCTGCTCGGCCATCGTCATGGGCGACGCGGGGCCGGCGGCATTGAAGGTGCCTGTCGTGCCGTTCTCGACGACGCGAATTGTCCATTCGGCGAGGTCACGCGCATCGATGATCTGCACGTGATCGAGCCCATCTCCAGGCGCGAGGATCTCGCCGCCTTTCGCGATACGATAAGGCCAGTAGGTGAACCGGAAGGAATCGTCGCCCGGTCCGGCGATGAGTGTTGGACGAATGATCGTCGTGCGGTTTCCGAACCACTTGGTTGCCTCGCGTTCCGACGCGACCTTCATCGGGCCGTACAGGCCCTCGATGTCCTTGATCAGGTCCTGAATGGTCACGGCAAGCGGATCGCCTTTCGTATACTCCATCAGCGGCGATGATTCGTCGAGCGCTGTCTGTCCCTTGGTGGCGTACACGGAGATCGTGGAGATGAAGACGTATTGCTTCGTCTTGTCCTTCAGTACGTCAGCGACGTCCTTTACCCAGAACGGGAGTGACGTCGGATTGTCGATCACCGCATCCCACTCCTTGCCTTTGAGCTGGTCGAGCTCGTGCTTGTTGCGGTCGCCAATGAGCTCGGTGACGCCTGCTGGCAGCCGGTTGTTGTGCCGCCCTCGATTGAAGACGGTGACCTTATGGCCCCGAGCGAGTGCGTAACGCACCTGGAACGGTCCGGTGAGGCCAGTGCCGCCAAGGATCAGCAAGTTGAGCTTCTTTGGCGCGGGCTGAATCGTTAGGCGACGGCGGAAGCCGAGTGCAAGAGCGCCCCCGGCAAGCGCAGCGTGACGCACGAACTCACGACGATCAGTCATACCATCTCCCCGGACGACGAGTCGCGGGAAGCTATGACCGACGCGTCGGCAACGGCGATGCAATCCTGCGATTTCTTACAAATCCTGAATGCGGTAGTGGGGCCACTCTGACCGCCAGGCTCTCTCGGCCACGAAGCTCTGCGCGGCGTCAGTGTAGCAAGTGGAACGGGACACAGATTCACGGCATCGCTCGCGTTGACACGCCATGCCACGACAGCGATGTTCGGCCTTGCACGCCGTGATGAAGTTGTTGCTCCTTCCCTACGCCGCGATCATCTGCCATGCGTTCGGCGACCCTCGTGGTCAGTCTCGTTTTTCTCGCCGCCGCGACTGCCGCGGCGCAGCGTCCCGATTCTGTCGCCGCTCGTTATGGAAAGAGCGAGATCCGCATCCCCATGCGCGACGGGACGCAGCTCTTCACGGCCGTCTATCAGCCGCGCGACACGTCGCGGCGATACGCGATCATGCTCACACGAACGCCGTACAGCGTCGGACCGTATGGCGCAGACGCATATCCGCGCTCCCTCGGTCCATCGCCGGCCTTCATGAACGAAGGCTTCATCTTCGTTTACCAGGACGTGCGCGGCCGATACATGTCCGACGGCAACTTCGTCCACATGACGCCCTGGCGTGGCATGGCTGGCGCCCGAAACACCGACGAGAGCACTGACGCGTACGATACGATCGACTGGCTCGTGAAGCATCTCCCCCACAACAACGGCCGCGTAGGCATCTGGGGGATTTCCTACCCGGGCTTCTTCACGGCGGCTGCATTAGTGAATGCTCATCCCGCGCTCAAGGCGGCGTCGCCACAGGCACCGCAGGCCGATTGGTTCCTCGGCGACGACGTCCACCACCACGGCGCGTTCCTTCTCGCCAGTGCGTTCGAGTTCTTCGCCACCAGCGGTCTCGCTCGCGCGCAGCCGACGACGCAGCATCCCTCGCCATTCGATTTCGGTACCGACGACGGATACAAGTTCTTCCTGGACATGGGGCCGCTCTCGAACGCCGACCGTCTCTATTTGAAGGGACGGGCGCCCTTCTGGAACGACATGATGGCGCACGGCACCGATGACACCTTCTGGGAGGCGCGCCGAGTGCCGCCACACCTTCGCGATGTGAAGCCGGCGGTGTTGACGGTGAGCGGCTGGTACGACGCGAACAACCTGCACGGGGCGCTTCTCGTGCATGACGCAATCGAGCGGCAGAGTCGAGGGACCTCGAATCGGATCGCTCTCGGACCCTGGTCGCACGGACAATGGAGTCGTGGCACCGGTGACGCGCTCGGCGATCTGCGCTTCGGCTCGGAAACGAGCCGGTACTTCCGCGACAGCGTCGAGTTTCCATTCTTCAAACATTATCTCGAGGGCGGAGAGGATCTTGGCCTCCCTGCCGCGACCGCGTTCGAGACTGGAGACAACCGGTGGCGGACGTTCGACTCGTGGCCGCCGAAGACGGCGACGCCACGGTCGCTCTTCCTGCACGCGAATGGCACCCTGTCGCTGGTCGCTCCCACGCGTGAGGAGGGTGACGCGTTCGATCAGTACATGAGCGACCCTGCTACGCCCGTGCCCTTCCTCGAGCGGCACGACACGGGGATGAAGCCGGATTACATGGCGTACGATCAGCGCTTCACGTCGGCGCGTCCCGATGTGCTGGTGTATCAGACAGAGCCACTCGCGGCAGATCTCACGATCGCCGGTCCCGTGCGGCCGACTCTGTTCGTCTCGACGAGCGGCACCGACAGCGACTGGATCGTAAAGCTCATCGACGTGCATCCTGACTCGACGCCGGCCGATCCGACGACGAGCGCGACCTCGCGGGGCTTTCAGGAGCTCGTCCGCGGCGACGTCATGCGCGGCAAATTCAGAAACAGCTACTCGAAGCCGGCAGCCTTCGTACCGGGCAGAGTTGAGGAGGTCACCTTCGGAATGGACGACGTGCTCCATACGTTCCGGAAGGGACATCGCATCATGGTCCACATCCAGAGCAGCTGGTTCCCGCTCGTGGATCGCAACCCGCAGAAGTTCGTGGACATCTATCGGGCGAAGGCAGCGGACTTCAGCAAAGCGACGGAACGCATCTATCACTCAGCACAGCGTCCGTCGCGTCTGGAGTTGCAGGTGCTGCCTTGACGGCTGATCACGGCTTGACAGTGAAATTCACGGTGTCGCGGCGTCCCGGCATCGGCGCGTGATTGCCATAGCCGATCACAGCGATGATACGATGGGGACCGGCCGGCACTCCCTTGAACGTGTACGTCGAATCGCCGGTGCCGATGTGAACGATCTTCGACGAGTTCGGCGGAATTGGAAGGCTGTCCGCTGTCGGAACCGTATCGAGGAAAAGATGGTAGTGTCCCACGCCTTCCGTTCTAGCTCCGTCTGCCTTCGCGATTCGTACGCCCTCTGAGCGAAGCGTCACGGTGACGTCCCTTCCCGTCGTCGCTCCCTCGGCAGGACTGATAATCGTCACAGCGGCGGCTGGCGCCGTAGCTGGTGCGGCGGCCGTCGACTGTCCCACGGACGCTCTGGCAGCGGAGGAGTCAGTATTGACGGTACGGTCCCGGTTGCAGGCTGTGATCAGGGTAACCGTGACCAGCGTGACAGCGAGCGGGCGTTTCATGGGGAGTTTTGATTGGTGTTCGGGTGGGCCACGGCGGTGCATCAAGGTGTTCGATGCACCACGACGAAGGATAGCATTGCGCTCGCGCGAATGCGTCTCCGGCGTCATGTTTGGCTGTGTCATCCTCACCTTTCCGCTCATCCCGACTCTCGACGATGATCGACTTCGCACTTCGCTCTCGGCTATCTCGTGCCGTCCCTTGCGCACTGCTTTGGCTCACCCTGTCGAATGCCGTGGCGCTCGCGCAGCAGCCGCCGCGCCGCCAGCCTGCGCCCGCGCCTCGCACCGTCACCTCGGATTCAGGCCGCACGCGTTCGGTGGCGACCGACACGACCCGCAATCGCCGCGCGGCGAATCAGGACACGACCGGCGCACCCGGCGACACGAGCGCATCGCCTAACGGGGGCCGGGGTGCCGACCCGTACTCGGGGCTGCGGATGCGATCCATCGGCCCGGCGATGATCTCGGGTCGCATCGTCGATCTCGCCGTGCATCCCCGCGACCGCAAGACGTGGTACATCGGCGTCGCGGCTGGCGGCGTCTGGAAGACGACCAACGCTGGCACGACGTGGACACCCGTCTTCGACAATCAGTCCACCTACTCGATCGGCGCGATCACGATCGACCCGAGGAATCCGAATACGGTGTGGGTCGGAACTGGCGAAAACAACGCGCAGCGAGCGGTAGCGTACGGCGATGGTGTGTATCGATCCACAGACGGCGGCCGCTCGTGGCAGAACATGGGTCTGCGCGAATCGGAGCACATCGGCAAGATCGTGATCGACCCGCGTAACTCCGACATCGTGTACGTCGCCGCGCAGGGACCATTGAGTCGTGCCGGTGGGGATCGCGGGCTCTTCAAGTCGATGGACGGCGGCAGGACGTGGGCGAAGGTCCTCGATCCCGGCAAATGGGCCGGTGTGAGCGACATCGTTCAGGACCCGCGGAACCCCGATGTACTCATCGCGACGAGCTGGCAGCGGATTCGTCGTACCTATGGCTACGTCGCTGGCGGTCCGGAATCCGGCGTCTGGCGCTCGACCGATGGCGGCGCGACCTGGCGTCGTTCCCAGGCCGGCATGCCTAACGACGCAGAGCTCGGGCGCATCGGCCTGGCCATGTCGCCGGTGAATCCCGACGTCGTCTATGCCATCTTCGAGGCATCGAACGACCGCGGCGGCACCTTCCGCTCGCGCGACGGCGGCGTGTCCTGGGAGAAGATGAGCAACTACAACACCGTGGGTCTGTACTACGCCGAGCTCTTCGCCGACCCCGTGGACGTCGATCGCGTCTACGCGGTGGACGTGCGGAACATGGTGAGCGAGGACGGGGGACGTTCCTTTCATCCTGTCGGCGAGCGAAACAAGCACGTTGATAATCATGTCATTTGGATCGACCCAGCTGATGTCGACCATTTGCTCATCGGCTGCGACGGCGGATTGTACGAGTCGTTCGATCGCGGTCAGACGTACAAATACTTCGCGAATCTCCCGTTAGGCCAGTTCTATCGGGTGGACGTCGATCAGAACGCGCCGTTCTACAAGGTGCACGGGGGCACGCAGGACAACGGCTCCGTCGGTGGCTACGCACGCACCCGGTCCAACCTCGGCGTCACCAACTCCGACTGGAGCGTGACCGGCGGCGGCGACGGCTTCGTCTCCAAGGTGGACCCGAAGGATCCCTACACCGTCTATAACGAATCGCAGCACGGCGCCCTGCAGCGCGTCGACCTCCACACGGGCGAGTCCGTGTCCATCGTGCCGCAGCCCGAACCAGGAGAGGAGGCACTGCGCTGGTACTGGGACTCGCCGGTGATCATCTCGCCGCACGCGAACACGCGACTCTATTTCGCGGCGCAGCGTCTCTATCGCAGCGACGATCGCGGTGAGTCATGGAAAGCACTCACCCCGGACCTCTCGCGCAAGATCGATCGCGACCGGATCAAGCTCATGGATCGCGTCTGGTCTATCGACGCGGTCGCGCGCAACACATCGTCCTCGTTCTTCGGCGCGATCGTCGCGGTCGCCGAATCACCGGTGAAGGAAGGACAACTCTGGATCGGAACCGATGACGGAACGATTCAGGTCTCGGAGAATGGCGGACAGAGCTGGCGCCGCATCGAGAGCTTCCCCGGCGTCCCGGACACGACGCAGGTCGCGCGTGTCGTCCCGTCGTCGCACGACGCGAACACGGTATACGCCGCGTTCGATGGCCACATGTCCGGCGACTTCAAGCCGTACGTCCTGAAGAGCACGGACCTTGGCCGCAGCTGGACTTCGATCGCCGGGAACCTGCCTGGCAAGGGGACGGTCTACGCGATCATCGACGATCCGGTCGATCCCTCCCTCCTCTTCGCCGGAACGGAGTTCGGGCTCTACTTCACGAAGAACAGCGGACAGACGTGGACGCGACTTCGTGGTGGGCTGCCGACGATTCAGGTGCGCGATCTCACCATCCAGAAGCAGACGAACGATCTCGTCGTCGCGACCTTCGGCCGGTCGTTCTACGTACTCGACGACATCACACCGCTCCGCGCGACGACGGCAAAGACGCTCGCCGACGAGTCGGCGCTATTCCCCGTGCGTCGCACGCCGCTCTTTGCGCCGTCGAACTTCGTGACTCCGGGCAGCAATGGGTCACAGGGATCGGACGTCTACACAGCCCCGAATCCGCCCTACGGCGCGATGTTCACCTACTACCTCAAGAACACGATTCGGAGCCGGCGTGAGCAGCGGCAGCTGGCCGAGCGTGCCGCGTCGCGTCAGGGCCGTGACGTCTTTCCGCCCTCATGGGACTCCCTCCGGGTCGAGGATCGCGAGGAGCCGCCGGCGATCGAGCTCACGATCAGTGACGCGCAGGGTCGAGTCGTTAGGCAGATCGCCGGTCCGGTGCAGCAGGGCTTTCAGCGGGTGGCGTGGGATCTCCGGCTTCCCGGGCCGACGGTCACGCTCGCCGGCCGCGGAGGCGGCGCGGGCAGCCCGCCGGACGACGAAGAGTTCGGCTTCGGCGGTCGTGGCGGCGTGGGGCCGTTCGCCCCGCCGGGCACGTATCAGGTCGCGCTCGCGAAGCGCGTCGATGGCGTGACGACACCGTTAGGCACGCCGCAGCGCTTCGACGTGTACTTACTCGACTCCGACGAGAACGCGGGCCGCTCGGCCGCGATCATCGCCTTTCAGGAGCAGGCCTCGAAGCTGCAGCGTGCCATGATGGGCGCGAACAGTCTCGCGGGCGAGCTGGCGAACCGCGTCACGGCGCTGAGGCGCGCCATCGAAGAGACACCGGGTGCGCCGGCGCAGCTGTCCACCGATGTGCGGACCATCGACGCCGATCTGCGCGCGATCCGCGAGCAGCTCGATGGTGATCCGACGCTGAACCGGCGGCAGGAGCCGACGCCGCCCTCACTCATGGGTCGCATGCAGGTGATGACGCAGGGCGCGCGATCGCTCGAGCCGCCCACCACCACTCAGCGGCGACAGTACGAGATTCTCTCCACCGAGTTCGCGTCGGCTCTCGTTAGGCTCCGTGCAATTGCCGATACGCGACTTCGCGCCGCCGAAACAGCGGCCGAACAGGCAGGGGCGCCGTGGACGCCAGGCCGGATACCGGAATGGAAGCCATAGCGGATTTCACTGATCCGTTCATTTTGACAGTCGTGATTACTCATTGATTCACTAGCGATACTGATGATTCATTCTCGCTTCTGTCTTTTCGTCCTGGCGTCGATTGCTTCTTCGTCCGTCGTCCAGGCACAAACGGCTTCGCTCACGCCGTATCAGACGCTCGGCCGAAGCGTCCTGCGCGAGCTCGTCGAGACGAACACGACGTACTCCGCGGGCAGCACCACGAAGGCCGCCGAGCTCCTGGCCGCGCGCTTCCGAGGTGCCGGTTTTCCGGCGAGCGACATCCAGATCGTCGGGCCGGACACGGGACGCGACGCCAGAAATCGCAACCTTGTCGTGAGGTATCGGGGTCGCGGCGGGGGACGCCCGATCCTGCTCATCGGCCATCTGGACGTCGTCGAAGCGAACCGCGCGGATTGGGTGCTCGATCCGTTCGTGCTCACGGAGCGCGACGGTCACTTCTACGGCCGCGGGACCCTCGACATGAAGAACGGCGCCTCGTCGTGGGTTGCCGCACTCTTGCGCATGAAGCAGGAGGGGTTCGTGCCCGCGGGTGATTACGTCCTCGCGCTCACTTCGGGCGAGGAGGGCGGCGGTGGCTACAACGGAATTCAGTGGCTACTCGAGCATCGTCGGGATCTGCTCGGCAATCCAGTCTATGTGCTGAACGCCGATGCGGGTGGTGGAGAGTTGCGAGACGGCAAGCCCATCGCCATGGATGTCCAGGCGGCGGAGAAGGTCT
The DNA here is from genome assembly GCA_035273165.1 of Gemmatimonadaceae bacterium. Lineage (GTDB taxonomy): Bacteria > Gemmatimonadota > Gemmatimonadetes > Gemmatimonadales > Gemmatimonadaceae > AG2. The sequence continues at coordinate 12,750 of DATEPP010000222.1, forward strand.
TCCAGACGTTCCACCTGACAGTGCGCAACCCGGGTGGCCACAGCTCGCTGCCCGAAAAGGACAACGCCATCTACCGTCTCTCGCGAGCACTCGAGCGGCTCGGCGCATACGACTTCCCCGCGCAGACGGACGCCATCACGCGTGCGTATTTCGGGCGCACGGCGGCGCTGGCGACAGGCGACGTGGCACGGGATCTCCGTACTGTCAGCGCGGCGGCGGTTCCCGATAGTGCCACCGTGGCGCGACTCTCCGCACGGTCTCCGTTCTACAATGCTCAACTTCGCACGACTTGCGTCGCGACGATGATCCAGGGCGGCCACGCGGTCAACGCGCTTCCTCAACGCGCGACGGCGACGGTCAATTGTCGCATGTTCCCGGGAGTGGAGGCGTCGGACGTGGAGCGTGCTCTGCGCGCGGTCGTGTCCGACACCGCCGTGGACGTCGCCCGCGCCGACACCGCCGTCCCGAGCCCGCCATCGATGATGCCGTCGGCGGTCGAAGAGGTGATTCGCTCGGTGACCGCGTCGATATGGGGACCGCTCCCGGTGATTCCGGAGATGGAAACCGGCGCCACGGACGGCCTCTTTCTGCGCAACGCCGGATTTCCTGTGTTCGGCGTCTCGGGCTACTTCGTCGACCCCAACATTCCGGCGGACACGCGCGCGCACGGGCTCGACGAGCGCATCAGCGTGAAAGGATTCTACGATCAGCTCGAGTTCACATATCGATTGCTGAAGGCGCTCGGAGGGTCGCCGGCGACGTAGTCGGGTGCGTTCACTTGACGAACTTTTCGCTGCCCTCGCCAATTCAGCATTTCGTCGCCGATTCCACCTCGGCAACGCGGAGCGAGCGTACGTCGAGACGCGCGGGCTGACGCGTGTTCTCGTCGAGGCGGAGGAGCTGATTGCGCAGCGACTCGCGCCCGCGTCACCACGCAACGATGGCAAGCAGACACCATTCCGGGGCCACCCCGTGTTCA
>DATEPP010000223.1:0-3895 GCA_035273165.1 Gemmatimonadaceae bacterium
CTGATTCTCTCCTACGGCGTGGCGACGACGGCTCGCCGCGTCTTCAAGTTGCGCGTGGGCGGTTAGTCGGTTCGTGTTTCTCCTCTGATCTTCACGGCAGCGAATCGAGAATACGTCGTTTGCCGGACGCGTCGATGTCGAATGCCTCGGCGCGTCCCTTCCGGGCCAGCGCTCCGCGAACGATCGAGAGGGCGTCGTAGTAATCGAGATACCGGAAATCCGAGACGCCGCCGCGAACGAACTCGTACTTCGTCACCGCGTTGCGCCACGTGTCCATCGCGGATGTCACGTCGACGGAAATGTACGGTTGGAATCCGGATGCATCCTCCCAATTCTCCGCATACCATACCGCACGCACGCCGCGGAATGCCGCGTGCTCCGTCTTCACGCCCTCGAGCGACGCGAGCAAGACGGCGTCAGTCACGATCCGACTCGTGGCGGCGTGATCCTTGTGAATACTCTCTCGCCAGTGCGTGATTACGAAGCTCGGCTTCACCGAGCGAATCACGTCGGCGACGTAGCGGCGCGTCGCGTCGTCGTCAGGCAGCTCGCCGTCGCGATACGGCCCGAACAGCACTTCAGCGCCGAGTGCGGCTGCCGCGGCCACGGCCTCCCGTCGCTTCTGATCGGCATAGCGGTCTGGCGCAAGGCGGGGATTTCCCCCTTCCCCGAGCGTGAGATGCAGAATGACAACTCGATCGCCGAGGCGGTGTTGCTTCGCGAGGAGCGCGCCGCTCGTGAGCTCGACATCTCCGGCATGAGCGCCAACGGCGAGAATCGTCCGCTGTCCGGTGGCGCTGGCGGCCAGGGCACATGACAGCGCGACGACGAGACAGAAAGTGCGTGACACGGGGTCGATCATTATCCGCGGCTGTTGACGCGTTGTCGAAACCGGAGGAGACTCTACACGGTAATGACTGATCATTTGCGGCGCCCGTTCTTTCTGCCTGGAGCACCATGCGCAATCTCAAACTCTCCCTTCGCACGCTCGGGCGTACGCCGTTTGTCACTGCCGTCGCGGCGCTCTCGCTCGGCCTCGGCATCGGTGCCAACTCGGCGATCTACTCGATCTTTTATCGCATGGTGCGGCAGGAGCTACCCGTACGGGGTGCCGACCGGCTGGTGAACTTCAGCGCCCCGGGCCCCAAGAACGGAAGCACCTCATGCGGCCAGGCTGGCTCATGCGACGACGTCTTCAGCTACCCGATGTTCCGGGATCTCCAGAATGCGAAGCTGAGCGCGTTCACCGCGATTGCGGGACACCGCGACATCGGCGCCAATGTGAGTTACGGACAGAGCGCCTTCGCGAGACGCGGTTATCTCGTCTCGGGCAGCTACTTTCCCATCCTGCAAATTCGCCCCGCGTTAGGCCGCTTGCTCTCACCACCGGACGATGCCGTCGGTGCCCCACCGGCCATCGTCCTCGCGTACTGGTTCTGGGAAACGAATCTCGGCGCGGATCCGGGCGCGATCGGCAAGACACTCACAGTGAACGGCAGGCCGGGTACGATCGTTGGCGTCGCTCCGAAGGACTTCAACGGCACGACATATGGATCGCGCCCGGCCTTTTATGCGACTCTTGCCATGGGACCGGTCATCGGCAGGGACATCGAGAGCCGCATCGACGATCGCCGAGCGTACTGGATTTATGTCTTCGCACGCCTCGCTGCCGGAGCGACCATCGAGCAGGCGCGCAGTCAGGTAAATAGCGTGTATCAGCCAATCATCCGTGGCGTCGAAGCACCGCTCCAGCGCAACATGCGCGACTCCGTGATGAAGCGCTTTCTGGCGAAGCGGGTGGTGATCGAGCCTGGGGCACGAGGTCAGAGCGACATGGCGCACGGCGCGGCTCCCGCGCTGTTCATGCTCTTCGCGATCACCGGGCTGGTATTGCTCATCGCCTGTGCGAACGTCGCTAATCTGCTCATGGCCCGCGCGACGAGCCGCGAGCTCGAGATGGCGATCCGGCTCTCGTTAGGTGCGACGAGACGCCAGTTGTTGGCGCAGCTCCTGACGGAGACGATGACTCTGGCCGTCATCGGCGGCGTGTTGAGCCTCGCGTTCGCTTCGTGGACGCTGCAAGGGGTGTCGGCGCTGTTGCCGCAACAGATCACCGAGGATCTGGCGTTAGGCATGAACTGGGCGGCGGTCGGCTTCGCCGCCCTGCTTTCACTTGTGACGGGAATCGCCTTCGGTCTCTTCCCGGCGCTCCATAGCACGCGCCCCGATCTCGTCACGGCGCTCCGCAACAACTCCGGCAAACTGGCTGGGGGCCGCACCGCGCGACGATTCCGCACGACCCTCGCCACGGCGCAGATCGCCCTCGCGATGGCGCTCCTCATGAGCGCGGGCCTCTTCCTCAAGAGTCTCTGGAAGGTCGAGCGCGTCGATCTCGGCGTCCGCGTCGAAAACCTCGTCACCTTCTCCGTGACGCCGAGCCGAACGGGGTACGATTCAGTCCGTGCTCGCACGCTGTACACGCGGATCGAACAAGAGCTCGCCGCGCTTCCAGGTGCATCCGCGGTGACGTCGGCAATGGTTCCTCTCATCGCGGGCAGCAATTGGAACACGTCGATCCGCGTGCAGGGCTACCAGCCGGATGCTCAGGATTCCAAGGCCAATTCCAGCTTCAATGCGGTGGGATCGAACCATTTTCGCGCGATCGGTGTGCCGCTACTCGCCGGACGCGAGTTCACGGACGCGGACGATGCCGGAGCGCCGAAGGTAGCGATCGTCAATGAGACCTTTGCACGACGCTTCGGGCTGGGTGCGAACCCCGTCGGCAAGCGGATGGCCATCGGCTCCTCGGACACGCTGCCGCTGAACATCGAGATCGTCGGGCTGGTGCGCGACATGAAATACTCGAGCGTGAAAAGTGAGATCCCGCCGGTGTATTTCACACCCCATCGGCAGTCGTCTAACGTGAGCTCGATGTACTTCTATGTGCGCACGGCCTCGTCTCCATCGACGATGCTGCGCTCCATGCGCTCCGTCGTCCAGCGGCTCGACCCGATGCTGCCCGTCGAGGACCTCCGGACGATGCCCGAGGAGATTCGGATCAACACCTTCCAGGACCGGATGATCACGACGCTCGCCGCCGCCTTCGCCCTCCTGGCGACGCTGCTTGCCTCGATTGGTCTCTACGGCGTGCTGGCCTACTCCACCGCGCAGCGCACACGAGAGATCGGCGTCCGCATGGCGTTGGGGGCGAACGCGGGCGACGTGCGCCTGCTCGTGCTGCGCCAGGTAGGGCTCATGACGGCAGTCGGCGGCGTGATCGGTCTGGCTGGCGCGCTCGCGTTAGGCAGGGGCGCACAGGCCATGCTGTACGAGATGAGCGGCGCCGACCCGCTCGTGATGGTCTGCTCCGTAATATTCCTCGCATTGGTCGCCTTCGCGGCCGGCTACGTGCCCGCACTCAGGGCGTCGCGAGTGTCGCCGATTCAGGCGCTGCGATACGAGTGAGGCTGGTGGCTGGTGACTGGTGACTGGTGACTGGTGGCTGGTGGCTGGTGACTCGTGACTGGTGGCGAGTGGCGAGTGGCGAGTGGCGAGTGGTTCGGAGCGAAATGCTTTTTACCAGCACCTAGCACCTAGCACCTAGCACCTAGCACCTAGCACCACCGGCCTCACTCGTATCGCAGCGCCTGAATCGGCGACACTCGCGACGCCCTGAGTGCGGGTACGTAGCCGGCCGCGAAGGCGACCAATGCGAGGAATATTACCGAGCAGACCATCACCAGCGGGTCGGCGCCGCTCATCTCGTACAGCATGGCCTGTGCTGCCTTGCCTAACGCGAGCGCGCCAGCGAGACCGATCATGCCGCCGATTGCCGTCATGAGCCCTACCTGCCGCAGCACAAGCAGGCGCACGTCACTTGCGTTAGCCCCCAACG
>DATEPP010000224.1:0-4552 GCA_035273165.1 Gemmatimonadaceae bacterium
GTGTTCCCACCGCTCGAGCTGAGGGCGGACGCAATCGATCCGCGCTCGACGAGGAATGGGACGCTGCAGGCCGGCGTGGGCGTCAACATTCCGCTGGGCAGCTACGCGCGGTTGGAGCTCGACGGCGCGGGCGGCGTGACACGTAGCGACGAAATGAATCATCACAGCGGACGGGGCGACGCGATCGTCCGGTTTCTGCTCGATCCTTTCGGCGAATCGCCGTGGGGGTTGTCGATCGGCGGTGGCATGAGCGCTCTGTTCGCCGAGGGGGCGCGGACGCACGCGTATCTCGTCGTCGTCGCCGACGTGGAAGCACCGCGCGTCGGTGGGATCATCCCGGCGCTGCAGGTGGGCCTTGGTGGTGGGCTGCGCGTGGGATTGGTGGCGCGTGCGTACCGGCCGGGCCGCCGTTAGGCAGAACAAAAAACGCCTCCACCGGAGCGGTGGAGGCGTTTCTCATTCTTCGTCAGGCTGCGGAGACGTCAGCAGCGTCGTGCTTCTTCGGCGGCTGGGCAAAGCGCTCGCCCAACTTTCGCAGCTCGCCGAGCTGATCGGTGCTGAGCTCAGGGAAGCGTTCGGTCATGTACTGCATGGTCTCGCTGAACCACTCGACCTGATGCTCAGGGGCGGATTCGACGACGCCGCACCGCATGATGTGTTGAAACAGCTCGTCCCGGGCCTCCTCGAACGCCGTCGGGGCTGCTGGGGTCCTGCTCCGGTTCTTCTGTTTGGCCATGTACAAGTCTAGAGGGTGAAATGCGAGAGAAACTTAACCAAGCTTGCCCTCATCCTACAGACGCGCTCGCGCCACGATTCGTTGAGCATCGGCGCGGGCGGAAGGGCGGACGAGTCAGCCGTGAGATCTCGAGGACATCATGACACGTTGGACACGTGCACGAGTCGTTCCGGTGGATTCGTTCTCAGATTGATAAACCGTCGCTGGGGCAGAGTTTCACGCGCCCGGCGCTTCGCGCGCGGCACTCGCGCCGTCGAAGTCGAGCACGAGATTGATCAGCGTTTCAGGCGACTCCTCGGGGACTAAACGCCCGACATTGGGGAGGCGCGCGATCCGACAGCCAGGAATCTCTTCGGCCAGGCGCTCCGGTGCCGCTCGGTCCCGCCCACGATGCGCGAGAAAGTGATCCTGCTCGCCCCAGACGACGAGCGTGGGCTGGTCGATCTGGGTGAGCTCGATCTCGTCGAGGTCTTCGCCGTCGATCGAGCGCGCGAGGATGAGGAGGTGGTTCAGTCCCTCGCTGCCGACGTACGGCGCGAGGTAGCGGGCAACGAGCTTATCCGGCATATGCGCGGGGTCGGCGACGCTCTCCGTCAGCAGATCGCGCATGAGAGGGGCGGCGCCGAGGATGCCACGCGAGATGCGCACTGCATAACGAGCCGTGTTCCGCTGAAGGTCCCTGACGTCCTTGGCGGGCACGTCGTCGTACGCGATCGGATTGATCAGGATCATGCGCTCGACGCGCTCCGGCCTGGTAGCCGCGAGCCGGAGGGCGATCGCGGCGCCGAGGTCGACGCCGACGACCGTGGCCTTGGCGACGCGGAGCGCGGTGAGGGCGTGATCCAGATACTCCGCCTGTGCGGCGATGCCGAAGTCGGCGTCGAATGGCCGATCGGACTCACCGTACCCGAAGAGGTCGATCGCGAATGCGGTTCGGTTCGCGAGCGCGAACTCGGGGGCTACGTTCCGCCAGAGAAAGCTGCAGGTGCCGAAGCCATGCACGAGCAGAATGGCGGAGCCGCCGTGACCATAGCGTTCGACGTGCATGGAACCCGGGCCTACGGGTATGCGCAGCAGGTCGGCGTCGATGGGAGCCTCCGGAATAGAACAGGGTACAAGGATGTCACTTCGGCCGGGCCGGCGTTCTGTTGACGACGCTGAGTCGTCAGACTACAGGTGTCCAGCCCGCCGCACGGCCCAGCTATTCGTGAAGTGTGCCAGGAGCGGTGGTCGGTGGACAGTGGGCGGTTGACGGTGAACGGACAACGATCACGGACAACCGTCAACCGACCACCGTTCACGCTCGCTTGACCGAGGTTGGTCAGACCATAGCTTCCCTCCCTCATTGACGAGACGGCCCGGCGCCGGCCAACGGTCGGAGCCCGGCAACATCGAGGCAGCACTCTGCATGGCGGACGAGTCGAATCAGCCAGAACAGACATACGATGAAGAGCGCGCACGCAAGCTCGAGAATCTTCTGCGGTCGCTCGCGTCGCGGATCATCGAGCTCGACGCGGATGGGCGGCTCCTGAAGCAAGCGGGCGAGCTGATGCGTCTCATCGGCGACGCGAAGAGCGAGCTCTTTCACTACGAGGTCCGCGCGACGTACGATACTCCGGAGATTGCCGAGAGCCGGCGGATCGTGCAGGACGCGCAAGAGACCGACACTGACAAATCGCAATGGGACAGAACCGAGTGGAAGCCGGGCGAGGAAGAGGAGCCGGAGTGGTGAAGCCGACTCCGTCGAAGGGAAAGGGTCGTGCTGCGGCGCAGCGGACGAAGAATTCGACGCGCATCTTCTATCTGGCGCTCGCCGTGATCGCGGTTGCGGGCATCGGCGCGCTGAGCTGGATGTCCCGGCGTCCGGCCGATCGACTGGTGAGCCCGATCGACAGCACGCTCCCCAAGGTTCAATCGAACGGCTACGTCATCGGGTCGCCAAACGCGCCGCTGGAAGTGATCGAGTTCGGCGATTTCGAGTGCCCGTCGTGCGCGCGATTCGCGACGCTCACGGAGCCTGACGTACGCAGCCGGCTCGTCGACAAGGGAATCATTCGCTTCCGGTGGATCGACTTCCCGCTGTCGATGCACCGCAATACCTGGCCGGCGTCGCGCGCCGCGGCGTGCGCGGACGAGCAGGGGAAGTTCTGGGAGATGCATGACGCGCTGTTCCAGGCGCAGGACGAGTGGAACGGTGAGTCGACGAACAATCCGAATCCGATCTTCAAGCGGATGGCGGGGCAGCTGGGGCTGAACCAGCAGCAGTTCGATCAGTGCGTCGACACCAAGAAGTACCAGGCCAAGGTTCAGGCGCACGAGCAGCTTGCCGAGCAGCAGCACATCGGTGCGACGCCGAGCTTCATCATCGGCGGAAAGATCGTCGAGGGACCGCGGCCGTACGACGAGTTCAAGTCGATCGTGGACGACGCGCTCGCGAAGTCCGGCTCTCCGATCGCGACTCCCACGGATACGGGCGCAGCAAAGACGACACGGCCGGCGAAGTCGGGCACCCGGCGCTGAGATTCCCGTGAGCAGGCGTATGCTGATGGCGCTGATCGCGTTGATCGGCGTCTTCGTCTCGCTGTACCTCACCCTGTACAAGCTGGGTTACATCGGCACGCTGGCCTGCGGGACGGGCGGCTGTGAGACGGTGCAGCTGAGCAAGTGGGGGGATTTTCTCGGCGTTCCGGTGGCAGGGTGGGGCGTCGTCTACTACGTCGTGGTGCTGGTGCTGTCGGTGCTCGGAGTGCAGGAGCGATTCGCGGGGTCGCGGGGCCTAACGACGGCGCTGCTGGTGGTCACCGGCTGGGGGGTGCTCTTCACGCTCTGGCTCACGTACCTCGAGCTGTTCGTGATCCACGCGATCTGTCGTTGGTGCGTCGGCTCTGCCACGATGACGGTGCTTCTCTTCGCCCTCGCGCTCTGGGATTGGCGGAGTGGCGAGTGGCGAGTGGCGAGTGGCGAGTAGAAAGAAAAGCCCCGGCGTTTGCCGGGGCTCGTTCATTTTCTTCCTCGAGAAGCAGCAACTCGCGACTATGCTCGCTTGATGCTCCGCTCGCGGCCTTCGGAAGCTTCGCCGAGGCGAAGCTTGGGCCGCTCAGACTCGTCGGATTCCTGGGCGCGCCGCCGATAGGGCACGAGGTCCTGGCCGAGGACCACGAGGGTCCGGGTGGCGACAGTGCTGGCGAGAGGCTCCGGAATGGACATCTCGCGGATGTAGGTATCGATGGCGCGGTCGAAGGAGAGATCTTCGGCGAGCGTATCGACGAACATCAGCGCGTTGTCGACATGAGCGCGGATGATCGACTCTTCGGCGCGAGCCTGGGCGAGGCGGAGCCTGCGCTCCGCGGCAGGCTCGAGCTTCCGCGCGAAGATCGTTTCAGGGAAAAGCCGGCGAAGGAAGCTGGTCATGTCGCTCTGTAAGGTACCCTTCGACATAGGGCAGAGTCCATACCAGGGGTTGTTGGCCTTCGGCCAAGAACCCCTGGTCTGGACGCCTGGCTCGCTCGCTGACGCTCGTTCGCCAGAAGCTTATTTGGAGTCGCCCGCGCTTTGCGCGCGCTCCGCCGTTGGCCTTCGGGCATCGGCTCCTGGTCTGGACGCCTGGCTCGCTCGCTGACGCTCGTTCGCCAGAAGCTTATTTGGAGTCGCGCGCGCTTTGCGCGCGCTCCGGTGCGCCCTTATCTACCCCTCTGAAGGTTATTTCGAGTCGCGAGCGAACTCGAAACGAATGGTTTCTCCGGGGAGTAGAGTGGGAACTCCCATCCAACCGCCTAGTCTCCACGATGGCCATTCCACGGCTCTGGTTATCATAAC
>DATEPP010000225.1:0-6165 GCA_035273165.1 Gemmatimonadaceae bacterium
GCGCGGCGACGCGAGCGACCTCACACTCCTCATTCCCGTGCGGGCGCGGAACGAGGCAGCGATCAGCGTCCTCGCGAACGCGCCCGGCGGTGAGGACGGCTTCGCGCTCGTGTCACTCGCCCCGCCGGCGTCGCTGGCGCGCGACGAGCCGACTCCGCGCGACGTGACGTTGGTGCTCGACGTCTCCGGATCGATGAATGGACCCAAGATGGAGCAGGCGCGTGCCGCGGGTCGGCAGCTGTTGCAAACGCTCCGTCCAGCGGATCGCTTTCGCCTGATCGATTTCTCCAGCGAAGTCCACACCTTCCGGGACGAGTTCGTGGCCGGGTCGCCGGAGAACCTGCGCGCGGCGGGTCGATATCTCGATGCGCTGGAAGCACAGGGCTCGACGAACATCGCCGGCGCGCTGCGTGAGGCGTTAGGCGCGAAGCGCGGACGCGACGCGGGCGAGCGGTTGCCGGTGGTCCTGTTCATCACTGACGGCGCGCCGACGGTGGGCGAGCGCGATCCAGGCAAGATTGCGGACGAAGCAAATCACGAGCGGGGCGGCGCGCGCGTCTTCACCTTCGGTGTCGGCGCCGACGTCAACGTCACCTTGCTCGAACAGCTCGCGCTGCAGGGGCGCGGCACGGCGCAGTTCGTCCGACCTGAAGAGTCCGTCGAGCGGGCGGTGGGTCTCGTCGCGACGCGTATCGCTGACCCAGTGCTCACGGACGTACGCATTCGCACCGAAGGCGACGTCCGGCTCTCCAGAGTGCTGCCGCAGCAACCCGTCGATCTCTTCGCCGGGCAGGACCTCGTGCTCCTCGCTCGTTATGCGGGCCACGGCAGCACGCGAATCGTTTTCGAAGGGAAGCATCGCGGCGAGACGGTGCGCTGGGCGTCGACGATCGATTTCCCCGAGCGCGAGCGGGAGAATCCGTTCGTGGCTCGGCTCTGGGCGACGCAGCGGATCGGCTGGCTCGCCGCGGAAAAGCGCAAAAATGGCGGCTCGAGCGAGATCGACGACGAGATTCGCCAACTCGGCGAGCGCTTCAGCATTCCGACGGAGTTCACTTCCTATCTGGTGCAGGAGCGTAACGCGGTCGCGGACCACACGGTCCGCGGTGGGGTGATGAGTGGGGGCGTGGGCGGGGTGCCACCGGCGGCCGCACCGATGCCAGCACGCGATCGGGCATTCGAGTCGGCGAAAGCGGCGTCGGCACAGCGCGTCGCGACCTCGATGGCGGTGCTCGACTCGATGTCAGGCGGTTACGCCGGTGGATCCAGGGACGTAAAGCGGGCGGGATCGCATACCTTCATCGTGAGGGACGGCATGTGGACTGACGTCAAGCCAGCGGATTCCGCGTCGGCGCACACGGTGCGGATCAAAGCGTTCTCCAAGGCGTATTTCGATCTGATCGACGCGGTGCCGGATCTCCGCGCGATTTTCGCGATCGGCGATCGGGTGACGGTGCGGGGACGCGCGGTGACGGTGGTCGTCAGTGAGAGTGGGGCGGAGCAGTTGAGTGGGGCCGAGATCCAGTCTGTGGCCAAGGGCTGGTGATTCTGGTGGCTGGAGCCACCCTGTGGAGGTCTTCACCTGGAACCGATCGAACGTCTCTTTCACACGTATCACGAACCGCTCGTCCGCTATCTCGTTAGGCGGCTGGGCGATCGCGACTGGGCGGAGGAAATCGCCCAGGAGACGTTCGTGCGCGCGCTGAGGCAGGAGCAGATCGTGAGCGAGCGAGCGTGGCTCTTCGCGGTGGCGACGAATCTCGTGCGAGACGAGGCGCGAAAGGACGCGCGGAGGCGGCGCCACCTCGAGCTGCTGCGTGAGCAGGCGCGGGCCGAGGAAGCGGTCGATCCGGAGCCGACGACGCTCGAGCGGGCGCAGGAAGCGGCGATGGCGCGCCGGGCGCTGGAATGCCTCAGCGAGCGTGATCGCGAGGCGCTGCTGATGCGCGAGGAAGGACTCGATTACCAGGAGATCGCCGCGGCGCTGGAGCTGTCGGTCGGCTCGGTGGGGACGACGCTGGCGCGAGCGCGCCGGCGTCTCGTCGAAGCGATGGACGAGATGACGCGACAGCAGGATCGTCGCGAGAAGGTGAATGCTCGAGGGAATCATGCATCTTGACGAGGGAACGATTCACGCGTGGCTCGACGGAGCACTCGACGCGGACGAAGCGGCGCGTGTCGAGCGTCACGCGGCCGAATGCGCGAGTTGCGCGGCAGCGGTTGCCGAGGCGCGTGGGTTCGTGGCGGGCGCGTCGCGCATACTCACGGCGCTGGATCGCGTGCCCGGAGGAGTTGCGCCGAAGACGGCTGGTTCGGCTGACGTACTTCGCGCGCGACGAACGCGGTCGCTCTGGGCGACGCTGCATCTGACACCGGCGCGCGCCGCGGCGGCGGCACTGGTCGTCGTGGCCGGGGGCACGGCACTCGTTCTCCACAATGCGCCTAACGGCGCTCGCTCCGCGGCGAAGTTGGCTGACTATCCTCGTGACTCCGCCATCACCTTCCGCCCCGCCGCGCCGATCACTGTGCCGCACGCAGCGACTGATACGGCGGCGAGCCAGACAGCCGCGGCTGCGCCGGCCAATGCGCCGTCCTCAACGCGAGCCGTTCTAAAGATGGCGGCGCCTCAGCCAGTAGCAGCTCCGAGTCGCCGTGCGGTGACGGCCCAGGGCGGTGAGGGGCGTGCTGCGGAGAAGGCGGCAGCGCGGCAACCCGATCAGCGCGAACTGTCGGTCGCGACGCCGAGCAGGAGTGTGGACAGCCTCGCGACGAAAAAGGAGTCAGCCGTGGCCCGAAGCGCGATGGCGGACAATGTCATGCGAGGTGGGGTGGCAGGAAGCGCGAGTGCGCCCGCTACACCACCCTCCGCCACGGCGCAAAGGCCCGCACCCAAGGTGCTCTCCGACGCGCGATTGGCAGCGGGCTGCTACGTCGTCACCACGGATTCGGGGATCGCGCTGCCGGCGCGCCTCTGGCTCGACAGTGCACTGGTCCCAACGCCGGCGATGTTGCAGCGATCCGAGGTGGCGGCTGATGCGGCGACGCTCCAACGCCATGGCGTGAGCGAAGTCGTGAACGACGCCCGGCGTGCGATCGCAGGCGCCTCCTGGGCGCCGCGACGTGACGGTTCGATTCACCTGTCGCTGCCGACCAACTCCCTGAACATGGAGCTCCATCCGGTGTCTGTCTCGACGTTCGTGGGCACAGCGCCAGTGGGGGACAGATCGGCGACGGTGACGTTGCGTCGCGTCGAGTGTGGCAGCTGACCGGAAAGTACCCAAAGGAACGCGGCACGAATCCTGACATTCGTTGAAGAATGGAGGATCCGGTCAGCCCAATGGCGACGACGATCGAGCGGAAGGAATTGTCCTTCAGCCCGTCGTCGTCACCGGCGTCGCGCAAGCGCACGCGTCGCATCGTCATACTACGGATCGCGATGCTTGCCGCCCTGATCATCGGGCTCACCGTCGCCGGCTATGCGCTCGGCTGGTTCGACCTCGCCCGGGTGGCGCGGACGATCGAGCGGTTGCAGAGCGGGAAGGATGCGCTCACGGTTGGGTTGATCTTTTTCCTGATCTATTCCGCGCTGACCGCGATCGGATTCCCCGCGCTTCCTTTCACGGTCGCTGGCGGTGCCATCTTCGGCCACGTGCGCGGCACGCTTCTCAGCTGGGCCGCGGGCGTCGCGGGGACGATCCTCGGCTATCTGTTGGCGCGCGGCGTCGGCCGAGAGACGGCGCGGCGCTGGATCGCGAAGCGCAAGGTTGGTGAAGCGCTCACACAGTCGACGAGCTTTCTCACCTTGCTGCGGTTGCGGCTCGTTCCCGTGATTCCGCTGAGCGTGGTGAACTTCGCCGCGGGTCTCGCGCGCACCCGATTCAGGGTCTACGTGGGAGCGACGGCTATCGGTATTCTGCCGGCGACGATCGTGTTCACGTACTTCGCGGACAGCCTGATGCGCGGCCTTCAGGGCGCGCGGACGCACGCCTACTGGGACATTGCAATCGCGAGCACGGTGCTGATGGCGATGTCGCTGGTGCCCGTTCTCGTGAAGCGGTTCTGGCGCGCCTAACGCTACTCGGGGCGGCCCCACGCTGACGACACGCGTGCTGTCCTGATTGCGTGAAGCAGCTGCGCCTGGCCGCCGATCGTCGTGGCCTGCGCCTCGATGCCGATGTCGGGCGTGTCCTGTCCCTTGATCAGAACGTGGACGCCGCGGCCATAGCCGGTATTGACGAGATCGACGTGGGCGGGGGATCCGGAGATGAAGACGTCGCACTCGCTCGTGATCAGCCCCGTCCAGCCGGCGTGCGCGTCTCCGGAGTGTGTGGACGCGCGCAGCCAGGCACCGGGCCCACTCCACCGAGCGAGCTGGCGTGTCTGACTGCTCCCGGTGTAGCCCTCGGGCAGCTCCAGCTCGATGATGCTCGATGCGAAGCTCTGCCACCCGTGCGAATCGACGTGATCCTCGCAGGCGGTAATCGATTCGATTGGATTACCGGACTGAGTGGTGACAAAGCGTGGCCCGGGCGGTGCGATAGAATCGGCGAGGGCCACGGTGAGACTGTCCGAAGCAGCGGCGGCGAGAGCAGCTTCGGCAGGGTCGAAGCGCCGCGCGCGGTGACAGGCCGCCGTGGCGATCGCGACCGCGGCGAGAAGCGAGATGCGAAGGGCGCTCATTGGGACTGCAGCACGAGCAGGCAGCTCGCGTCCGTGTAGTTGCCGCGGAGAGTGCGTCCGCCATCGAACTTGCCAACGAAGCCGATGACGCTCGTCATCTGCGGTCCCTTCTCGCGATCCGCCACGGTCGCCCGGTGGTCGGAGATGAGGGCCAGGCCGCCGCGCTCGTTAGGCGTCGGCCATACCTGGACGTCCCGCAGGCGGTCCTCGTCGGCCGTGCGCAAGCATCCCTGCCGTGGAGCGGTGCGGAACGTCATCGTGAGCGCCTGCCCGATGTCGGCCGCGGCGCCCGGGTCGCCGCTCACGATCTCCACGGCGTCGATACGCGCCTTCGATGGATCGGGATTCGGCAGGCGACGCGTCTCCTCGTCGAGGAGAAGACGCACCTGCGCGAACCTGACGGTGTAGCCGTTAGGCAGGTTCGAGCCCCGGCTTCCAGGGATCCCGACGAAGCCGAGGTGGGGGACGTAGGTCATCGCCGCGACGGCGTGGCGCGCGTCGGCGACCTTCGACCCGATCGAGACGCCCGGCGCGAACTGGTCCACGACGATTGCCACGGGCCGCGGCACCTCGGGCCTGGTGAAAGCCCCGTAGACCTTGAAGAAGAGAATGGCGACGGCGATGCCGACGAGCGTCGCCGGTATGCTGAGAAGGCGCATGTCATTCTGACTCATGCAACCGATTGGAGTCACGAGCGGCGGGCCCTCTACCCACCGCCCTGAACCCTCTAGTATTTCAAGGCACCCGGGACAGGAGAGTGTGTCATGCGCTGCCTCCCCCTCGTATCTGCCGCGTCGCTCGGTTTGAGCTTGGCTGCTGGCGTCACCCGAGCCCAGTCAGTCTCCCAAGCCGGCGGGCTACAGATGCCGGCCGACGCCGTGAAGGAATGGAAGGTTCCTTGGGACAAGACCGTCCCGCGCGATCCATTCGTCGATCAGCAGGGACGCGTCTGGTTCGTTGGCCAGATGGGGAATTACGTCGCCTCGCTCGATCCGGCACGCGGCGAGTTCAAACGCTACGAGATCGATCCGGGCACGTACCCACATGATCTCGTCGTCGACCGTCACAACGGCATCTGGTTCACCGGGAATCGAAACGGGCGCATCGTGCATCTGGATCCAGCCACGGGAAAGCTGAAGACGTTCATGATTCCCGACAGCACGGTGCGTGATCCACATACGATGATCTTCGACGCCAAGGGCGACGCGTGGTTCACGGCCCAAAACGCTGGCGTTATCGGGAAGCTTACGGTGTCGGACGGTTCGATTCGGCTCTGGCGCCTGCCCAAAGGGGCCCGGCCATATGGGATCGTCCTGGACGCGAAGGGGAGGCCGTACTTCGACCAATTCGGCACGAACAAGATCGGCACGATCGACCCCGCGACGGGCGCGCTGAAGGAGTTCACGTTACCTAACGAGCGGACGCGGCCGCGCCGGATAGCGATGACCTCAGACGGTGTGATCTGGTACGGTGACTACACCCGTG
>DATEPP010000226.1:0-25879 GCA_035273165.1 Gemmatimonadaceae bacterium
GCCGTCCGCGGCGCCAGCTCCGACATCGCCATCCCGCCGGCGGCGATCGTCTCTGTGACCCGGAGCGCGACGGGCGCGTCGTGCCTCGCGCCGCGGACGTCGGCGGCGCGTACGGCGTAGCCGTCCATCGACGCATTATCCCACGGCGGCAGATCGAGCGGCGACACGACGTCTTCCGCGAGAACGCGCCCCAGTGCGGCATTCAACGCGACAGCCTCGCTCTCCAGTGGGCGCAGCTCAGCCAGCACCGCCTCGGCCGCCTCCCGTACCGTCAGCGACGTGCGCGGTGCCGCCTCCACTTTCGCCACGGCTAGCGAAGCGCCGCCAGCCGCGCCGCGATCACGTCCTGAACGTGGGTGACGTCGCCGGCGGGAACTGTCCAGTTGTTCGACAAGAAGCTGAAGATCAGCGTGCGGCCGCCCGCGGTGCGAACGTAGCCCGACAGTGACCGAGCGTTCGCGACGGATCCCGTCTTCGCGTGGACGTTGTTCTCCGCTGGCGTGCCGCGCATGCGAGTCTTGATCGTCCCATCAACGCCCGCGATCGGCAGCGCGTCGTAGAAGAGCTGGAAATTGGGGGAGTGCCGCATGGCGTCGAGGATGTGAACGATCGCCTCCGGCGCCAGGTAGTCGTAACGCGAAAGTCCACTTCCGTCGCGGATTACATACGTCGACGGCGGAACGCCCCAGGCCGCGAGTTGTTTCTCGACGACTTTGCGGCCGCTGTCCGCGGTGCCCGCACCACCGCGCTCGAGGCCGATCGTCCGCAGCAACGCCTCGGCGATCTGATTCTGCGATGGCTTGAGCAGCGCCGGCAGAATCTCACGCAGCGGCTTGGAGGTGACCGTCAGGATCGTATCGCCGCTGGCACTCAGGCTGTCGCTCTTCACGACGTTGACTGAGTCGATGACGATGCC
This sequence comes from Gemmatimonadaceae bacterium, assembly GCA_035273165.1. Lineage (GTDB taxonomy): Bacteria > Gemmatimonadota > Gemmatimonadetes > Gemmatimonadales > Gemmatimonadaceae > AG2. The sequence goes on from DATEPP010000226.1 coordinate 917, forward strand.
TCGGTCTCGCAATGCCTCGCCGAGCGCGTAGAGAAATGCCTCATCCGGATCGCGATGAGTGACTTCTAACGTCACGCTGTCGCCGGCGACGACGGTGCCGCTGACGTCGACGTCGCCGCGCAGCGTGTCCTTGCGTACACTCAGCTCACGCCGCCGAAAGCGGCTCGGCGTCGTCGGACAGGGCGCGTTCGCGGCCGAGTCGTTCGTCTGGCAGACGGGTGCCGCAATCGTGCTGATCTCGGTGTGGAGAACAGGGAAGCTGCGCGCGGGCTTCACCTCGACGCGAGCGGGGTCCCCCGGCTGCGCGCCCCCGTGCACGTGAACCTCGCTGAACCCCTCGTTGAACAGCAGCTCGTCGACGCCGGCGGAGTAGGATGACTCGAGGTCCTCCCACGACCAGCCGTAGCCGAGCACCGGTCCAGGGAACGCATTTCCAGCCGCGACCAGCCTGCCCGTGATCCGCCGGATGCCGTGCGCGCGGAGCGAATCCGCCATCGCGTGCAGCGGGATCATCGCGTCGCCCCACATGTGATCGCTGATCGACGGATCACCGCGGCCGACGACGGCGAGATCTCCGGAGAGCGTGCTATCGCGAATCGGTCCGCGTGCGACGAATGTCGTGCGGTACGTGAAATCCGGCCCCAGCTGCTCGAGCGCGACTGAGCTCGTGACGATCTTCATATTCGACGCGGGGAGAAAGAGCTTGCCCGCGTTGCGCGAGTACAGTGTGTCGCCGCGCTCCGGATCGACGACGAGGATGCCCCAGAACGCATTGTGAAACTCCGGCGCGTCGGCCATGGAATCGATCGACGCGCGGAGTGCCGCGCGCTCTCCCGCGCCGCCACCGCCGAGATGCAAGCCACCGCCCGAGGCGCAGGCCGCGGTGTCGAGGATGCTCAACGAGAGAAGGAGTCCAGCGAGACGACGGATCATCGATGCTCCGCAAGAGAGACGAGACGTAAACACAGATTGCCGCCAGCCCGTGCCCGTGCAGCGCCGAGGTCCGCGGGCGTGTTGACGTTCGCGAAGAGTAGCTCCGGCGGCCCGAACCGCGCGACTTCTTCGACGTGCAGGAAAACCGCCGCGTCGAGCGTGGCGACGAGCCGCGACAACCGCAGTTCGCCGGCGTCGAGCTGGCGTTCGACATGAGGGAGCACGGCACGCGGGTAATACGCGCAGAGCGGCTCTGGCCCCGCGGCGCCAACGGGAATGGCCGCGGCGCCGGCGCACTCGCCAATCGCCCGCAGATGCGCGAGGAAATCGGCCGAGACAAACGGCATATCCCACGCGACGACCAATGCCGCGGCGCGGGAGCGCGAGAGAGCGCTGTGAAGTCCGACGAGGCTACCGCGCTCCGGGCGCGTGTCGGTGTAGGAAGCGACCCCGCTGACCGAATCGCGTATCGCGGGATCGTTGGTAATGAGGAAACGCTCATCGACGCCGCCGGCCAGCGCATCCAGCACGCGATCGACGACGCGACGGCCATCGATCAGCTCCAGGCCCTTCGGGGCGCCTCCAAACCGCGCGTTCGCTCCGCCCGCGAGCACGGCGCCGCTACAGTGTCGCTCGACCATTCTCAAAGCTGTCGATCGGTCGTCGCGGGCGCCACCGCCGCTCACTCCTCGTAGCTGGCGCTCAGCGTCGTGTCCTCCGCCACCGTCACCCGCACGACAGCCGCCGGCGCTCCGGCCGTGCGCAAGGCATTCCCGACGCGCTCGTAGATGAAGCGCGCCAGATTCTCGCCGGTGGGTACGAGCTTCCCCTCACCGAACTCGGCGACATCGATGTTGATGTTGCGATGATCGAACCGCTGCCTGACCTCGGCGTCGAGGATGCGATCGAGCATGCCGAGGTCGACGACGAATCCCGTCGCATCGTCGATCTCGCCGCGCACGGTGACGTCGCAGACGTAGCTGTGCCCGTGGTAGCTTGGTCGCGCACAGAGCCCGAACACGCGCTCATTCTCCGCGTCCGTCCACGTCGCGATGCGATATCGATGCGCCGCCGCGAATGTGACGCGGCGCGTGAGAAAGGCTGTCAACGACAGTCCATAGCTAACTGTCCATAGCTAATCGCGGAACGAAGCGTTGACCGGATGAAGTGCAGATCCCTCGCTGCGCTCGGGATGACAACGGATGTCATTCCGAGAAGCGAAGCGACGAGGAATCTGCAGCTTCACCCCATCAATGCTTCGTTCCGAATCCCCTGATAACTATCAGCAATCGACTATGAACTGCAGTTAGTGGTCTTCCCCGAACTCGCCGCGCTCGTCCTGGCCCGGGTAGCCCTCTGGGGTCGGCGCCTCGGGCGGAATCCACGCCGTGCCTTCCTCGATCGCGTGACCGACGTCCGTCGTGCCGTAGAGCTCAGCGTCCAGGTCTTCGGTCGTCGTCTCCGCCTCTGGGCTGATGCCCACGGGCCGGTCGCCGAGCAACCGTCCCTCGGTCTCCTCTTCCTCGACGAGAGTGTCGTCGGCGGCTTCGGGGCTCAGAGCGCGTCGGACCGGATCGACGAAGATGTTGTTTTCGTAGTCCTCGATCCCCAGCACATCCGTCACGATGTGCTCCGCGATGCGCCGCTCCTCGTCGGTTCCGACGCGGCCGTCGAGAATCACACGACCGTCTTCGACGTTGATCGTGAGGTCGTCGATGTCCAGCGCGCTGTCGCCGGCGAGATGCTCGCGCACGAGCCCTCGCAGCTCGTCGTCGCTCAGATCATCGATGTCATTAACATCTTCGAAATCGCGGGCCATGGTTCCCTCGCGCGCCCTAGCGGGAAAAGAGATACGAGATGCCGATCGACAGCGATGGATTGTTGCGCCACACCGATTGATCCTTGCCGGTGAGAATCGGTGGGACGCCGCTGGTCGTCGGACGGAAATACACGTCGGGATATCGGATCGAGCTCAAGCGATTCGTTAGATCCGCGCGAAGCTGATAGCGGCTGCCGTTACTTGGCACGTACCGCAGCGCGGCGCCCCACGTGAGTGCAAAGCGGGTGCCGTACTTGAATCCGCCGACGTCGGCGCCGCCCTTGAGGTCGGAGAGAAAGCCGACGCCCGCCTTGATCTCCGGCACCAGCTGATGCCAGCTCCGCGCGCCCGTCAGACTCATTCCCAACCCGAAGTCGGCGCCCCAGAGCGGCCAGCTCTGCTCCCCGAGACTCCGGCTTGCTGCCGGCTTCGAGGGATCGAGCACCGTGCGACTCGAGGCGATGCGAACGATCTCGCCCGTGAGATGCGCCGGCCCCCCCGCGCGCCACTCGTAATGCACGCCCGCGAGCGCGGCGCTCTTCGGCGCGACCCCCGCCGGGTCCGAGCGTCCGAAGTAGTAGCCGCCGATCGCCGTGATCTCCTGCGAGTACGTCAGGTCCAGATACGGGCTGCGCGCGGGCGGATATCCCACCTGCGCGCGCGCCGAAGACGCAATGATCGAGAGCAGCCCAATCAACGCTGATATGCGAACACTCACGTGCGAGCTCCTTGCGTTCGTAGGTCGGTTCCCGTCATCTCGCTGGGCCGCTCGATGCCGAGCATCGTCAGAATCGTCGGTCCCACGTCGCAGAGCGCGCCGCCGCTCCGCAACGGCCGATCGCCGTCCGGGTCCACGACGATGAACGGAACCGGATTGGTCGTGTGCGCGGTGTGCGGGCCGCCAGTCTCCGGGTCGATCATCATCTCGCAATTGCCATGGTCCGCGGTGATGAGCAGCCGAGTGCCCACCTTCTCGGCGGACTTGATCACCCGCGCCAGACACCGATCGACCGTCTCCACCGCCTTGATTGTCGCCGGGATGGAGCCGGTGTGACCGACCATGTCGCCATTGGCGAAATTGCACAGAGTGAAATCGTGCTCGTTCTTCTCGATCGAGTCGCAGAGCACGTCGGTGATGCCGAAGGCGCTCATTTCTGGACAGAGATCGTACGTCGCGACTTTCTGGCTCGGCACGAGCAGCCGATCCTCGCCGCGAAAGGGCGTCTCGATACCGCCGTTGAAGAAGTACGTCACGTGCGCGTATTTCTCCGTCTCCGCTGTCTTGAACATCGCCATGCCCGCATTGGACACCACTTCGGCGACGATGTTCTTCATCGACTGCGGGGGAAATCCCACCGGAACGTCGAAGCTCCTGTCGTACGACGTCATGGTCGCGAGCTCCAGCTTCGGTCGGTTCGAGACATCGAAGCCGTCGAAGTTCGGATCGGTGAGTGTACGGACGATCTGACGCATCCGATCCGCGCGGTAATTGAAGCAGATCACGACATCACCGTCGCGCATTGGCGCCACCGGCACTCCATCCTTTACGATCACGGTCGGTACGATGAACTCGTCGGTCACATCGCGCTCGTACGAGGCGCGAATGACTTCCAGCGGATCCGTTCCCGTCGGCCCGACGCCCTCCACCGCGACCCGATACCACTTTTCGGTGCGCTCCCAGCGCTTGTCGCGATCCATCCCGTAATAGCGTCCGCCGACGCTCGCGACGGTTGCCTTGCCCGCCGCGTGCTCGAGGAGCTCGCGCATGTAGCCGAGTCCGGAGCGGGGCATCGTGTCGCGGCCGTCGAGCATCGCATGGATGGCGACACGCTCCACGCGCTCCCGGGCGCAGAGGTCGATGAGGGCGACGAGGTGCTTGTCGAAGGCGTGGACGCCGCCCTTTCCGATCAGTCCCACGAGGTGCACGGTACCGCGCGACTGCTTCGCTTTCTGGCACGCATCCACGAAGGCGCGATTGCGAAAAAAGCTGCCGTCCGCGATCGCGCGGTCGATCCGAACGAGATCCTGCATCACGACGCGTCCCGCGCCGAGGTTCAGATGGCCGACTTCGCTGTTGCCGATTTGATGCTCGGGCAGTCCAACCGCAAGACCGGAAGCCGAGAGCAGCGTTTGCGGATACCGCGCGGTGAGCGCGTCCCACGTAGGCGTCTGCGCCAAGGCGATTGCATTCCCCTCACGTTCGGCGCGGTAGCCCCAGCCGTCGAGCACGATCAACGCGACGGATCGCGTCCTCTCCCTGGCCATCGATTCTTTTTCCGTGGATTGCCGAACGCGAAGGACCCCGGTAGTCGGGACCGGTGTAGTGTGGGCGGGAAATCTAGCGGGGTGCCGCGATGGCGCAGGTCGCCTCGCGTCCATCGCTTCGCGCTGTCCCCGGAGTCGCGCACGACGCGCGGGCACGACCGGTTGAGGGCGCCACTCTTGCACCTTCCACGATCCGATCGATTCAACGCCGACTGCGGCTTGCCGCCGACGGAGATCCGATAGCGCCAACGATGGAACAGCCAACTTCCGAGCGTTTCACCTCGCCTCCGCGATCGCAGCTACCCGAGCGGCGACGTCCGCACTGGCGCGAGTTCCGGCGAGCGTATCCGGGCATTCTCGCGACGATGAGCTTCGCGGTCGTCGTCCTCATCGCACTCGACGTGTGGATCGTTCGCAAGCGCGCCCGCTACATCGAGGAGGACGCCCGTCTTCGCGAGAGCATGTCGGGGCTGCAGCGCCAGCAGGCCGACGCGATCCTCTCGAACGAGCAGAACAAAGTCCGGATGATGATCGAGCTCGTTAGGCGTCAGGCGCAGATCGACAAGCAGCTGCACATCGCTATTCCGGTCGACAGCGGCGTCATGTATCTCGAGCAGGATGGCGCGCTGCTCCGCGAGATGCCGGTGCAGGTTGGCCCCGAGCGCCGCGTCGGCACGCCGCCCGATACGGTGTACATGGCCGCCCCCCGCGGCACCCGCACCGTCGAGCGTATTCTCGACGCCAACGACGCCTGGGAAGTCCCGACGTGGGTCTACACGGACCGCGGGCTCAACCCGCCGGCAGAGCGAGCGCTCAAGGGCGCACTCGGCCCGGCCGCCGTCGTTCTCGTCGGCGGAACGGTGATCTACTCCATGCCCTCCGTCGGCCCGCTCAACGATTCGACGTACGTCCTCCCGGGCAGTGTCCGGACTCGGGCGGCCGACCTGCAAGCCATTGCCGCCAATCTCAAGGCCGGCATGACTGTGTATTTCTATTGATGCCTAACGACGAGCAGCTGCGATGGGATTGATTCGGTTCGTGCGGAGTGGTGGGAGGATCGCCTGGATCCTCATTGCGACGGTCATCGTCATGATCGTCGGGAGCTCGATGCTGTTCGCGAATACGCTCGACATTCGCTACCGGCGCGACATCAGCCGCATCGTGTACAACCACAACACCGGCTTGCTCGACCAGATCCGCCGCGAGATCGGCGAATCCAGCGACAGCCTGAACAAGATGCTCGCGAGCAGCCCGGAGGCGCCCACTCAAGACAAGCCGTACGTGGTCGTCTCCATCGCTGACCATCGGCTCTGGTATAAGCTCGCGGACTCGACGCTCTTCACCACTCAGGTGGCGACGGGCAGCGGCAAGATCCTCGAGAAATCCGGCGGCGGCAGCCATTGGCGGTTCGAGACGCCCCGCGGACGACTGGTCGTCCAGTCCAAGGAGCAGGACCCGGAATGGGTTCCTCCCGACTGGCACTTCGTCGAGCAGGCGCAGAAGCGCGGGCTCGGGCTCGTCCACCTGAACCGCGGCCAGAGCATCCCGCTGGCTGACGGCTCGCAGGTCACTGTGGACGGAAGTGACGTGGTCAAACGATTCCCGGACGGGCGGACCCAGGCGCTGGAGGCAACCGAGGGGAAGGAGATCACGGCGAACGGGAACATCATCATTCCGCCATACGGTACCAGGCAGCGGAAGTACAAGGGCGTCCTGGGCACCTTCCGTCTCAACCTCGGCGACGGCTATGCCCTTCACGGGACAGACGATCCGTCGTCGATTGGCCGCTCGGTCAGCCACGGCTGCGTCCGGCTTCGGAACGAGGACATCGAGACGCTCTTCAACATCGTTCCCGTCGGAACTCCGGTCTACATTTACTAAATTGGACCGAGTTGCTGTCCGGTCGGTCAGGGCGGCAACGATTCGCCCCTTCCATGCGTCTAATCTTCGATCCTCTGATTCGTTAAGTTGTGGCCCGACAGCGCCGTGAGCCATGCTCGCGGCGCATGACACCAGAGAATCGTGTTCCACGTCGCTGAGCTTTACTAACTCCCCGGCGTAGCATGGTTTACGGCCGTCGGTTATCTCTCCCACCGGCGATCGTCAAGCCCGTATAGGAGGCACGCCCGATCATGTCGGTTCCCGGCCGAAGCGGCACCAGTGGTGTCGCTCTGAGATTGCTTGCTGTGGTTTGCCTTGCTGGCGCCGTTGTGGCGCCGCGAGCGGCGTTCGGCGCGCCGGCCAGCGGCATCGTGACTCTCCACGATTCCTCCCTTACCGCCTCGAGCGCGCGTAACGCCCGACTTCATCCCGCGGATGACTCACTTCGCGGGCGGAGCGGAAAGCTCTTGATGCGGCTCGTGACTCGGGCTCGCGCCACGCTGGCTCTTCCGTTCTTTGCGCGCTTCTTCGGTGACTCGGCTGTCGAGCGGCCGGGACTTTACTCGCTTCCGGACAGCATTCTGGCGCACCCGTTCACCTTCATCGCGCTCCGGCCGTTCACGGACAAGCAGAAGGGACGCGTCGGACCGTATCGAATCGGTTTCTGGCCTAGCGAGCGCGGCCGCCTCACGACCGATGCATACGAGAACCCCGATGGCTTCATCGAGGTGACGCCGGACAATCAGAACATGCAGGTCTCCGAGCACTTCAAGCTCGCCGACTTTCTGACCCACGATCAGCATGACGTCTGGCCGAAGTACCTCGTGCTCAACGAAGACCTGGTCGACAAGCTCGAGCTCGTGATCGACCGACTGCAGCAGAACGGTATTCACGTCCAGCACATGACGGTCATGAGCGGTTTCCGCACCCCGTGGTACAACCGTCACGGCGGTCGCGTCGGCGGGCGGGCCGAGCTGAGTCGGCACATGTACGGCGACGCTGCGGATGTGTACGTCGACAACGGGAAGGGCCGTATGGCGGATCTGAATCACGACGGCCGAGTCGATTCCCGCGACGCGAAGGTGATTCTGAAGGCCGTCGAGCAGGTTGAGCGGGAGCATCCCGAGCTCTCGGGCGGCGTCGGCGTCTATCGCGCGACTCGCGCGCATGGCCCCTTCGCCCACATCGACGTGCGCGGCTGGCGCGCACGTTGGGGGAGATCCTGATGCCGGCCGAATCGAGGCCGGCACCGGCGTCCCCCAAACAGACCACCCGTCGTAAGGCAACTCGCTTTGCCGTCTGGGCGTCCCGCAGCATCTTCGGCGCGGCGGCGCTTGGCGCAATGCAGTTCGTTCATGCGCCCGAGGTCGCGCGAGCCCCATTCGCGCAGTTCATCGGCCGTAGCGCCTGGGCCTCCGGAGACGCATTCGGCACGAGCCGCGAGGTGAAGCTTCGCTTCACGCTTCCTGGCCAGCAGGTCGAGTTCCCGCTCGCCGTAGTCGATGATCCCAGCAGGCTGCGATATCAGTGGGTTCCGACCTCGGACACGCTGCCCGTGACATCGCCGATGCCTCTGTCGGGTGCCACAGTCACCGCACCGCCACGTGCCGGCTTCTACCACCTCGTTCTGCTCCATCAAGCGGCGGGTGATTCGACCGCCGTCACGACCGAGCGAGTCTCCGAGCCCACGCTCGCGGTGATGGTCCCCTTCGCCGAGAAGTCTGCCGGCTTGCTGAACGGCTATCGCATCGGCACCTACCTCGCCGAGCGGCTGGGCGGCCGTCACGAGGAGCCCCAGGGCTTTCTCGAGGTGCAGCCGCAGGACTTGGGACTCAACGTCAGCCGCCATTTCCACCTCGGCGACTTCATCACCCACGACGCCCAGGCAGATGTCTGGCCGAAATACGTCGCGCTGAATCCGCGTCTCCTCGACAAGCTCGAGCTGGTCGTGGCGGAGGTGGCAAAGCTGCGCGGCATCTCGCCCGATTCGATCGCGGCGCTCGATGTCCACTCGGGTTTCCGGACGCCGGCGCACAACGCCCAAGTCAAGCGCGCGGCCCGTGACAGCCGCCATCAGTACGGTGACGCCGCGGACATCGTGATCGACGCCGACGGCGATGGCCGACTGACGCGCTCGGACAGCAAGATCGTCGCGAGCGCCGTGGACTCGGTGGAGGAGAGCCACCCCGATCTCGTCGGCGGTCTTGGCCTCTACACGAGCAGCCGCTACCGGACGTCGTACGTCCACATCGACACCCGGGGCCACCGATCTCGCTGGCGCGGCTGAAAGCTGGTGGCTGGCTAGTGACGGGTGGCTGGTGGCGAGTGTTTTGGTGGTGTGAATTTGATGGCCGGCGCTCGCGCCGGCTTTCCAATTTTTGACCGCGCGGCACCCATCATAGGCTTCGGCACGAAGCTCGCACCCCGAGGCCGAGGACTGGTTGGTGCCAGGTGCCAGCACAAACGCTTCGCTCCGATTCACTCGCCACTCACCACTACCAGCCACCAGTCACAGGTCACCAATCACCAGTCATGAACGAGCACCTTCGCGAACGGATCATGCGGAAGCTGGACACGCTCTCCGACGAGCGTGGCTACCAGATCCTGGACTATGTCGAGTTCCTCGAGTCGCGCTACGCGGAGCGGCAGGCATCGGGCGCGACCGCTTTCACGCGCTTCACCGAAGCCGTCGAGGATCGCTTGCGTGCCGGCAAAGTGTCGGCAACCACGATTGGCGAAGCGATGAACCTCATGAATCGCGCGGCAGGCGTCTTGAATGGCGCACTGGCCGCGGGCCGCTCCGTCGCGAACGACATCGTGAGCGCGACGACGCGCCCCGGCGGCATGCCGCAGGCGCCCGGTACGAGCTCACCGTCCGGTCCGACGGCAACTGGCACGACGAGCGCGCCCTCGAACGGCGCATCGATTAATTCGACCAGCGCGGGCGCCGATTCATCCTCGGCCGCGCACGACATGAAAAATCCCGGTAGCGGGGAGGAGAAGCTCTGATGGCTACGGCAGCACACCGGCGCTCGATGGCGGGGGAAGGAACGCGCTCGAGCCGAGGAAAGTCGCGCACCAAGGGCGCGCCACGCACCGGCGCCAAGCGCACGGTACTTCACTACATCCGACAGCTTCCGCACTTCGTCCGATTGCTGTTCGGTCTGATCAGTGATCCGCGCGTGGCGATGGTAGACAAGCTCCTCGTCTTCGGCGCCATCGCGTACATCGTTACGCCGATCGATCTGATTCCCGATTTCATCCCGTTCATTGGCGAAGTCGACGACGTGTATCTGCTCGTGATCGCGCTCCAGCGACTGATCTCGAACGCGGGACGTCTGGTCCTCCTCGATCACTGGGGCGGCGAGTCCGAGGATCTTTCCGACCTGAACCTCCGCGGTGCCCTCGCGGCGGCCGCGTTCTTCCTGCCGCGCCGGATTCGCCGCCGACTGCGGGTGATAGGACGTTAACGACAGCTATCAGTCGATAGTCCCTAGCTATCTGCGGATTCGAACGAAGCGTTGTTATGGAGCTCGTCGCTTCGCTCCTCGGAATGACAACTGTCGTCCCGGGCGCAGCGACGGATCCGCACCTAGTCGAATCAACGCTTCGTCCGTATTCACAGATAGCGATGGACTATGGACTATGGACTGACAGCTAGCACTAGATCATCCCCGCCCCGCCGCCTACATTTGGCCATGGCGACCACAACTCGACCTCCGACTCAGCCCGCGCCTCGCGAACAGAGAGGAAGCGGGCTTTCGCGCGTAAAGGGGGCTGCTGCCGAGCCGGCACCGTCCCGCGTGCGCAACGACGTCGCGCTCACCTTCGACGACGTCCTTCTCGTTCCAGCTCACTCCGTTGCGCATCCACGCGACGTCGACACCTCGTCGTTCTTCACCCGCGGCATCGAGCTGCGCATACCGCTCGTCTCCGCCGCGATGGACACCGTGACTGAATCGGACATGGCGATCGCGATGGCGCGCGCCGGCGGCATCGGTGTCCTGCACAAGAACATGTCCATCGATCGGCAGGCCGCCGAGGTGGATCGCGTCAAGCGGTCGGAGTCGGGGATGATTCTCAATCCGATCACGCTGCGACCTGGCGACACGGTGCGGGAGGCGAACGCGCTCATGAATCGCTTTCGCATCTCCGGCGTGCCGATCGTCGACGAAGACGGAAAGCTCGTCGGCATCATCACGAATCGTGATCTGCAGTTCGAGCGGAACCTCGATCGCCAGCTGCGCGAGGCGATGACGCGCGATCGACTGGTCACCGCGCCGGTTGGAACGACTCTCGATGAGGCGGAGGAAATTCTGGCCCGTCATCGGATCGAGAAGCTGCCGGTCGTGGATGAGAGCGGAACGCTGCGCGGCCTCATCACGGTGAAGGACATTCACAAGCGCCGACAGTATCCGGACGCCAACAAGGATCAGTACGGACGGTTGCGTGTCGCCGCGGCGATCGGCAGCACGGGCGATTTTGTCGTTCGAGCGAAAGCCCTCATCGACGCCGGTGTCGACGCCATCGTCATCGACTCGGCGCACGGACACAGCGAGGGCGTGCTCGAGGCGACCTCCGACATCCGTGAGCGTTTCCCCGAGGTGCAGCTCATCGCCGGCAACGTCGCGACGCGAGAGGGTGCAGCGGCGCTGGTCGAGCGCGGCGCCGACGCGGTGAAGATCGGCGTCGGTCCGGGATCGATCTGTACGACGCGCGTCGTGACGGGCGTCGGCGTTCCGCAGCTCACCGCGATTCTCGAGGCGGTGGAGGGTGCGGGCGACGTTCCTGTCATTGCCGACGGCGGCATCAAGTACTCCGGCGACGCGGTGAAGGCGCTCGCCGCCGGGGCGTCGAGCGTGATGATGGGATCGATGCTCGCGGGCACCGAAGAGAGTCCCGGCGAGGCATTTCTCCTCGAGGGGCGACGCTTCAAGATGGTGCGCGGTATGGGGAGTCTCTCGGCGATGCAGGACGGGAGCGGGGACCGGTACTTCCAGGAGGGCGAGCTCTCTCCGCGAAAGCTCGTGCCGGAAGGGATCGAAGGGCGGGTGCCGTACAAGGGGCCGGTGAGCGACGTGCTCTTCCAGATGGTTGGCGGCCTGCGGAGCGGCATGGGCTACGTCGGCTGCGACTCGATCGGTGCGCTCCGCTCGGAGACGGAATTCGTGCGCATAACGACGGCCGGCCTGCGCGAATCGCATCCACACGACGTGACGATCACGCGGGAAGCGCCTAACTACAGTCTGTGATCGGCGAACGGTTGACGGTTGATCGTTGACGGTTGACGGTCGTCAGCAAACACCGTCAACCGCTCACCGTCAACCGACAACCGCCTTGACAATCGCCCCGGCACGCGGCGAAGTTCACGCGTTGCGGCCGCCAGTGTATACAACTCGTGCGTCGCGACAGAATCGCCATTGCGATTCCCACCCCACTGCGGCTTCGTTTTCGCCGCGACGACTTCGCACGTCCCTGGAGACACACCATGGGTTTGTGGTCGACGAAGAGCATCTCGATGCTCCAGCAGGAAGCAGCGGCCGAAGGGCAACACACCCTCAAACGGGCACTCGGGGCACTGAATCTCACCACGCTGGGCATTGGTGCGATCATCGGCGCCGGCATCTTCGTCCTCACCGGGACTGCCGCCGCGCAGCATGCCGGTCCCGCGGTGGTGTACTCCTTCATTCTCGCCGGATTCGGTTGTCTCTTCGCGGGGCTCTGCTACGCCGAGTTTGCCGCGATGATCCCGATCGCCGGAAGCGCCTACACCTACGGGTATGCGACACTCGGTGAGCTCGTCGCGTGGATCATCGGCTGGGACCTGATCCTCGAGTATCTGTTCGGAGCGGCGACGGTGGCCGTCGGTTGGGCTGGTTATTTCGCCGCATTTCTGAACGAGATCGGCATCCACCTGCCTCTCGCGTACATGCAGGCTCCTCTGGACGTCGTCGGTACGCACAACCTCGTTCGGTCCGTCCTCTGCATCGACCCCGCGACGAATCAGGCGGTCGCCGTGGCCGCGGGTCAGGTTTGTGATACGACCAAATACGTGGTGTCGAATGGCGTGATCAATATCCCCGCGATGATTCTCATCGGGTTGATGACGGCGCTGCTGGTGATCGGCATCAAGGAATCGGCTCGGTTCAACAACATCATCGTGTTCGTGAAGCTGGCGATCGTTTTCCTCGTGATCGGCTTCGGTTTCATGTTCGTGAACAGCGCGAACTGGCATCCGTTCATTCCACCGAACACCACTGGCGAATTCGGCAAGTTCGGATGGACGGGCATCGTGCGCGCGGCCGGCGTCGTCTTCTTCGCCTACATCGGATTCGACGCCGTGTCGACAGCGGCACAGGAGGCGAAGAATCCGCAGCGTGACATGCCGATCGGCATTCTCGCGTCGCTCGGCATCTGCACCGTGCTCTACATCCTGATGGCGCTCGTGATGACGGGTCTCGCGCCGTACAAGGAGCTCGACGTGCCGCACCCGGTGTTCGTTGCGATCGACAAGGCAGGGCCGGCGCTGCACTGGCTGACGTACTTCATCAACATCGGCGCCATCGCGGGTCTCGCATCGGTGGTGCTCGTGATGTTGATGGGCCAACCACGCATCTTCTTCTCGATGTCGCGCGACGGGCTGCTACCCTCCGTATTCGGCAAGGTGCATCCACGCTTCCAGACGCCGTACGTCACGACGATCGTCACCGGCGTCGTGGCGGCGCTCGTTGCGGGCTTCTTCCCCATCGGGCTGCTCGGCGAGCTCGTGTCCATCGGGACTCTTCTCGCGTTCGTGATCGTCTGCTTCGGCGTGATGGTGCTTCGCTACAAGCGCCCGAACATTCCGCGTCCCTTCCGTACGCCGCTCGTACCTGTGGTGCCGATTCTCGGCATCCTCATCTGCGGCTACATGATGTATGGTCTGCCGAAAGACACGTGGACGCGCCTCATCGTGTGGATGGTGCTCGGGCTGATCATCTATTTCCTGTACGGAAAGAGCCACTCGCGCATTCGCGAGCAACAAGACCCCATGACGGCGGCGGCGGCCGACTGAGGCTGCTCCGATTATCTTCAGGCGGCGCCCGGTAGACACCGGGCGCCGCTTTGCATCTCGGACCTCGATCTCGTGCAACGCACCGACTATCTGCGCATCTCGCCCGAGCGTAAGGCGGGCATTCACCGTCTCGCCGGGGAGCTCGTCACCGGGAGACGTGTCGCGCTGTCGACGCACATGAATGCCGACGGCGATGGCTGTGGGTCGGAGAGCGCGCTTGCCCGCCTCCTGGCACAACGCGGAATGCGGTCGCGAATCGTCAATCCAACGCCCTGGCCGGCGCTGTTCGATTTTCTCCTCGGCGACGCCGCCGTCGACGAGACGGAGCGGGGATCGGCGGCACTGGCCGATATCGATCTTCTGGTCGTGGTGGACATCAGCGACGTCAAGCGGCTCGGCAACCTCACGGAGTCAGTGCGCCGCCTAACGATTCCGAAGATCGTGATCGACCATCACATCGCGTCGGACGATCCGGCAGGCGACATCGTGCTCACGGACACGACGGCGTGCGCGACCGGTGAGCTGGTCTATGACCTCGCCTGCGAGCTCGATCTGGAGGTCACACCGGAGATCGCGCGATCGCTGTACGCGGCGATCCTCACCGACACGGGTGGCTTTCGCTTCAGCAACACCACGCCGCGAAGCCACGCCATCGCCGCCGATCTTCTCTCGCACGGCGTCGACCCGGAGGAGATGTATCAGCGCGTGTACGCTTCCGCCCCCGCGGGCCGCGTACGGCTGCTCGCCGAGGTCCTGACGACGTTGGGTGTGGATGAGCGATGCGGCGTCGCGTGGCTGTCGATGAGCGCCGGCTCGCTCGAGCGGCACGGCGTGCGCTCCGAGGATCTCGACGGCATCGTCGAGCACGCGCGCTCGATCGCGGGCACACGCATGGCGATCTTCTTCCGCGATCTCGGCTACGGCAAGGTGAAGATCTCCTTCCGCAGCACGGGCGACGTCGACGTGAATCAGTTCGCGCGAGGGTTCGGGGGCGGCGGACACGCGAAGGCCTCGGGCGCGCTCGTCCCGGGGACTCTCGACGAGGTACGCGATCGCGTGGTGAGCGACGCAAAACGCTTTCTCGGCTGCGGGGGGTAATGTGTCATTCCTCGCCGCGCTCGGAATGACAGGGGCTATGTTGCACTAGCTATGACCTCACTTCAGGAACGCATCGAATCGGCGCTGGCACGCATTACGGACCCACGCACCGGCGACAACATCATCGACGCAGAGAAGATTCGCGACGTGGCGACGTCCACCGCCGGGCGCGTGCGCCTCACGCTTCTTCTCGGTGCGGGCGACGATCCAGGGCTCGCTCGCGACGTGCGCCGGGCGTTGGAGCTCGTGGAAGGGGTGACGGAAGTTCGTGTGGATGTGCGCGAAGCAGAGGCCCCAGCCGCGACACCACAGCGGCCCGCCGCGTCGTCGAAAAGAGCACTCCCCGTGATGGAGACCCGGCAGGCTGCACCACGGCCTTCCGCGCCAACGCCCGTTCCGCTGCCCAATCTGGGAACGATCATCGCCGTGTCGAGCGGCAAGGGTGGAGTGGGGAAGACGACCGTGGCGACGAACCTCGCCGTCGCACTCGCGGCGCAGGGTGCGCGCGTCGGGTTGATGGACGCCGACATCTACGGACCCAACGTGCCGCGGATGATGGGCGTGGACGAGCCGCCGCCGGTGATCAACGAGAAGATCATGCCGCTCATCGCGCACGGCGTGAAGGTGATCAGCCTCGGATTTCTGATCGAGAAGGAGCAGCCGGCGATCTGGCGTGGACCGATCATCATGAAGATCATCGGTCAGTTCCTGCGCGACGTGGCATGGGGCGATCTCGACTTCTTCGTCGTGGACATGCCGCCTGGCACAGGCGACGCGCAGTTGTCTCTCGTGCAATCGACGAACGTCACCGGCGCGATCATCGTGACGACGCCGCAGGAGGTCTCGGTCGGTGATGCGTTGCGCGGCGCGAAGATGTTCCAGCGCGTCAACGTGCCAGTGTTGGGCATCGTCGAGAACATGAGCTGGTTCGAGTGTCCGCACTGCGGCAAGCCATCGGCGCTCTTCGGCTCGGGTGGCGGCGAGCGATTGGCGGCAACGCTCGAGCTGCCGCTGCTCGGACAGATTCCGCTCTATCCGCGCGTGCTCGAGGCCGGAGATCAGGGCCAACCGATCGTCGTCGCCGAGCCAGCGTCGTCGGCGGCCAAGGCACTGACGCGAATAGCCGAACGTGTCCGCGAGGCCGCCCAGGTCGCGACCCACTGAATCGCGCTGGCGGCTCGGCCGCTTCGTCGGCTGGACGAGGGTAGTCGAGCCGGCGAGCGTCCCCGTCGAATCGCGCGATGGTCTCGCCCCCGTCGGCATCGCCGACGGTCGTACCGCGGCGCACCTCGTCTCCGACTCGTTAGGCAGGACGGTCGCGCGCGTCGCGCTGCCGGCAGTGGCGTCGTCGCTGCTGATGACGCTCTTCGCCTCCGTGGATGCGTTCTGGGTCGGTACACGGATCGGCTCGGACGGACTGGCGGCCGTCTCGACGTCGCTGTTCTGGATCTGGATGATGGTCGCGCTCGCGGAGATGATCGGCGTCGGCTTGACGGCGGTCGCCGCGCGGCGACACGGCGAGGGACGACCGACCGCCGCGGCGGGCGTCGCCGGCGACGCACTGCTCTTCACCCTGCTCATGGGCATCGCCATCGCGGTCGTCGGCCTGCTCGTGCTGAATGGCCTCTTCCGCATCATGCAGACGCCCGCCGCGGTCACCGCGTTAGGCTCGCGCTACCTCGGCACATACCTGCTCGGCATCCCCCTCATCTACGGCTTCTTCGCCATCGACGCGACCTTTCGCGCCGCCGGCGACACCCGCACACCATTTCTCCTGCTGGCGGTGTCGGTTGCCGTCACGCTCGTACTCGATCCGGCGCTCCTGCTCGGCTGGGGACCGGTGCCCCGTCTCGGCATCGCCGGAGCGGCAATCGCCACCGTCTGCACGCGCGGCGCCGCGTTCGCGATGGGACTGCTACTCGCCGTTAGGCGAAAGCTGCTTCGGTTCCAGCGTCCGGAATGGCAATCGATAGCCGCCGTCTGCCGTGTCGGTCTGCCGACGGCGGTGACAGGGATCGTGTTCAGCATCATCTATATCGTGGTCACGCGAACGGCGACGCACTTCGGCACGCCGGCGCTCGCCGCGCTCGGCATCGGTCATCGCGTGGAAAGCTGGCTTTTCATGATCGGTGTCGGCTTTGGCGCGGCGACGGCCGCGATCGTCGGACAGAATCTCGGCGCGGGCGAGGTGCAGCGCGCCGAACGCGCGGGATGGCTCTCCGTTGCACTGTGCTCGGGGCTGGGACTGGTGGCGTGCGTGGCCGATCTCTTCTTTGCACCCGAACTGGCGCGCCTCTTCACCAACGATCCAGCGGTCGTAACCGAAGCCGCGCGCTATTTGCGAATCGCCGCGATCTCGCAGCTCGGGATCTGCGCAGAGATCGTGCTCGAGGGTGCGCTCGGGGGAGCGGGTGAGACGATGCCGCCGATGATCGCGTCGTCCTCGTTTACGGCCGCGCGCATTCCGCTGGTGCCGCTCGCGGCCGCCCGATGGGGGAGCGCCGGCATCTGGTGGACGATCTGCCTCACGGCAATCGGCCGCGCACTGAGCATGATCGGCCTCTGGCGATGGGGACGCTGGAAGAGCAGATCGGTGTGACATGCCACGCATCATCACGCTGCTCACCGATTTCGGCACGGCCGACGGCTACGTGGGGGAAATGAAAGGCGTTCTCCTCACGGGCGCGCCCGAGGCGACGCTCGTCGACATCACCCACGAGATCCCGGCGCAGGACGTCGAGGCGGCGCGCCTGACGCTCGCGAGGGTCTGGCGGCGCTTTCCCCCGGGCACCGTCCATCTCGTCGTCGTCGATCCTGGCGTCGGAACCGACCGCGCCGCGTTGGCGGTTGCGAGCGACGATCGATTCCTCGTCGGACCGGACAACGGCGTTCTCTCTCCGGCGCTGTTGATCGCAGAAGCGCGCGTCGTCGCGCTCGATACGCCATCGAACGCGTCGGCGACATTTCACGGCCGTGACGTTTTCGCCCCCGCCGCGGCGCGTCTCGCGTCGGGCGCGCCAATCGAGACGCTTGGCTCGCTCGCGATGCAGCCGCGCATCCGCCGCACGGCCGAGCCGCGACGCACGGGTGATGGCGCGCTGCTCGGCGAAGTGATCAGCATCGACCGGTTCGGGAACGCGATCACCAATCTCGTCGGCTTACGCACGGGCACGGTGGAGGCTGCCGGCCTCTCATTGCCGTTGCGGCGCACGTACGGAGAGGCGCCGGTCGGGGCGCCCGTGGCCATTGTTGGATCCTCCGGACTGATCGAGCTCGCCGTGCGCGACGGCAACGCAGCGCGCGCGCTGCACCTGACGAGAGGAACCGCCGTCCTCTATCGCGCCGCGCCGTGACGCCAGCGCGTCAATCGTTCGCGCGATCGAGCTCGATGCCGCCGAAGGTGGTCTGGGCGCGGAGGCGGAGATGGTACTTCGCGCTGTCCCAGTTATCGCTGAAGTACGCGTCGCCGCGCTTCACCAGTCCCTGCTCGTCGAAGGACGCGAGGAACTTCTCGACCTCGACGCGGACGCCGACGTCCCGCGGCACGTGCAGCGTCAGCTTGCCTAACGCGAGATCGACGTTCACGTCCATGTCCTGCTGCCATTGTCCGCCGAAGTCGAGCTCCACGCCGCCGACGCCGCCGTGGATCCTGACCTTGGCCACATTGGCGTTCCCGAGATTGCGCGCCTCGAAGCTCGCGGCGCCGATGTCCGCGGTGAGCGATCGCATCCGGCCCTGATTCGGCGTGGAGAAGTCGATGACAGTCTCGCTGGCGCCGGACTCGAGCTGAAGGGCGGTGATATCGAGTCCGCCGAGATCGAGCGTCGCCTTCGTTGCGCCGAGCCCGAGCGAGAGATCCACTGGCACGCTGCGCGACAGCGACAGCCGCATCTCTCCTTTCGACTTGTCGCCGATGTTGCGGCTGAAGCGGTCCGACTGGCCCTCGACGCCGACCGTGAGCAGGCGCGCCGTGGAATCGTAGCTGTGGAGCGGCGTCGACGCCGCCTCGTCGTAGCGGAGCGTCATGGCGTAAAGCACCGGCGAGCTCGTCGCCCCGATGTCAATGCGTCCTGCGCCGTAACGCACTCGCACGCGATGTTCACTCGAGTCGCGGAGCTGACGTGCCGACTCCACCGTGCGCCAGGACTGCCCAGCCGCCGGCTGCCACGCCGCGCCTAACGCGGCCGCGAGCACCAGCGCCTGGTAGATCACGTGGCGTCTTTTGCGACGACGACAGGGCGCCGAGCGGCAGCGACTCCCGTCACGGGCGTTGGCGTTTGCCAGGCGAGATCCTCCGGCGCGGTACGGCGCGCCGCGGCCAATCGCTCGCGAGCATCGAGCCGCCGTGTCCCGGCCCGCGAGAGCAGTGCGGCGCCCAGGCCAACCGTGACGGCAACCCAGCTCACCGCGAGCGCGACACCGCGCAGGATGGCGCCGGCGATCGGCTGCCAGGTGAAGATCGCCGCGAGCAACCAGAGTCCGAGATAGAGCACGAGGCCGACGAACAGCGCCCGAAGATTCGCCCGCCGTACGGCGTTAGGCGCGGCGTCAACCGCCGCGCGTGACCAGCTTCGCCCCGTGAGTCGCGCCACGGCGAGGAAGCCGAGTGCGAGCAGACCGGCCACGGCAATACCGTACGCGACGATGGCGAAGGGTATCAACAGGGCGCCAAGGATGGTGAGCGCGAGTCCTATGCACAGGAGCACGAGTACCGGGAGCGCCATGATCTCGCCGAGCACGCCGAACCAGAAGGCTCGCGCAAAATTGCCCTCGAGGGACTCGACGACGCCGTCCATGTTCGGTTCGGCGAAGATCAGCACGCCGAGGCCGATGATGACGAGGATGGCGAACCAGCCGACGACGAGCTTGACGGATTGCCAAGTGGTGAGCGGAGCGGCCGCGCGCGACGACTGCACAACGGCCGTCGGCGCCGCGCTGAGGCTCAGCTGCTCGCCATCGATTCGGCCCCCGTCGAGGAGCACCCGTCCCCCGATCGACATCGCGTCGCCCGTGACGATGCCGCCGCTGTGAACGACGATGTCACCGTTCAGCACGTACGCACTGCCGTCGAGGCGCCCGTAGACATCGAGCGTCCCTTCGGCGACGGCAATCGGCCCGCGGAGAGTCCCAGCCGCGGGAACGGCGCGCGGACCGAGGGTGAAGCTGTCGGCAGGCGGAACGCGGCTTCCTTCCGGCCTGGCGCGAAGCTGCTCGATCTCGCGGCGTACGCGATCGTTGACGGGCTGTTGGGTCTGGCTGCGGGAGGCGGGCGACGCGATGACTGGGGCGGACGAATTGCCCTGGGCACTCGCGGGCGTGGATCGATTGGTGAGCGCGAGCGCGACAACCAACAGGGTCGCAGCCGCGCTACGGGGTCGTGCCATCGTCAGCTCCGCCTACGGCTCGACGCGAGGGCGATTCTGCGGAGACTGAGCGTGGCCGCGGCCGTGACGCCGAGGAATCCGGCGACGAGCAACAGCAAGCCGGCCGCGCCAGCTTGGCTTGCCAAGGCGAGGGTCTGCGAGCCGAAGACGGCGAGCATCAGCTCTCGGGCGCTCTCGAAGAGGATCTCACGGGCGCGACTGCCGGCCACACCCGACGCGAAGACGAGGAGATCGGTCTGCGTCGCTATCCAGAGGATGCCGACGGTAAGCACCGATGCGACCGCCGTAGCCAACCCGAACGCGGCGAGGCGGGCAGGACGCGACGCTGGCATCCAGGGGTGCACTGCAGACCGAGCCGTGTCACGGGCGGCCACGTGCCATGGAACGAAGACCGGGACCTGAGCCATCACCGCGTCGGCGAAGCTGAACGAGGGCGCGAAGTGGGGCAGCTCCTCGATCGCGTCGGTAACGACGCGCGCCTCCTCGAGGCGGGCCAGACAGTCCGGGCAGCCCCGGACGTGTGCCTTGAGGGGGGCAACACCAAAGCCCTCCTCGTCGTCGAGGAGGAGGTCGATCTCAGTCGGGAGGAGATGGCGATGATTCACGAGAGGTCTACGCGGCAGATCAGAGATGGGTTTCAGTAAAAGCGATACGATTTCGCCCGCGAACGGGGAACATTATTCGGCGGTGAGCGGCCTCACATCCGGCTTTCGTCGTGTCGCCTCGTAGGGTTTCAGCTGACAGTCATCCTTCCGTCTTGAGGTGCTCCAGCGCCCGCCTCAGCTCGTGCCGCGCGCGATGGATGTAGGTCTTCACGGTGCCGAGCGGCAGATCGAGCGTGGTCGCGATCTCCTCGTACGATCGACCCTCGACGTGGCGCAGGAGTATGCAGGAACGATACTCGGGCCGGAGCTGACCGATCGCCTGCTCGATGGCCGAGCCGAGCTCTTTGGCCTCCAGCTCCTCGAGGGGCGATTCCTGGGGAACGGCGACCTCGAACGAGGTCGACTCGATCGCGTCGGTGGTGGCTGCGTGCGGCGATCCGTCCATGCTGATCGTGTCGAGCTGGCGTCGCCGCAGGTGATCGATGGCGACGTTGTTCGCGATCTTGAAGAGCCAGCTCGAGAGCTTGAACTCCGGACGATAGCGATCGATGTGGTTGAGCACCTTGATAAAGGTGTCCTGCGCGAGATCCTCGGCGAGCTCGCGATCCCGGATCATGCGATAGATGAGCGAGAAGACCGGGCGCTCGTAGCGTCGAATGAGCTCTCGAAAGGCCGGCTCTCGCCCTGCTTGCGCGAGGGCGACGACGTCCGCGTCCGGCAGGTTCGAGAGATCGAGCGACGAGGGCATGCGAGGTGAAAGTATGCTCGCGATGACCCTGCTACCAGCGCGACACGCTGTTCGTGCTTGCCTGCCTGTGAGGCACCGGTGAACTTTGGGCGATGCCGATCCACGAGGTGGCGACCGAAGAGTCGATGTTAGTGCCTGCCGATCGCGCGACCAAGCGTGCCTTCGTCCGCGGCATGTTCTCGGCGATCGCACCCCGCTACGATCTGCTCAACCATCTCCTCAGCTTCAACATCGATCGCCGCTGGCGGCGACGGGCGATCGACGCGCTCGCATGGCACAATGCCCCTGCGGGAACGTACGTCGATCTCTGCGCGGGAACGCTCGACGTGGCAGCGACACTCGCGCGGGAGGCGGGCTTCCGAGGGCGCGTCCTCGGCGCCGATTTCGCCGAGCCGATGCTCCGCGCCGGGCGTGAGAAGATCACGACGCGCGTGTCGCCCGTCGTCGCTGACGCCCTCGAGCTACCGCTGCCCAACGAGTGTATGTCCGGAGCGATTGTCGCGTTCGGGATCCGTAACGTGAGCGACCTCGATGTCGGCCTGCGCGAGGTCTATCGCATTCTCGATCGGGGCGCCCGATTCGTGATTCTCGAGTTCACGACGCCGCGCAATCCACTCATGAGATCACTGTACCACTTCTACTTTCACCGCTTGCTGCCGCTAATTGGAGGGCTCGTGAGCGGACATCGAACGGCATATCGGTATCTGCCCGCGTCTGTAGCGCAGTTTCCAGGTGAAGAGGAACTGGCGCGCCGCATGGGCCAGGCCGGCTTCGCGGACGTGAAGTGGATGTCGCTGTCGTTTGGCATCGCGGCGATCCACGTCGGCGCCAAGCAATGATCGCTCGCCCGTGACGCTCGACACCCTACGCGCGTTCGTCGGCGCGCTGGACGACGCTGGAGAGCTGGCGCGCATAACGAGACCGGTGTCGCTCGACCGGGAGCTGTGCGAGATCGCGGACCGCGTCATGAAGCAGCCCGGGGGCGGGAAGGCACTCCTCGTCGAAAACCCCGTGCTGATGAATGGGAAGCGATCCGAGTTTCCGGTCGCGATGAATCTGTTCGGCTCGATGCGACGGATGGCCATGAGCCTCGGCGTGGCGGATCTCGATGAGATCGGAGCGCGCATAACGAGCATGCTGGAGCTGAAGGTGCCCGAAGGGTTCGTCGCGAAGCTGGCCCTTTTGCCGCGGCTCCTGGAAGCGGGTCGCTTTCCACCGCGGCTCCGCTCAGGGACGCCCTCATCGCAGGAGGTAGTCTGGCGCGACGGCGACGTCGATCTCGACCGGTTGCCGCTGATGAAGTGCTGGCCCGAGGATGGCGGCGCGTACATTACCTTCCCGATGGTCATCACGCGTGACCCGAAGCGCGGCATCCGGAACGTCGGCATGTACCGGATCATGCAGACGGGGAAGACGACGCTGGCGATGCACTGGCAGCGGCACAAGGTGGGTGCGGCGCACTGGCGCGAGATGGCCGAGCGTGGCGAACGGATGCCGGTGTGCATCGCCCTCGGAGCGGATCCGCCGTCGATGTACTCGGCAAGCGCGCCCCTCCCCCCAACGATCGACGAGTTCCTCTTCGCCGGCTTTCTACGCGGTAAGCCAGTGTCGCTGGCGAAGGCCGTCACGTGCGATCTCGAGGTGCCGGCGGAAGCGGATTTCGTGCTCGAGGGGTACATCGATCCCGCCGAGGCACTCGTGACGGAAGGTCCATTCGGCGATCACACGGGATTCTACTCCCTCGCCGATCTGTATCCGCAGGTGCACGTCACCGCGATCACGATGCGGAAGAAGCCAATCTTTCCCGCAACGATCGTCGGCCGGCCGCCGATGGAGGACTTTTATCTCGGCCACGCCACGGAGCGCATCTTCCTGCCGCTGCTCAAGCTGACGATTCCGGAGCTCGTCGACTATCACATGCCGGCCGAGGGGATCTTTCACAACCTCGTATTCGTCTCGATCAAGAAGGAGTATCCCGGGCAGGCGTACAAGGTGATGAACGCGCTCTGGGGCCAGGGGCTGATGTCGCTGGCGAAAGTGCTGGTCGTCGTTGACGAGTGGGTGAACGTGCGCGACACTCGTGAGGCGTGGTGGGTCGCGCTGAACAACATCGATCCACAGCGCGATGCGCGGTTCACGATGGGGCCGATGGACGTCCTCGATCACTCGAGCCGCGCGTTCACGTACGGCTCCAAGATGGGACTCGACGCGACGCGTAAGCTTCCCGAAGAAGGGTTCACGCGCGAGTGGCCGGCCGTGATCGAGATGGACGAGGCAACGAAGCGGAGGGTGGACGCGATGTGGTCGGAGCTGGGACTCGATCGATGACGGAGCGCGTGCAGGAGGGACAGACCTTCACCGGCAGCTCGCGATTCGTCGCGTTCGTGAATCTGGTGAAGCTGCCGCACACGGTCTTCGCGCTGCCATTCGCGCTGATTGGTGTCGTGCTCGCCTCGTATCATCACCGGCTGCGACTCACGGACGTCGGCTGGGTGATTCTCGCGTTCACGGCGGCGCGGTTCGCGGCGATGGCATTCAATCGCATCGTCGACCGGCACATCGACGCGCAGAATCCGCGCACGGCGATGCGCGAGCTGCCGCGCGGCGTGCTGTCGACGCACGAGGCGTGGATCTCGGTCGTCGTCGCGGTGGGGATTTTCCTGATCTGCGCGGGGGCGCTCAATCGGCTCTGCCTCTATCTCGCGCCGCTCGCCCTCGCGTGGGTGCTCGGGTACAGCTACACGAAGCGGTTCACGCGGTGGTCGCATCTCGTGCTCGGCGCCGGTCTCGGCATCGCGCCCGTCGGTGGTTATCTCGCGGTGACGGGTGCGTGGAGTCGGCCATGGTGGCTGCTCGTCGCGCTCGCCGCCGGCGTCACGACATGGGTTGGCGGGTTCGACATTCTGTACGCACTGCCCGACGAGAGCTTCGACCGGGCGCACGCGCTGCATTCGATTCCGGCGGCGGTCGGCGAGCGGAGGGCGATCTACATCGCGCGCGGGCTCCACTGCCTAACGATCATCGCGCTCGCGTTCGCGGGCGTGGGGGCGCACCTTGGCGTGCTGTACTGGTGCGGGCTGGCGATTGCGGCCGCGATCCTGTTCTACGAGCACTCGCTCGTTCATCCAGGAAATCTGACGAAGCTCGACGCGGCGTTCTTCATGATGAACGGGATG
>DATEPP010000227.1:0-1658 GCA_035273165.1 Gemmatimonadaceae bacterium
GAGCGACCACATCGAACGTGACTCGACTCGCGCGGCGGGCGTCTCTCCATTGCGGGGACGACGTAGGCTAAGCCGTCCGCTCTTTCGCTCCCCTTCCGTCTGCCATATCTCTAGGGGACCGCGACATATGCCTCAGCCAACCTCCCCCCCTCTCCGCCGATCGACTCCACCCGCTCCTCCTTCCGACGCACGTCGAAGGGGAGCAGGGGCGCAGGACAGTTGGCGTCGGATCGAGGAGCTCAAAGCGCTTCGCGAGGCAACCGGCGGCAATCTCTCTGTCGTTGCACTGCTTGGAAGCGATGAGGGCGAGCACAGCGATTGGGGGAGTGCAGCGTACCTCGCAATCGAGAGTGTGACCGGCGCGCTGGTCGTCGCAGCCATCAACGAGCGCGTTGCGGGACCCCGACGGTACGACGTGACGCTCTGGCGTGCGTTGGACGAATCACTGCCGGGCCCGGTTAACTGGTGCGCACTATGCGGCGCGGAGGTTGACGGATGGCTCCGATACTGTTCTTGTGGTGCGGACCTCTCCGGGATCGCACCGGGTACCGAAGAGGAACGGCGAGAATTGCTCGAGCAGGTACGCCAGTCCGTGCTTGGAGAATTCGAGCTGCTCGGTAGTTTGCCATATGCAGGGGGTGGTGGACCCGCGTACTTTGCGCGACGGACCGAGGGCAACGCAGTCGTGGCCCTTCGTATGCACGCCGACGGCTCGTTCGATGATGGCACCCGCCGCATCTCCCTCTCGCTTTCTCAGCCGCTGGAGGAGGTGACGACGGAGCCGTCTCCCGTATCGAGTCGTTCGCTGCACTCCGGGCCGGTCCACTTCACCCCCGTCGATTCCATCAGTGTCGTGACCGACGAAACAGCAGCACGCCGTGTGAGCGGGAAAAAGAAACGCGTCGATACCTCGCCCGAAGTGGTTTCCGAAACCACACTTCCGGCGAGCAGTCTCGGCTCGGCTCTTCTCGCGCAGCAACCGACGCCCGCCGAGCAAGAAGCGGTCGCCGTTGCCAAGGTGTGCCCGCAATGCGGCGTCGAGTACGACACCGCATCGCGCTTCTGTCCGAATGACGGCACGCCGCTGCGCCCCAAGGGATCGAGCGATCCGTTCGTTGGCCGCGTGCTCGCCGACCGTTATCACATGCTCAAGCGGCTCGGCGAAGGAGGAATGGGGAAGGTCTACCTCGCCGAGCACGTGAAGATGAATCGGCAGTGCGCGGTGAAGGTGATGAATGGCGCCCTGCTCAACGATTCGGATTCGGCGCAGCGTTTTGCGCGGGAAGCCTCGAATGCGGCGCGGATCATTCACCCCAACGTCGCGGCCGTCTTCGACTACGGCGAGGCCGACGGGGTCGTGTACCTCGTCATGGAGTACGTCGAGGGTGAGCCGCTGACGCGTCTGCTCGAGCGCGAATCCGTGCTGCCGCCGAGCCGAGCCGTGGACATCGCACACCAGGTCGCGGAGGCACTCGTCGCCGCGCACGAGCTGGGGATCGTCCACCGCGACCTCAAGCCGGATAACATCATCGTCGCGCCTTCCAAGAGTGGACGCGACATCGCCAAGGTCGTCGACTTCGGGATTGCCAAGGCCATCGAGGAAGGACCTAACGAGTCGCTCACGCGAACCGGTCTCGTGATCGGCACCCCGGAATACA
>DATEPP010000228.1:0-1412 GCA_035273165.1 Gemmatimonadaceae bacterium
CCGAGTTCGAGCGAACGCTCACCGCCGGCTGCGTGCGAATGACGGAGATCCTCGCGCGCGACGGTGAGGGTGCGATGCACCTGATTCGGGTGACCGTCCGCGGCGCGGCGGACGAATCGGATGCGCGGTCCGTCGCGAAGTCGGTGGTGAACTCGCCTCTGGTGAAGACCATGGTGCACGGCGCGGATCCGAACGTCGGCCGGCTGCTGATGGCCGTTGGAAAGTGCTTCGATTGTACGATTCGGCCCGATGCGACGGATGCCTGGATCAACGGCCATCAGGTCGTACGCGGCGGCGCTCGCCTGGACTTCGATGACGCGGCGGTGCGTGCGGCGTTAGGTGTCGAGGTGGTAGACCTCGAGCTGTCGCTTGGAGTCGGAGCAGCTTCCGCTACCGCTTACGGCTGCGATCTCACGAAAGGCTACATCGAGGAGAACGCGGCGTACTACTCGAGTTAGTCAGAGATAGCGCGCGATGGCCATCATCGTCGCGGAGAGCAGGAGCAGGACGCTCGCGATCGTGAGGCCGCGGCTGATGCGATCCTGAAGGGCCGAAGCGGCAGTGGCCAGGTCCGTGGGAATGGCTGCACCCGGGTTCTCGTCGATTCGATCGGCGAGGGCGGCGAGCTTGCGACTCGAAGGTTGTGACATCGCTCCCATCACGCCGGCGGCGGCGATCGCGAAGAGAGCGCCGAGTCCGAATGTCTTTCCCGCCGTGGAGCGCGCAAACGCTCCGTTCGTTGCCGCCGAGTCGATGGCGTAGAGCGCGAAGCCCGCGAGGATGGCCAGCGTCATCGAAATGTTTATCCAGAGCTGAAGCCGCTGCCGCTGCATCACGCTGCGCCACAGCGTACCAGTTCCGATGCGCGAGCCGCGGATGGCTGGAAGAAGGAAGCCGGCAAGGGTGAGGGTGGCGCCGAGCCAGAAGATGCCCGCCAGGATGTGAATGAGGCGCAGGAGCGCCATGAGGGGTGCGTTCATGGGACTCAACTATACAGCCTGGCGAGCAAGCGTCGAGGTTACGTGCGTTCGATCACAACCGCCGGCGTATAGAAACTCGGGGCCGACGGTCGAGGCTGACGGCGACGATCAGTACGCTTCTTGCTATTTCGACGCCTTCGCTTTCGACCGGCGTCCGGATGATGCCGGCCCACTCAACGGACCTGGAGGAGACCCATGACCACGAGACTCGGGCGTCACTGCATGTTCGCGCTCTCCGCGGCGACCCTGCTCGTAGCCTGCAAGGGGAACGGAAACGCGAATACCGACACCACGACCGCCGCGGGCGCCGTAGCGACGGGCTCAGACTCGGCGAACCGAGCAGCCGGCGCAACCACTGGCGCCGCGGCGAACACGACCGCCAACAACGACAAGAACTGGAGTGACGCGCAGATCCTCGCGTTCGCCTCGGCG
>DATEPP010000229.1:0-6791 GCA_035273165.1 Gemmatimonadaceae bacterium
GTCGAGAGACGGGACGTTCCCGCCCCCGGCTCGCCTAACGAGCAATCATGTCGCGCCCCGATCGGAGATCTTATGGCGCTCTCGGAACCGCTGCACCCGAAGTCACGGCAGACCGGCCTCCTCATCGATCGCGTCGGCGACGAGACGATCGTCTATGACGAGGAGCGGCACGAGGCGCATTCGCTGAATCGCGCCGCAAGCATCGTCTGGGAGGGCAGCGACGGCCGCCGCAGCGTCGCCGAGCTTGCGACCCTCCTTGGTCAGACGCTGGACATCGAGGCGAGCGACTCGATCGTCGAATATGCGCTCGACGAGCTCGCACGCGTGCACCTGCTCGAGAACGGCCCGGACGGCGGCGAGCAGGTGAGCCGTCGTGACGCGCTACGGCGCATGTCCCTCGCCGGCGCCGTCGCCGTTGCTCTGCCCGTCGTTCTCTCCCTTGCCGCGCCCACCCCTGCTATGGCGGCGAGCGGATCCAACCAGAACAATCAGGGGCAGAACAACAACAATCAGGGGCAGCAATAGCAGTAGTGGACGGTTGGCGGTTGGCAGTAGACAGTGGACGGTTTGACGGTGAATTCGGAGGGCCGGCGCTTCGCGCCGGCCTTTTCTATTTCCCCCTCACTCGTACTCGCCACCAGGCCGCAGCCACCGTCCACCGTCTACGGTCCACCGAAGGCGCGATATCTTTCCCGACCATGCCCAATACGAAAGGAACCATCGCCATCCTCACCGGCGGCGGCGACGTCCCCGGTCTCAATCCCGCAATCCGAGCCATCACCATCCGGGCGCTGCGCGAAGGCTACCGCGTCGTTGGCATTCGCCGCGGCTGGGCGGGGCTCGTCGACTACGTGCGCGACAAGAACGCGGACAACGATGACAACATCCAGGAACTGTCCGAAGCCGAGGTGAATCGCGCCGGCCGGACCGGCGGGACGTTCCTCCACACATCGCGGACGCGACCGAGTCATCTACCGAAGGCGCGCGTGCCAGCTCATCTCGACGGGTATGGTGACAAGATCAACGACGTCACGAAGGACGTGCTCAGAAACCTCGAGCACATTGGCGTCGACGCGCTCATCCCCATCGGCGGCGACGACACCCTGAGCTACGGCAAGCGTCTGCACGACGAGGGCGTCAACGTGGTCGCCATCCCGAAGACGATGGACAACGACGTCTTCGGCACGGACTACTGCATCGGCTTCAGTACGTGTGTCACCCGGACCATCGAGCTCACGCATCGCCTGCGCACGTCGGCGGGCTCCCACGAGCGCTTTCTCGTCATCGAGGTCTTCGGACGATACGCTGGCTTCACGGCGCTCCTGCCAACGATGGCCGGCGCCGCCGACCGGTGTGTCATTCCCGAATATCCGGTCGACGTCGTGCAGCTGACGGAGCTGATGACCTACGACCACAATCGCAATCCGAGCAAATATTCGGTCTGCCTCGTGTCAGAGGGTGCGAAGCTGACGTCGCAGGAGGGGATGAGCTTCGAGGGCGAGGAGACGGACATGTTCGGTCACCGCAAGCTTGGCGGCATCGGTGACAAGGTCGCCTCGGCCCTCAAGGAGTATTCGCCCCGGTTCAACAACGGCCGCCGCATCGACGTCGTGAATCAACGACTGGGCTATCTCGTGCGCTCTGGCGATCCCGACGCGCTCGACTCGATCGTACCGATGGCATTCGGCAATCTCGCGCTTGATCTCATCCTCAAGAAGCAATACGGACGTCTGGTCAGCATCCACAAAGGCTTCTACGACAGCGTCTCGATCGAGAGCGTGACGTCGGAGAAGAAGGTCGTGGACGTGCCTAAGTACTACAACACGGATCGTCTGCGGCCAATCTACGATTTCGATGGCGCGCCGCTGTTCATCATGACGAATGACTGAGGGCTGGTTACGTCTTGCAAGTGGGCGGATGCAGGGCGTTCGAAGGTAAGGATCTCGACCGAAGAGCAGTCGATCGGGGGTGCGACGGCGGCTTCATGCCGCCTAGCACCCCCGATCGACTGCTCGTGAGTGGCGCACCGTAGCGTTCGGGCACAACCCTCTAGCACCTAGCACCAGCCACACCACCGACCACCGACGTGATCTCCCCGACGCCCATCATCCTCGAGGGACACGGCGTCCGACTCGAGCCCCTTACCGCCGAGCATGCCGATGCGCTCACCGACGCGGCGAGCGACGGCCGGCTGTGGGAGCTCTGGTTCACTTCCGTCCCGGCGCCTAACGAGACGGCGAAGTACATCGAGGACGCGCTGGCGGGCCAGCGGCTCGGCCACATGCTCCCATGGGTGGTGCGCGAGCTCCGGAGCAACGCGGTCATCGGGACGACCCGCTACCACGACATCGTGCCGGCGATCGACCGCGTCGAGATCGGCTACACCTGGTATGCCCAACGGTGGCAGCGGACGCACGTGAACACCGCCTGCAAGCTGCTGCTCCTCACCCACGCCTTCGAGGTGCTCCGCTGCGCCGTGGTCGGACTCCGCACCGACCGCTTCAACGTCGCCTCCCAGCGCGCCATCGCCGCCCTCGGCGCGCGCCAGGACGGTATCCTCCGTCATCATCAGGCGCGACGCGACGGCACCGCGCGCGACTCGGTGATGTTCAGCATTCTCGCCGCCGAATGGCCCGACGTGAAGCGCCATCTGTCCCTCCGGCTCGCCCGCCACGATGCGTGAGCGAATGCGCAACTCCCACAGGGGGTCTCGCGGCGGCGACGCCCCGCGCACCAGTGACTTTCTGCGTCGTTAGGCAGTCGTTAGGGAGTTGGGCGCTGTCGCGGTTGTGCGGTCAGGTCGTCCGTGTCTCTCGGCTTCTTTGACCGTGTAGAAACTGGTCGCGAAAACAGATTGTGATCTGGGTTATGGTTGACGCGACCGCTTCGCGCCACTTTGTATCCCGTAGTTCCCACCTGCTTCACACCCGTTCAGACAACAGGAGAGCAACCATGCGCGGCTCCATAGTCGTGCTAGCATTGGCCGTCACCCCGCTGTTCGCCAGCGTCTCGCAGGCGCAGAACGGCCATGGCCCCCATTGGCAGAAGCGTTGGACGCCTGCTGCCCGTCATGATGATGACCGGAGGGGCAAGAGTGACGACAAGAAGTGCGAGGACCGCCAGCGCGGGAACCCGTCTGACAACGGGCTCAATCACCGCGCCGATCCGCGCGCGAAAGGCAACAAGGGATGCGACCTGAATCCCAGCAGCGGCGGCGATCAGAATCCGCCTCCGCCGCCCCCGCCGCCCCCGGCAGATACCGCCGGCTCGACGGAGATTCTGGGCACGGTCTTCTTCGACGTGGATCATGACGGCGCCCTCGGGCCCGATGAAGTGGGCCTCTCTGGCTGGACCGTACAGGCCAGCGGCCCGGCGAACGGCTCGGCCGTCACGAATGGCGATGGCACGTACTCGATCAGCGGTCTCGTCCCGGGCAGCTACACGGTGTGCGCCATGCCCCCGATGGGCTGGTCGCAGACCGCGCCAGGCACGGGCTTCGGTCTTCCGATCTGCTCCAACGGGACGGTTGGCTTTGGGCTCGACGCGCCCGCGGTCAGTGGTCTGACCCAGTACTTCGGCGTCGACTTTGGCTTCGTGAGCATGTAATCATCGACGCTCTGTACGTCATGAACGGGTCCGGCGAAATCGCCGGGCCCGTTCGTCGTTTCCACCCCTACTGAATCGCGAGATCGTTAGGCAGCTGACACGATCAATGCAGCGTCAGGTTCGTCATCTGGACATCTCTCGAGCGATAGGTGCCATCCAGCTGGCGCTCGAGGCGCCATTCCCAGAGCGTGGCCTCGGTCTCGCCGGCCTCGTAGCCCACGATGTCCGTGTAGGGGATCTGGACGCTCCCATGAGGTGGTACCCGCGGGCACGGCATCGACGGATCCTCGCACAGCGCCAGATCCGCGACCGCGAGAAATTGCGGATTGGCCAGCAGATAGAATACCGTCCAATCATTCGGATTACTGATCGTCACGGTGCTGGCCGCGGCAATTACGTGGAGTTGGCGTGGCTCCGTCGGCGAGCTGCACGCGAGGAGCGACAGGGCGAGGAGGCAGGGCATAGCCTGCAGCGAGCGCATCGACATATCCGCCTAACCAATCCCGTCGTCTCCTCGGTCACCTTCCAGAATGCACAGCTGCATGTTCACACGCGCTGACCTCGCTCGTGATCTACGTTCGCTCGGCCTCGCCGAGGGAGACCTCGTGATGGTACACGCATCCGTCCGAGCCGTCGGAGAGATCGCGGGCGGTCCGGACGAGATTCACCTCGCAATCAAAGACGTCATCGGCGCCGACGGCACGCTGATGATGTACGCGAGCTGTCCGCGTTATGTCGACGAGGTTGGGCGAGGGAATCTCACGCCAGCCGAGGAGGAGGAGATTCTCGAGAAGCTGCCTCCGTTCGATCCACTCACGGCGCGCTCCGCCCGCGACAACGGCGCGCTCGTCGAGCTGCTGCGAACGTATCCGGGGTCACGCGTGAATCCACATCCGGCACGCTTCGTCGCCTGGGGCGCGAGCGTCGATCGGCTCTTCGCCCGTCAGCCATGGAATTACGCCTTCGGCCTCGACTCCGCGCTCGAGCGGTTCGTGGAGCTCGATGGAAGGATTCTCTTGCTCGGGAGCGATCATGACGCCGTGACCTTCCTCCATTACGCGGAGCACATCGTCGACATTCCCTGGAAGCGCGTCGCGCGCTTCCGCGTGCCGGTGCTCGAGGAGGGACGTCGCGTCTGGCGCGAAATGGAGGAGATCGACACATCGAGCGTCGGCGCGCATCCGAGCTGGCCGGATCGGTTCTTCGCCGAGATCGTCGACGCGCATCTCGCCGAGACGACGAACCGCGGCGGCCGCGTCGGAAATGCGGACAGCCGGCTCCTCAACGCACGCGCACTGCTCCGCTTCGCGCTCGAGCGAATGCAAGCGACGGCCCGAGGCGCGTCAGCGGCTGTCGTCCCTCGGTGATGCGGTAGACGCGTCGGTATCGGAGGCCTGTGTCCGCCGCGCATGATCGGCGATCTGCTCCGTCTCGTGGAGAAGATCCCTGGCGTTTCGGGCTACTTCACGAGTGATGTTGCCCGTCCGCGCCAGCTCCCGCTCCCGTTGGCGTAGCTCCTCGCGCGTCGTTCGCAGCCGAGCCTCGCCATCCTCCAGCGCACGATCGGCGGCGCGCAAACCCGCTTCCGTCTCTTCCTGACGAGCGCGCGTCTCGGCGTCGCCCTCCGCGCGCACGCGCGCGGCAGCCTCAGGCTCTTCCGTCTCCGCCGCGGCCTGCTCGGGCGTGCGCGTCTCGCGCCAATCGTGCGGGTTTGTCATTTGTTCAATCGCTCGACACCGGTCAGTATGCGATCGCGAAACCAGAGAAGTGCGGCGTGACGAACGTGATCGACTGCGTGAGCTTGTTGTCGACGCCGCCCATGTTCTGCAACAGGGCTTTCGTGTCCTGATCGATGTTCCAGACGCTGAGCAGCTTGAAGAGCGTGCTGAATCGATTGCAGCGCGAGTAATCGATCGTCACGACGACGGGCTGGAGGAAGTTGATGTGCTGCCCGTTGTTGACGCTGAGATCCACCTCCATGTATTGACCGGCGGGGATCGTGAGCTCCACCGTCGTGTTGTCGAGGAGCGCGCCGCCGGGAATCGTCACCGACGTTCCGAGGAGCGAGAGCGTTCCGCCTAACGATCCGATGAGCGACGACGTGGTCGTGGTCTCGCTCGTCGGACAGTAGAGCAGCTTCGGGTTCGAGCCGAAGAGCGGCAATCCGAGCAGCTTCGAGGAGCTATCGGCCGCCGATGGCGCGGCCGGAGCGGTCGGAGCGTCGCCGCACGACGCGCTCAACACGAGCACCGCGCCCGCCAGCGCCCCTAAGACATTTCGTCGCCATCCCGATTCCATTCGCATACTTCCTCTCCTCGCCCGTCTCTTGCGTTCGTCCGGTTTGTCTTCACCGCATCCCAGGAGGCGGGAAGCAATCCGGAAGGGGCAATCCACATGCCGCACAGCGCGGAATTACTGGAAGAAGGGCGGAGATACGAAGGCCACGGTGTGCTCGACCGGGCGTTGGAGAGTTACGTGCGCGCCGCGGAAGAAACAACTGATTCCGCGATCGTGGTCGAGGCGCTCACAGCCCAATCACGTGTTCACCGCTGCCGCTCTGACTGGGACCTCGCGCTAACGACGGCACGGCGGGCTCAGGAAATAGCGATCGCGGCGAAGCTCGATGCTCCGCTGGTGGAGGCAACCATCGCCGAGGGCAATGTCATGATCTGCCGCGGCGAATTCCCCGAGGCCCTCGCGATCTTCCGGCGGCTCGCCGACACGAGCACGGACACGCGCGTCCGTGGAATCGCGCTCCAGAACATTGGTTCGATCCTCTGGCAGCAGGGACAGCTCGGTGCCGCGGAGCGAGCGCTCTCAGAATCGCTCGGTTGGTTCCAGCGGGCGGGCTACGCCTTGGGCGAGGCGATCGCTCTCAACAATCACGGCCGGATCACGCTCGAGCGCGGCAATCCCGAGCTCGCGAAGCAGCTCCTGACGCAAGCTCGGCAGGCGGCGCGCGCGATCGAGGACGCGGAGCTGACGGCGCTCGTCGCGCTCAACTATGCGGCGGCACTGGACGCGAGTGGCGACCAACGCGGCGCCATCCAGGAGGCGAGCACCGCCCTCGGCTACTTCAGAGCGAGCGGCAATCGCTGGCGGGAGATCGAGTGCCTGCGACTCATCGGGACCGTGAGTGAGCGGTTGGGCGACCGGGACGACGCCATTCGCTGTCATGAGCATGC
>DATEPP010000230.1:0-16833 GCA_035273165.1 Gemmatimonadaceae bacterium
TGGGTGACCTGCCAGCCGCGCTCGAGGAGCAGCCTTTTCAGCTCCTCCTGGCTCCCGATCGCGTGGCTGCCGATCAGCTGCAGGATGGCTTCGTGGCGCTCTGGCTTGCGCTTGCCGGCTGGCGATTGCACGGCGCGTAGGATAGCACCGTCAGGCGAGAGTCGATAGCGGGAGTCGCGTTGGCATTGACTGTGGCATCACGCATTATTATGCATTCCAGGTGAATAGAATACCCGTTGGAGTGCTCGGAGCGAGCGGCTATGCCGGCCGCGAGCTGTGTGCACTCATTCTCGATCATCCGGAACTGGAGCTGGTATTCGCCGCGGCGAATGAGCAGCGCGGCACGCGCGTCCGTATTGGACGCCACACCGTCGAGTTCAGCGCCGCCGAAACCGCAGCGCTCGCGGATGCGGCGCTCGTCTTCAGCGCGCTCCCGCATGGTGCGTCGCGAGACTGGGTGGCGCGAGCACGGGAAGCTGGCGCGCGTGTGGTGGATCTGTCGGCTGACCTCCGGCCAGGGAATGGCTGCGAGGGCATTCCGTATGGCCTCACGGAGCTGAATCGAGAGCAGGTGCTCAACGCACCCCTCGTGAGCAATCCGGGATGCTATCCAACGAGCATCCTCACGGCGCTGGCGCCACTTCTCGCGCAGAACCTCGTCGCTGACGACTGTCCGATTGTCATCGATGCAGCCAGTGGCGTCACGGGCGCCGGCAATTCGCCGAAGCGCGAGCTGCTGTTCGCCGAAATCGCCGACGATTATCGCGCCTATGGTTTTGCCGACGGGACGGCCAACGTCCATCGCCATCTACGCGAGATGCGGGCGGTCGCCAATTCGTTAGGCTGCCCCGCTGATCTCGTCTTCACGCCGCACCTGCTGCCAGTAGCTCGCGGAATCCTGGCGACGATGACGGTGACGCTACGCGCGCCAATTCGCGGCCAGACGCTCAAGCCCTGGCATGACGCCTACGCCGGGGAGCCGTTCATCGAGCTCGTCGACGCGCCACCGGCACTCCGCGACGTCGTGCATCGAAATGTCGTGCGGATCGCGGCGATGCCGCTGGCGGAGACGCGCCGGCCGACGCTGCTCGTACTTTCAGCGATCGACAACCTCGTCAAAGGTGCCGCCGGCCAGGCGCTGCAAAACGCCAACCTGATGTTGGGTCTGGCCGAGACGGCAGGACTGCCCTCATGACAGCGAAGACGCGTGTCCTCAAGATCGGAGGCCGCCCTCAGAGCGATCCGATGCTCCCGTCGCGCATCGCACGGCTATGGTCGGACGCGACGTGTCCGCTCGTCATCGTGCACGGCGGCGGCGATGAGGTAACGACGCTCCAGACCGCACTAGGCGCGGAACCGCGCTTTGCCGGCGGCCGTCGC
Organism: Gemmatimonadaceae bacterium; assembly: GCA_035273165.1. Classification (GTDB taxonomy): domain Bacteria; phylum Gemmatimonadota; class Gemmatimonadetes; order Gemmatimonadales; family Gemmatimonadaceae; genus AG2. The sequence goes on from DATEPP010000230.1 coordinate 1,381, forward strand.
GTGACAAGTGCGCAAGATGTCGAGATCGTGCGGATGGCCCTTTCGGGAAGCGCGAACAAGAGACTCGTTGCGGCGCTTGTCAGCAGCGGGGTTCGTGCTTTGGGCATCTCGGGCGAGGACGCCGCGCTCTTCACCGCCACGCCGGTCGACCCACAACGGCTCGGCTATGTCGGAGCGCCCCATCGTGTCAACGTCGACCTTCTCTGGTATCTCCTCGATGGCGGATACGTGCCGGTCGTGTCACCCGTCAGCCGGAATGCGTGCACGGGAGCGACGAGCCCAGAGTCGTTAGGCGACGCCGCCGCGCTGAACGTGAACGGCGACGATGCGGCGGCGGCGATGGCGGTCGCGCTTGCCGCCGGCGAGCTGCTGCTGGTGGCCGACGTTCCCGGCGTGATGTCCGACGGCGCAGTGATTCCGCGTCTCAGTACCGTGGTCGCGCGCGACCTCATAGCAAGTGGCACGGCGGCAGGCGGTATGCGCGCCAAGCTCGAGGCGGCAATGTCGGCGCTGGACGGCGGAGTCGAGCGCGTCAGAATCGGCGACCTCGCCGCGATCGACGATCCAGCGCGCGGTACGCTTCTCGTGCGCTCCGACCTGGCGGAACTGCACAGACGAACTCTCGGAGACTGACATGGCACAGGCACCTGAACTCACGCTCGACTCGAACACGCGACCGACAGCACCGTTGACCGCTGCGCCTGCGCCAGTCGAGCGCGCGGCCGACCGGCCGGCTGTGGCCGACGTGGTCGCGCCGAGCACGACCCAGGCGAGCGATCCCGTGCTGCCCACGTACAAGCGCGCGCCGGGCGAAATCGTCAGCGGTGACGGAGTGTATCTCATCGACGCCAAGGGGAATCGCTACCTCGATTTCGTCAGTGGCATCGCCGTAAACGCGCTCGGTTATGGCGATCGCGGCCTCGTCGCGGCTCTCCACGCCGCGGCGGATGGCCTTGTGCACGTCTCCAACTTGTACGAGACCGCACCGGCGACGAAGCTTGCCGCGGCGCTGGTCGAGCGCTCCTTTGCGGACAAGGTGTTCTTCTGCAACTCGGGAGCGGAAGCGAACGAAGGAGCTTTCAAGTTCGCGCGTCGATGGGCACGCACGATCGGCGAGGTGAAGCACGAGATTGTTGCTCTCCGCGGCGCCTTTCACGGCCGATTGTTCGCGACGCTCGCCGCAACCGATCGTCCGGCATACCGTCTTCCGTTCCGCCCGCTCGCGCCCGGGATTTCGATCTCGGAGCGGAATCTCGAAGATCTCGCCGCGACGCTGGACCCAGAGACTGTCGCGGCGTTGATCCTCGAGCCTGTACAGGGCGAGGGCGGTGTGCGCGTGCTCGACGGTGGATTCATCCGCGAGCTGAGGGCGATGACGAAGGAGCGCAACATCGCGCTCATCTTCGATGAAGTCCAATGCGGGCTGGGACGGACCGGGACGCTCTTTGCTTACGAGCGCTTCGGCGTCGAACCGGATATTCTCACGCTCGCGAAACCGATCGCGGGTGGACTTCCGATGGGCGCGATCCTCGTGACGAACGAGATCGCACAGACGATCAAGGCAGGCGATCACGGGACGACGTTTGGGGGTGGCCCGTTCGTATCATCGGTAGCGCTGCACGTGCTCGACCGCCTTTCGCATCCGACGCTGCTCGCGACGGTGCGCGAGAACGGCGCCTGGCTCGGCCGACAGCTGGAGGAGGTGGCGCGGCGGACGGGGCGGGTTCGTGCGATCCGCGGGATCGGCTACATGTGGGGCATCGACATCATGGGCAGCGCTTCTCATGTCGTCGAAGCGGCGCGCGAGCTCGGACTGCTCACCTGTACGGCCGGCGAGTGCACCGTGCGCCTCCTGCCGCCGCTCGTGGCGACCCGCGACGAGCTTGCCCTTGGCGTCGACGTACTGGAGCAAGTGTTGTGACGACTGCAGGTCATGAACATTTGCTCATTCGCCCCGCGCACGAAAGCGAGGCGACGGAGATTGCGCGGCTCAACAACGTCTTCGCGGCCGAGCACCTGATGTTGCGGAGGACGCCGGAGCAGGTGGCGCTGGCGATCGACGATTTTCTCGTCGCCGTCGATGAGCGGGGACGGATACGGGCCTGCGGTGCGTTGAAGGAGTACTCGCCATCCGTGGCCGAGGTTGCGGCGATCGCCGTTGCTCCCGAGGCGCAAGGAAATGGTCTCGGACGCGAGATCGTCGCCGCGGTCGAAGCCCTCGCCATCAAGCGCGGGGTGATGCATGTCTTCGCACTGACCTTGCAACCCGCCTTCTTCGAAGCGATCGGGTATCAGCGGGTCGACCGAGCGCGGTACCCGGAAAAGATTCGGCGGGACTGTCTGAGCTGCGCCCGCCGCTTCGCGTGCAACGAGATCTGCTTCGCCAAGGTGCTCCGGGTCGAGGCAGCGCTCGCCGCCTGACTCCCCGCAGGAGCTATCCGTTCCGCGCGCCGAGGCGCGAAACGCGATCAGCCGGCATATTCAAACGAGCGGTCGTCTCGCCACGCTCTTGGCGAGGCGCGTCCGTCGCATTCTCTTTGAGCAGCCTCAGAGGAGACCGAGAACGGATGCATCTGAAGAAGCCGAGCGTTCATAGAATGCGCGGGATCATGCGCAAAGCACGACGCTCCTTGCGTGCTCTTTCGCTAGCGAGCTTCCTGCTCATTCTCGCGGCGCCTGGGGCGGGCTCCCAGACCCCGTCTTCGCGGCCGACGCTCGTGGTGTTCTTCACCATCGACCAGATGCGCCCAGACTACTTCTCGCGGTTCGAGAAGCAGCTCAACGGCGGGCTTGCGCGCCTTTATCACGCAGGCGCGTTCTTCGAAAACGCGTATCAGGATCATGCGATCACCGAGACGGCGCCTGGTCATTCCGCGACGCTATCGGGCCGCTTTCCGCGAAGCACCGGCATCACCACGAACAGCCTCGGCGTTCAGGACGATCGGGCGAGCCTCCTCTCGGGTGCGAGTCCCGGCGCATCGCCATTCCGCTTCCGCGGCAGCACGCTGATCGATTGGCTGCGCGTCGCCGACCCCCGCTCGCGTGCTCTTTCCATCTCGAGAAAGGATCGTGGTGCGATCCTCCCCCTCGGACGGGCGCATGAGGAGGTCTATTGGTTCGCGCCCGATCGCTTCACCACCAGCACCTACTATCACGACACACTTCCGAGCTGGATCGACCGATTCAATGCGCGTCAGCTGCCGCAGCGCTACGCGGACAAACTATGGACGCTCCTGCTTGCCGAGAGAGAATACCCGGAGCCGGATAGTGTGCCGCTGGAGAACGGCGGCCGGAATTACACATTTCCTCATCGGTTTCCGAGCGATTCATCCGCTGCCGCGCGCGTTCTGGCTGCGTTCCCGATGATGGACGAGGTCACCCTGCAAGCCGCGCTTGCAGGCGTCGAAGCGCTGAAGCTCGGCAAGGGTCCGCAGACTGACCTTCTGGCGGTTTCGCTGTCAACGACGGACGCAGTCGGTCATGCCTTCGGGCCCGACTCTCGCGAGATTCACGATCAGATCCTGCGGCTCGATCGGTACCTCGGCGCTTTCCTCGATTCCCTTTTCAAGCTGCGTGATTCAACGCGTGTCCTCGTCGCACTCACCGCGGACCACGGAGTGCAGCCGTTTCCGGCGATTCACGCCGCCCGCGTACGCGGTGCCGTCGCTCGTTATGCAGACGTTGACCCGGCCTATGCGGACCTCCTGGCCGGCGTCGCGGCGCGCGGCATTGACACGTCCGCGCTCCAATTTGCTGAAGGAATGCTCCTCGTCGACCGTTCGGCATTCGCGCGCGCACACGTCGACGTGGATTCGACACTCCGGCGCTTCGCGGAGGTCGTCCGAAAGGTCCCCGGTGTTGGCCGGGTCGATTTCGTCCGTGCGCTCGCGCAGGCGGATACCGTGCGCGACGCGGTGGCACGACGGTGGCTGCACATGCTCTCACCCGAACTGCCGGTGGAGCTGGTCGTGAGTCTGGAGCCGTACGCGTACTGGGCGGGAACAAGGATCGCGACGCATGGCACGCCTAACGATGAAGACGCGCATGTGCCGGTCGTTTTCTGGGGCGCGGCGATCCGTGCCGGCCGCTACGGCGAGTTCGCAAGGGTCGTCGACATCGCGCCTACCATCGCGCATGCGCTCGGTGTTCCGCCGCTCGAACGACTCGACGGCCATGTGCTCACCCGGGCTCTTCGATGAAGGCGGCCGCTACGCCGAATTGAGTGCAACGGCATGCCCAGGCGACAAGGTAGACAACCGCTCTCCGGACTTCGAGAGGCGTTCGATGAAGCACGCTTCGGCAGGTCACGAACGCTGAACCTCCGCGAATCGCTACCCACTGCGGCGGAGGCGGTCGCTCGCGGGGAGGCCTGGCTTCGTCAACAGCAGGTGCAGCTCTCTGGAGAGGCCACAGCCGAGGTGCTCGTCATCACTGGCCGCGGAAACAACAGTGAGGGCGGCGTATCCGTGGTGCGCAGCGCGATCGAAGGTTTAATCCACAGGCTCAAGCAACGCGGCGTCGTTCAGCGACATGAGGAACACACTCCCGGTTCGTTCGTCATAACGCTCGCGCCGGTTAAAGAGCTCTGGACCGTTCGGTCGCCGGAGCAAAAGGTCGCCGAGCCCCCTCCGTCCGATCCGCCGTCGCTCGATGCGCTGGATCGTGAGACACGGGTGCTTCTCAGGCAGCTGGCCGAGCGATCACTCGAACAGTTGGGTGTCCGCGGCGATCGCGACCGGTTCATCGATGGCGAAATGGTGCGACAGTTCAGCGCTCTCTCGGCGACGCTCGCGGCCACCGGCTCCAACGAGCGCGAGCAGTTCCTGCGCGCGGCCATCCGGCGAGCACTCGCGGAGTATGACTGACGGCGCCTCAACTACTGGCGATTGAACATCAGCGCGGCGACAATGTGAGCAGCGGTCGCCGGCGTCATCCGCCGGCCACGCTCTTCACAAACGTCACACTCCCTCGACCATGCACAAATTGATTGCGCGCGCGGCACTCCTTGCGACCATCTTCGCTCCATCGGTCGCCCCGGCACAGCAGCCACCTCTCGTGGGCTACACGCCTGCGTCCGCCGCTCGCGAGCGTGACATCGAAGCAGATGCTATTCGCCGGCCGAGCCCTACGTCTGCAGCGACGCTGTCCCGTGCGCTCTCGCGGGAGGTGCACGTCGCTGGAACACCGGCGCAGGCTCGGACGCGCGATTACGTCATCGCGCAGATGAAGTCCTGGGGGCTGGAAACCGAGGTACGCGCCTACGACATCTGGATGCCGCACCCCACGCAGGTTGGCGTCTGGCGTGTTTCGCCGAGTCCGATGAAGTTCGCGCTGGCCGAACCGTCGGTGCCTAACGATCCGACGTCCGCCCTACCCCAGTATCTCACCGTCAACGGCTATAGCGGACAGGGCGATGTCACGGGCGATGTGGTGTACGTCAATTACGGCCTGATCGAGGACTACGCACAACTCGATTCGATGCATGTCTCGGTGCGCGGGAAGATCGCGGTCGCCCGCTACGGCCGATCCTTCCGCGGGATCAAGGCTCGTGAGGCAGAGCGGCACGGAGCCGTCGCCCTGCTCATTTACAGCGACCCGCAGGATGACGGCTACGTTCGCGGCGACGTCTATCCCGACGGCCCAATGCGTCCACCCGGAGGCGTACAGCGCGGGAGCGTGCTGAACAGTGATGGCGATCCTTCCACGCCGGGATACCCGAGCACACGTGGCGCTACCCGCATTGGTGAGGACAGGATGGAGATTCCACGCATCCCCGTCGTGCCAATTGGCTACGGAAACGCGGCCGAACTGCTGCGCGGACTGCGCGGCGGCTCCATTCCGCAGAGCTGGCAAGGGGGATTAGCGTTTCGTTATCACGTTGGGCCGGGCCCGGTGAAGGCGCGAGTGCAGGTGCAGGACGATCGGGCAACCCGAGCGCTCAAGCCGATCTATGACACCTTCGGGATCATTCGGGGCACCGAGCTGCCGGAGGAGATGGTGATCGTCGGCGGCCACCGCGACGGCTGGGGTCCTGGCACGGCAGACAACGTGAGCGGCACCGTCAGTGTACTCGAGGCGGCACGCGCGGTGGCCGAGCAGGTGAAGCAGGGTATGCGTCCAAAGCGGACGATCGTGTTTGCAACCTGGGACGCGGAGGAATGGGGGCTCATCGGCTCGGTGGAGTATGTCGAGGAGGATTCGTTGCGCCTAACGCGGAACGCCGTCGCTTACTTCAACCAAGACGTCTCTGCACAAGGCCCCCGGTTCAATGGCGGCGGCTCACCGTCCTTGCGGGCGACATTGCGCGATGTGGCGCGGGCGGTTCCCGACCCGAACGGCCGCGGCAGCGTCTACGCCGAGTGGCGGCGCGCAGCGGGAGTGCCAGATTCGCTCGAGCCGGTCATGGGTGATCCGGGAGGAGGGTCCGACTTCGCGCCGTTTTACAATCATCTCGGAATCCCGATCGCCGAGTGGGGCTTCGGGGGCGCGGGCGGTGTCTATCACTCGCAGTACGACGACTACGCCTGGATGTCCAAGTTCGGCGACCCTGGCTTCGTGTATCACGCGGCCGCCGCCCGAATTGCGGCGGGGATGGTGCTACGTTTAGCAAACGCTGACGTTCTACCCTACGACTACGCCGAATTTGCGAGGACGATGCGTCGCTACATACCTGCGGTCGACAGCGCGTTCGCGAAGCGTCGATGGACGACGACGCAAGCGACAGCCGCACTGGGTGCGGCCATTGACCGCATGGAAGAAACGGCCGCGCGATTCGGCGCTGCTCGCGATGCCGCCCTCGCCGCCGGCGCGCCGCGCGAGGCGCTCGCGGAAACGAATCGAGCACTGCTACGTGTCGAGCGCGCGCTGACGCGTGGCGAAGGACTGCGGAAGCGGCCCTGGTTCCGCAACCTGATTTACGTGGCGGACGAGAACAACGGCTACGCGAACATGGTCCTGCCGTCGATCAACGAAGCGATTCGCGCCAACGATTCTGCCCTTGCTACGCGCGAGCTCGCCGACCTGACGAGCCGCTTCGACGAGGCCACTCGTGCCATCGACGACGCGCGGCGCGGGATCAGTGCTGCGACATCCAACGGCCCACAAGAACGCCGACCGCAGCGCTGACGAGTACCACGACCGCGATCAGCAGGCCGAGTGTGAGGAGTTGCATAACGGGACGGTCGCCCGCCGGAGCGGTGGCCGGCTCCTCACGTGGCCGTCGGTCGGACAGCCGCGTCACGGGCAGCGCCACCGCACGCTCGGCGAAGCGCGATTCTCCGTCGTGGTCATGACTCGTCATAGGCGCGGCCGCCCCACGCGGAGAAACGAGCGGGCTGATGCTCCCGGCCCCCCGTTCCGACAGCGCGGAGGTAGTCGCGGCGCCGAACGTCACGACGGGCATGGGCGGCGCGCTCGCCGCACTCCCAGAAGCTTCTGAAGCGGTGTTCGACGGCGGGCTCTGGGGGGTGTCGCCCTGTGGCGACTCAGGCAGAGTCGAGGCGTCGGAGACATGCGATGAAGGCACAGCATCCGCCGCGGGAATTACCACCTGCGCCTCCGGGGGCGTTGTTCGCGTGCCGCGAGTCGGGAAACGACGCCGCGCGACATACGTGCGCGGCAGCTGTCGGCCGTCGACGTCACGCGCTGTTGGGAGCACGCCGGTCACCGGACGCGTGATGCCGCGCGTGGGCGAATGTCGACGTGACCCGGACGGCGGTGTCGGGGGCGGCAGCTCGGATCTACCCGCGAGCCCGCCTTCGTCGCCGCCAGATCGCGGCGGCTCGTTAGGCGCCGGCGGCCCGACGTGCGAAAAACTCGTCGCCGCGGGTGGTGAGACGACATCGATCGCACTGCGCGGACTCGCCGGCAGCGACAGAGTCGCCTCCGTCGCGATCGACTCATCGATGACCGGACTGGATGCGCGTGGCGGCTCCAGCGCCGTAATGCGCGCGCGGGCCTCGGCCGGATCGATGTCCGCGGTCGCGCCGCTGCACACACAGCCGAGCTTTGGCGCGACATCGATGAGTACTGGCTTGCCCGAGAGGAGATGCTGGGCAAGCTCCACCGGCAGCTCGTCGCCGTAGAGCTCAACGACGGAACGCGCCACCCCCGCACCGTGGTCGGACCACAGCATCTCCGGCGTCGGCAGCCCGCCGGGCTGCGAGCGATAACGCCGACGATCCGGCGGAAGCACCGAATCGAACACCTGCGGTTGCTCCTCGACGACGATGTGGCGATCGCGGAAGATCGCGAGCAGCTCGTCGGGCGTAAGTCGCGCATCGATGGCCTCGTCGCCCGCGCCCGGACACCGGCCGACATACGTGATTCGCAACTTCCGCGGAGCGTAGGCGGCGCGGAGATATCGCGCGAGCACCACCGGCGGCGCGACGAGCGAGACAAAAAAGGGCCGCAGGTCGGTGCCGACGGCTAGCAGTCGATGTGCGACGTACGGACAGCTGCATTGGATCGCCGGCATGTGCGCGTGATCGCGCAACGCGCGCAATGATGCGAGCGCGATGAGCTCGTCACCCCAACTCGCCGGTACGACGTGGTGATAGCCGGCGAGCGCACACGCGTGCGCCAGCTGGATTGGCGTCGCCGGTTGCGCGGCCAGAAGCGCATCCGCACCGAGAACGACAATCGATGGTATGCGCATTGAATTCGTTGGTGCGCTGTCGGGCGCAGCGAACGTCATGGAGCTTCGGGCATCCTACCGGCGCGCATACGCATCAACGTTCATCGACCATTCGTCGATGTCGGTGCGGCCTCATGCGCGGGGTCTCAAGAATGCTGCAAAACAGGATAGAAACAGCGGCCTGTCAAGAGCGGCCCAGACATTGCAACCTGCAATACCGTTGGCCGGAAGCGAGGGTGGTTGTGGATGAGACGTTGACTGGGGGACCGGCACGGTTATCCCCACACGAACGTGAGGCGCTTGCCGCCTATGCAGCTCGGGCATCATGGCCGGCGGGCTTCGCTATTTATCAGCGCGGCACACCTGCCGATGGTGTGTTCGTCGTGACGCGCGGGCGCGTAGTATTGCGAAGCCGCGTGCGCGCGGGACGAGGATTCGTTCCGTGGATCGCGACGCCGGGCGAGTCGTTCGGCTCAGAAGGGTTAGCCGCGAACGCGAAGTACGCCACGGATGCACGTGCCGACGAGGAGAGCGAGACACTCTTCCTCAGCACGATGCGGTTCCGTGCCTTCGTGCGCGAGCAGCCGCAACACGCGCTGCTGTTCGTTTCGCAGCTGATGGCGGAACGGGCGGCACTCCTCGACAAGTTACGTGAGCTGACGACGCTCAGCGTCGAGCAGCGCATGGTCTCGACGCTGCTCCGAATGGCAAACAACGCGACCTTCACACGCGAAGACGGGAAGATCGTGCTCTGCACGGCGCGCTACCGTCTCCTCTGCGAGTTGGTCGGCGCGACACGGGAGTCCGTGTCACTGGTGCTCGGCCGACTCACCGGAGAAGGACTCGTCGAGCGAAAGGGCAGTACGCTGATCATCGCGCCGCCCACCCAACTTGCCGAACGGCTCGACTCTGCAACCGATAGCGAATTGCTCATCGCGACCTTTTCCGACCGCGCCGAGCAAACCGTTCAATAATCACCTCGACACACTGTAACACGGGGCGAGGGCATTCCTCGCCCCGTTTTCATTTCACCCGCCTTAGATTCGCAGCGGTACTTTCGCGACTGCGCCACTCGTCGCACGCGTGTACGCACTCGAGGGCTCTCGCCGGGATGTGGATCGCCGCAGCAATCGTGATCATCGCAGGTTTCGCCGGCGCGGTCGCGCGTGGACGGCGCTTGGCTGCACGTCTCCGCGACGAAACACTCCGGCGACTCCCGATTGGCGTCGACGGCATCATTCCTGGCGCCGAAGGGTTCGAGCTCGCGCGCGGCGCCGAGGCACCGGCGATCCTATTGCTGCACGGGGGCGGAGATACACCTCAGACACTCCGCTACTTCGCCGAATACCTCCACGCGCGCGGCTACCACGTCCGCGTGCCCCTTCTACCTGGACACGGCAGGACAGTTACCGACTTCTCGCGCGTTGCCGCCGACGATTGGATGGAAGCCGCACGATCAGCCTATCGCGACCTCACCCTCGCGCACCGGTGGGTTGGCGTCGGTGGCCTCTCTATGGGCGGAGCACTCGCGGCGCGCCTTGCCGCGGAAGTACGGACGCTGCCGGCGCTTGCCCTTCTTGCTCCGTATGTCGCCATGCCCAGCCGGATTTCGCTGGCAGCGCGCTTGTCGCTTCTCTGGGGCGTAGCGGTGCCTTACGTGAGCGCCGTCGATCCCGCGGCAGCACGATCGATCCACGACCGCGAAGAGGCTGCGCGCAGCCTTGGCTATGGTGTGTTCACTCCGGCGGCACTCCGGGCCCTGCGCGCGACCGTGGCGCACGCAATCGAAGCCCTGCCTAACGTGCTCTGTCCAACGGTGATGATCCAGTCGCGCGAGGACAATCGCGTACCTGCCCCCGTCGCTCAGCGTGCCTTCGATAGAATTGGCGCATCGGATAAGGAGCTAGTCTGGGTCACCGGCGCGGGGCATGTCATCACGGTCGATTACGGCCGCGACCGTGTTTTCCAGATCGTCGGAGATTTCTTCGATCGACACCGCGGCGCGGTACCGATCGAACGGCGCGCGTAGCTCAGAGCGAGAAAGACAGAAGCGGGGACGCTCGATCGCCGAGCGTCCCCGCTTCCCAAGCCGAAAAGAGAGGAACTAGCTCGTTACGCGCTCGACAACGCTGCTTCCGAGATCGCGGATTGCTTCCACGCCGGCAACCACTGCCGAACCGGCTTCCTTCGCGACTTCCTGAGCGACACGCGTGACGCGGGCGATGGGCGCCGGTACACGCGATGAGCTCTTCCGGCTTCCGCTGGATTTTCCTGCGGCACTGCGCGAGCCGGAGCTCGACTTCGACGTCGCTGCCTTACGAGTGGAACTGTTCGAGCTCGAGCCTCGCTTTGCCGTCGACGAAGTTCCACTCCTTGAGGACATGGAGGAACCTGACGACGAACGACCAGACGACGAGCGACCGGATGACGCGCTTCGTGCGGACGACGTACCCGACGCGGACGCGGACCGACCGCGCGACTTCGTACTCTTCGTTCTCTTCTTGCTTCCACTACGCGACGAACTACTTCCACGCGACTTCCCACGCGACTTCCTGGCCTTGGTCGCCATAGACGCTTCTCCTCGGAGTCGTTGACGGAACAACCACTTCGACGATAGCAAGAATCAGGCACATCCGTAAGAGCGACGTGCTAGTTGCAAATTGCGTTAGGAGCCGAGCCACCTCGGGGATTCTCGTTGCCACGTTCCTCGCCGAGGCATACAATCATTCGCATCCCCCTCGGGAGTCGTCATGTTCGGCATCGTCTTTCTCGCACTGGTGGCGCTTTGCGCGCTGTTCGTCTTTACGAGCTCCTTCAAGATCGTCGGTCAGGCCGAGGTGATGGTCATCGAGCGACTCGGGCGTTTTCACCGGCTGGCGCGATCTGGCTTCAACATCCTCATCCCGTTCATCGAACGGCCGAAATCGATCGACGTTCGCTTTCTCGAAGCGGATGTGGGAGGACAGAAGCGGATCGCTTCGAGGACGACCTCGCGGATTGACCTGCGTGAACAGGTCCTCAACTTCCCCAGCCAGCCCGTCATCACGAAGGACAACGTCACGATCGATATCGACGCGGTGTTGTACTATCGCGTGGCCGATCCACAGAAGGCGACATACTCGATCCAGAATCTGCCGTACGCTCTGGAAACGCTTACGCGGACGACCCTCCGGAACATCGTCGGGGACATCGAGCTCGATCAGACACTGGCGAGCCGCGACATGATCAACAAGCGGATGCGCGACGTCATCGAGGAGGCGGCGGTCAGTTGGGGAGTGGACGTCACGCGTGTGGAGCTGCAGGCCATCGAGCCTCCGCGGGACATTCAGCAGTCGATGGAGCTGCAGATGCGCGCGGAGCGGGAGCGACGTGCCGCGGTAACTAACGCGGAAGCGGGCAAACGAGCAGCGATTCTCGAGGCGGAAGGCCAGCGGGAAGCACAAGTACGAAAGGCGGAAGGCGAGAAGGAAGCCAACATTCTGCGCGCTCAGGGCATGGCCGAGGCGAGACTCCAGTTGGCGAACGCCGAAGCGGAGGCGATCCGCCGTGTGGCGGAGTCGCTCCCTGACGGACAGGCGGCGCTGTATTTACTCGGGCTGAAATACTTCGAGGCGCTGCCGCGGATGTCGGAGGGTAAAGGATCGACCGTCTTTCTTCCGGCCGAGGCGACGGGAGTCATGGGTGCGGTCGGCGCCTTACGAGAGCTGCTCTCGCGAGGCTCGAGCGCGGGGGGGGACAGCGGGAGCACGCGGCGCAACACAGGATCTGTTTCTGCGAATACGGCCGCGTACCCCGCGACACGCCCGACCGTCGCCGTACGCGGCGTCGATCCGCAGCTGCCGACATCCTCGGACCATCCGAACGAGCGATAACGAACGGTTCAGAGCCTTGGGAGCGTCGGTTTGGCAAGGATAACTCGGGAGCGCGCGGAACGCATTGCGAAAGCGCACGCGTGCGAGCGATGCGGCGAATACAGTTACAAGCGCGTTGTCATCACACCCGCGAACAAGGCGCAGCAGGAATCGCTCAAGGTCATCTGGCAGGCCGTGAAAGTCTGTGGCGTTTGCGGCGCCCAACAGGAGTTGGGCATCGCCGCGGATGGGGACATCGTGTACGTCGGCTGAACCGATGGCTCGTCGTCCTCACTAGCGCGACGGCGCCGGAGCATCCGGCCAGGGCGTCTTCCTCGAGTAGGGCTTTCCGAAGACTGCCCCGAGCGCTTCACGGGCATCCTCGGCTTTCACGACGAGGTCTAATCGCTCGGAGAGCGGCAATTGCCGCGAGAAATCGCGGTAACGGGCATAGCCATGGCAAAAACACCACGGGCCGCGCCGTGTGAGATTACCAAGCCAGATGTCAGGCAGGCTGAGCCAGGTCAGGGCATAGAAGTCGTTCAACTTCTTGATCGACGGGAGATCCGATTCGATGAGCCCGTGTGGAAGGGAGCCGTGCTTCCCCCACTGGACGTCGACGGCGACCTGGCCGCGCTGACGCCAATCGGCGTGGAGCAGCGTCCCATGCCAGTAAGTCCAGATGTCGGTGGGAGCCCGGGTTGAGTCGAAACCAACCCAGACGACCTCCTCGTCCGTGGGCACTGTGAAGGGGATCCAGGAGCCATTGACGTCATCCTGCCAGAGAAGGTGGTACGCAATGATGGGCCGATTCGGGTGGAGCACGGCCACGACTCGTTGCAATGGGAACCATTCGTCCCGCTGCACGTACAAGAGTGGCGCGAGTGCACGGGCGAGCCTCGCGCTGGAGTCGGTGGGAGCAAGCGCTCCCGGAACCGAAACCGGCCGTGGGGGAATATGGGCTCGGGGCCCGCAGGCAGTCAGCCAACCCACCAGGGATGTGACCAAAACCCGCTTCAAAGTGTTATCCGTATACTGCACTTGGAATTAGGAAATTAGGGGGTTAGCAGTCACGAGGCGGACCGGCGCCGTGGTTTCCGGGATCAGTTGCAGTCGCGAGGTAGTAGCATATGCGCAAGCCGAGACCGGCTACGTTCAATCCGGCGCAGGCGCTCCATCTGATTGCGAGCGATCGAACAGGATCGCCGCTCAGCTGTCCGTCCTGTTCGGGCCAGATCGAACGCACGCCAACCGACGTCCCTCCTCCTCCGCGTTGCCAAGTGACCCTGCGCTGCCGCGCATGTGGTCGATTGGCGAGATACATCGCCGGCGCGGCGTGATCATCGGGTTCTTTGTCACCCGCCGTTAGGCTAGAACGCGCCAAGCTGTCGTCGTTCTGACTATCTCGGCGACGTAGTGGGGCGCGTCGTACCCATCAGTCCGGAAGAAGAGATCGACAAATGGCCAGCGACAGGCGCCTGTGTTCCGACAGGCGCCTGTCGTCGTCCGCATGTTGCACAAAACTTGCCCCGCGGCCCATTTGGTCCCGCCGTTGAGCCGGTCCCGGTGGGCGCGGAGGTGGCACCGCAGATCGAGAGGACGCGAGGAAGAGGATCGGGAACACAGCTCCAAGAGGTACGGTTCATGGCACGTCTCCAGGGTACCGTGAAGTGGTTCAATGACGCCAAGGGCTACGGCTTCATCTCTCGTGAGGGAGGGCCGGATGTCTTCGTCCACTTCAGCGCCATCCAGGGGAGCGGCTTCAAGTCGCTCGCCGAAGGCGATCGCGTCGAGTTCGAGATTGTCCAAGGACAGAAGGGTCCGCAGGCCGCCGACGTCACGAAGGCGTAACTGGGCATTCTGTTTCTGCACGACGGTCGAGAACGATGAACGCCCCGCTTGTCGGGGCGTTCTTCGTTTCGGCCACGGGTCCGGTGAAATTGCGATTGCTTCCGGCACGCATCTCTGGCTCACACTCTGAATCGATGTCTGCTCGCCTTCCCTCCGCGACCATGTTGGAGCCGATGTACGCGACGATTGGCACTGAAGCGCCAACGGGCTCTGGCTGGAGCTTCGAACCGAAGTACGACGGCATGCGCGCGCTCGCATTCATCACTCCGACGCGGATCCGGTTGATGACCCGCAACGGCAAAGACAAGGCGAAGCAATTCCCGGAAGTCGCGGCAGCGTTAGGCGAGCTTGGTCGCCGACTCGGACGGCGCTGCATCCTCGATGGCGAAGTCGTCGCGCTCGAGCGCAATCGGCCGGGACATTTTCAGGCGCTGCAAGGCCGTTTTCACCGAAAAGGCGCGGCGGACATCGACGCCGCGATGCGCGAGTCGCCCGCTGCCATCGTCATCTTCGATCTACTCGCTGATGGCAGCGAGAACCTGATGAACGCGCCATGGACGGAGCGGCGCGCGCGTCTGGAGACGCTGCTCGAGGATGCACCGGAGGGCGTCCGAATCAGCGAGAGCTCGCCTAACGGCACGCGCATGCTGGAACGCGCGCGACGCGGAGGATGGGAGGGCGTGATCGCGAAGCACAGCGCGGCGCGATACGTGCCTGGCGCCCGCTCGCGCGATTGGCTGAAGCTCAAGCTCCAGCACCGGGCGGAGTTCGTGATAGGGGGCTACACCGAGCCGCGGCGCACTCGCCCCTATCTCGGCGCCATCCTGCTCGGCTACTTCGATGACGACGGCGAATTGCGTTACGTCGGCCACACTGGCGGCGGCTTCAATCGCGAGAGCTTGCGCGAGATGTACGAGCGGCTGCACCGCATCGAGCAGCCCGAATCACCATTCACGAACACGCCGCGCACGAACGAGCGCGCGCATTGGGTAAAGCCCCGTGTGGTGGTCGAGGTGAAGTTCGCGGAGTGGACGTCCGACGGCCGCTTGCGACAACCGATCTATCTGGGCACACGAGACGACAAGAACGCCATGGACGTGCATCTCGAGAAAGAGA
>DATEPP010000231.1:0-3265 GCA_035273165.1 Gemmatimonadaceae bacterium
CCAATACCTGGTGGTGAGCGGCTGACCACCGACCTTCTTGAGCACCTCGACGTGGTGGAACTCGGTGGTCACCGCATTGCGCAACACTGGCAGGAACGCGGCCGACGGCGTGCCGCCGGCGCGCTCGATCGCGGCACCAACAAACGTGACACTCAGCTGCTCCTGCGTGACGAGGAAGTTCAGGACCTCCTGCAGGCCCAGGTCGGTGCCGGCTTGCGCCGCCCTGGCGGCATCGGTGATGATGGATGACATGATGGCTTCTCCTTTAAGAGCGGATGGGAGAGGTGCTCGGCGCGGGTCCGTTTCGGAGGCTGATTAGCAAGACCGCACGAGCCGCACGACTTCGATAACTTTATGGAGAGGCTGGTCGCGGCTCGAAGCCGGAAGTCCGAAAGGCGTGACGGATCGTCCGAATTTGAGAGAATGGACGTGCTCAAGCATCCAATGCAGCCTATTCCCGCCTCTCAGCTAGAGAGTCTGATGGCGGCGCTGGACGTCAACTTCGTGAGGCTGGCCGAGTGCGTTGTGAGCCCTGGCTGGCGCCTGTCGGTGACAGCCACAGACCTGCCTGGCATTCACTACAACCTCGCGGGCATGGGGCGCCTGATCGTGGGCAAGGGATCGCCAATTCCACTTGCACCCCACACCCTCATCATCGTCCCTCCGGGGTGCTCGTTCCGGATCGAGGTCGCTGATCGCAATGGAGTATTCGGTCCGCTTCGGACAGTGAACTCGCGCTGGTCTGAGATCGCCCCGGATGACATACGGCGATTCGTGGCGGGAAACGGCGAGCGCGAGATAATTCTGATCTGCGGCTATTTCCGGGCCTCGTATGGCGCGTCGATCGACCTCTTCGCGAATCTGCCGTCGCCGATCGTCGAGATGTTCGATGCGCGCGATCAGGTGGACCAGAAGCTGAAGTCGGCGCTGGCCGAGCTCATGGCGCAGGAGGTCGGCAGCGGGACGATGACCGCCGCGTTGTTGAAGCAGGTGCTCGTCACGATCCTCCGCCGCTCTCTCCGCACGAACGAGCTCTGGACCGAGCGCTTTTCGATGCTGAGCGATCCACGGATCGCACGCGCGCTCACCGAGATGATCTCCCGGCCAGGAGCGCCGCACACCGTCCAGAGTCTGTCGCGGACCGCCGGCCTGAGCCGGTCAGCGTTCATGTCGCGATTTGCTGACGTCTTCGGTACGTCCCCGATGACCGTGCTGAGGCAGCTGCGCATGCGTCACGCGTCGATCCTGTTGGCGGACGACCATCTGTCGATCGACCAGGTGGCGGATCTGGTCGGGTACGCCAGCCGGAGCGGCTTCACTCGTGCCTTTCGCGGGGCCTTCGGAAGCGATCCGTCCGACTATCGCGGAGCGATGCGGCGGCAGGTGGACGGAAAGCACGGACTGGCGAGTTACAACGTGTGACAGTGGATGCGCCGATCGTCCACGCACGGTTCAAACCTTCGCTTCTGAAGGCTTGTCGAATCGACCGTGAAACGCATTGAGAGTCTCGCCTTCACCGCGATGCTCGCGGCGCCGTTCATGGCGGCGCACGCCCAGGCGCCCGACTTCAGCCACGCGCGCCGGCTCATTCTCGCCGGAATGGCCAGGGACTCCGTCCCCGCCGTTGCGATCGCCGTCGTTCGCGACGGGAGGATCATCTGGGAGGAGGGATTCGGATGGTCAGACCCCGAGCATCGCATTGCCGCAACGCCGAACACTCCATTCGCTCTCGCGTCTCTCACCAAGTCATTTGTCGCGGTCGCTGCGATGGCGCTGCAGGAGCGTGGCCAGCTCGATCTCGATCGCCCGGTCAACGAGTACCTGCGCACGGCCAGCGTGTGGAGTCCGGCGTGGAATGCGAGCGCGGTGACACTGCGCCGACTCCTGAACCATACCGCGGGGCTTTCGACCTTCGACCTGTGGTGTGCCGACGCTCGCAACAGATGCACTTTACCGTCGGCGGACGAGACCATCCGGCGGTTCGGCGCGATCACGTCGCGACCGGGGAGTGCTTTCGACTATTCGAATCTCGGCTATCTGGTGGCCGGCGAAGCCGTCGCGCGCGCACACCGGGAGACGCTCGCGGCGACGCTTCGCGACGAGGTCTTCCTCCCGCTCGGCATGCGGCACTCGTCGCTCGGTATCCCGGATTCGGCATTTCTCCGAGCGACCGCCGTGCCGATGTCTTCGAGCGTCGGGCTCGTGCCCCTCGAGGTGGGGCTGGGAGGCTCTGGCGCGTCGCACGGCTTTGCGAGCGCCCACGACCTCGCGCTGTTCGGCGCGTTCCTGCTCGAGACGCCGCTCTCGGGTCAGTCGAAGATCCTCCCTGACGCCGCGATCGACAGCCTGCTCTCGAGCATCGAGGATGACGCGGGGCGTTCCACGGGCTACGGCTTGGGCTTCTGGGTCGAGGCCAATCGCAAAGGCTATCGGACGGCCCTCGCCCAGGGCGGGACCGATCGCGCGCAAGCGTGGTTGCGGCTCGTTCCAACCGAGCGGATCGCCGTCGCGCTGCTCGCCGACAAAGGCGTCGGCTTCCCCGAGACGGTGGTCGACGACGTGATTGCCGCGCTTCTTCCGAATTACCGCGCCGCGCTGGACACGAAGCGCGGGACAGTCGCATCGACCGCCGTGGCTGCTGCTACCGAGCCGCGTCCTGTGGACTCGGCGATCGTCGGAACATGGACGGGTACCATTCACACGGCCGACGGCGCGATTCCGATCCGCCTGGTCGTGGGAGCCATGGGCGACGTCCGCGCGACGGTCGGTACGTATGGCGACACCGGACGTGCACGTCTGACCGCCAGCGGTGTGTTTCGCGTGCACATTCCTACGGCCGCCCTCCAGGGCCCCGCCTGGTCTGGGGCAGCGCCGCTCGACTTCTACTTAAGAAGGCTCGGTTCGGGGTACGGCGGTACGGCGACGACTGCGTTCCGACAGGCTCCGATAGAGGGACGCGTTAGCTACTACGCCGACATTCGACGGCCCTGACCATTCCTCTCCTCGCCGCTCGTCAGCCTCGGGTGTCGGCGTTTGGAGCTGCTGAAACCGGGATGCCTCCAGGCCGTATGGTTCAAGTAACCATATCACTCCCGCGATGCCACCCGATCCGATCTGGCACCTCCCCCTTCGGCCCGTCGACCTCCACCTCCTGCTCGCCCTCGCATCCGGCGAACAGCATGGATACGGACTCGTTCGCGCGATCGAGGCAGCCACTGACGGCCTCGTGAGACTCGATCCGGGCAACCTGTACCGCGTCATCAAA
>DATEPP010000232.1:0-1173 GCA_035273165.1 Gemmatimonadaceae bacterium
TGAACCAGCTCATCATCGACGACGGCCATCTGCGCGGTGCCGACGTCGAGCGCGCACTCGAAGCGAAGCGAAAGATGGTGCAGCAGGACGGGCTGCTCGAGTACTGGCCGGCGGAGCAGGGGATGGCCGACGTCGCCGGGCTGACGGGACTCAAGGCGTGGCTCGCGAAGCGCCGCAAGATCGTCGCGGATCCACTGCACGCGACCGAGTTCGGGCTTTCGTTTCCGAAGGGGGTTCTCCTTCTCGGCGTGCCGGGGTGCGGCAAGAGTCTCTGCGCCAAAGCGGTCGCGCACGAGTGGGGGCTGCCGCTGCTCAAGCTCGATCCGGCGAATCTGTACGACAAGTATGTCGGCGACAGCGAGAAGAACTTCAAGCGCGCGATGCAGACAGCCGAACGACTCGCGCCGATCGTGCTCTGGATCGACGAGCTGGAAAAGGCCTTCGCCGGCGGCTCGGGTGAGGACGATGGCGGCGTCTCGCGCCGCGTGTTCGGCGCGTTCCTGTCATGGCTGCAGGAGCGTCGGGGCGATGTTTTTGTCGTCGCGACTTCGAACGACGTGACGAAGCTTCCGCCAGAGTTCATCCGAAAGGGCCGCTTCGACGAGGTGTTCTTCGTCGATCTTCCGAGTGCGGAGGCGCGCTGCGCGATCCTGAAGATTCATCTACGAAAGCGGAAACAGGATCCGGCGTCGTTCGATCTTGGACGGCTGGGGGCCGCGTGCGAGGGATTCAGCGGAGCCGAGATGGAGCAAGCGATCATTGCGGGTCTGTACACGGCATATTCCGCGGGTACCGTCCTCACGACCGACATTCTGCTCGGCGAGCTCGCGGCGACGCGGCCGCTCTCACGCACGATGCAGGAACGTCTGCAGGATCTTCGAAGCTGGGCCGCGACGCGGACGGTGAGCGCGGATTGAAGCCGCGGAGGCGGTAGGGTATGACAACTCCAGCCTATCCCGAGCGTCACTACAGCCATCGCGTCGGCTGGCTGCGGGCGGCGGTGCTCGGCGCGAACGACGGCATTGTGTCCACCGCGAGTCTCGTCGTCGGCGTGGCAGCGGCGAACACGGGCCGCCACGGCGTGCTCGTCGCGGGCGTCGCTGGTCTGGTAGCGGGAGCGATGTCGATGGCGGCTGGAGAGTACGTATCGGTGAGCTCGCAGCGGGATACCGA
>DATEPP010000233.1:0-2372 GCA_035273165.1 Gemmatimonadaceae bacterium
GAGCGACAGCACGACGATCGCGCCGCCGAGGCTTCCCCCGCAGACGTGAGAGAGCGCGAAAAGGAGGAGGCGAATGGCGTCGATGACGGAAGACCAGATGAACATGAGCGACTTCCGGTGGCTGGGCTCATGATCCTACGACGAGCAAGCCGCGGAGTGCCAGATGCCTCTCACACACCGACACCTTGCCCCGATTGCTTGACGTGATGGAAACTGCCGGCCGTCCTGAGTCGGGACGCGGTGAGGTGGCGGCGCTTTCGTGTGGAGGAAAGCCCGGCTCGGGCCGACGGAAGCCACGGAAGAGTCGACCCCAGCCACATTCGCGTCGAGAATTACTCACCTTCCTGTCTAGCGGGCCGCCTTGGTGTCACGTGGAGTCGCCTTCGTGCCCGGTGGAGTCACGTTCGTGTTGGCGAAAGCTCCGTTCGTGTGCTGGAATGCACCGTTTGCCTGCCAACAAGTCAGCCTCACCATCACTTTTGCGACCTTCGTGTGAGTCGAAGCCCCGTTCGTGTATTGGAATGCGCCGTTTGCCTGCCAATAATGAGCGTTGCCGACGCTTTTGCCACGTTCGTGTCGCGTGTTGTTCCGATGCACTCGGCCAAATAGTGCGTCGTCTCCAATTTTGCGCGCGTCACCTTCAATTTTGCGCGCTTTGCCTTCGGTTTTGCGAGTTTCGCCTATTGATTCGCTGGCTGCGCCCAGGGTTTTGCTGGGTGCGCGGCGCGAGTAGTCTCGAGCGCGAGGGCGAATGGCAATTTCGCTCCGGGATTTGCCCGGTGATCCTGCCGATCTGGCACCAAAGCGCGACCTTTTGCTGCGTTGCTGTTCGTTCTTGAAGCGTTCGCCTCGAGACGTGGAGCGTTCGCCTTTTCTGCTGGAGCCGCGCCGCCTGCGTGTGGGAGATCCCTGCGCTCCAGAGTCGGAGCCGACAATGGTGTCACCCCGTTGATGTATGCACTCGGAGCGTGGCGGATCGTGTGTCGGGCGGGTGGACGTCAGCAGCCGAAGAGCGCTTGCGTCTTGCGGATTGCGGCAACGAGGGCGTCGACATCGGCTCGCGTGCTGTAGACGTAAAGCGATGCCCGGGCCGTCGCCGGCAGGTCCAGCCGTCGCATCAATGGCTGCGCGCAGTGATGGCCGGCGCGAATACAGACGCCCTCGCCGTCGAGCACCGTCGCGATGTCGTGCGGATGCACGCCAGCGAGGGTGAAGGAGATGACGCCGCTGCGGAGGGCTGTCTCGCGCGGCCCGTAGAGCGTGAGGCCGTCGATGGCGCCCAGGCTGCCGAGCGCGAGCTCGAGCAGTTCCGCCTCATGGGAGCGCACGGCAGCCATGCCTAACGAATCGAGATAGTCGCAAGCGGCCGCGAGCCCCACGGCGTCGGCAACGTTCGGTGTCCCCGCCTCGAACTTGTGCGGGAGCACGTTCCACGTGGTGTCCTCGTCGCCGACGAATTCGATCATGTCGCCGCCCATTTGATACGGCGACATCGACTCGAGGAGCGCGCGCCGGCCCACCAGCCCACCGATCCCCATCGGACCGAGCATCTTATGCCCGCTGAAGGCGTAGAAGTCGACGTCCGCGAGCTCCGCCGAATCCAGCGCGACGCGGAGATGCGGAGCCGATTGCGCGCCGTCGCAAACGACGATCGTGTCGCCCGCGGTACGCTGCCTTACGAGTCGCGCGATCTCGCCCACGGGATTGATCGTGCCGAGTGCGTTCGAGACGTGATTGAACGCCACGACGCGGGTGCGATTCGAGAGAAGCGACGCGAGGCAATCCAGGTCGAGGCGTCCGTCACTCGTGAGGGTGCAGATTCGGAGTGCCGCGCCCTTGCGCCGCGCGAGCTGCTGCCAGGGGACGAAGTTGGCGTGGTGCTCGAGGGCGGTGACGACGATCTCGTCTCCGTGATCGAGATGCTCCATCCCCCACGAGGTCGCCACGAGATTGAGCGCCTCGGTGGTGCCCCGGGTGAAGATCAGACGGCTTGCGTCGGCGACGCCGAGAAAACGGGCGATGCGTTCGCGCGCGGCGTGGTACCGCTCGGTCGCGCGGACGGAGAGCTCGTATGCCCCACGGTGTGGGTTGGCGTTGTCGTGCTCGTAGTACTCGGCCAGCGCGTCGATGACGGCGCGGGGCTTCTGCGACGTTGCGGCGGAGTCGAGGTAGTGCAGGGAGGGATTTGCGGCGAGGAGCGGGAAATCGGTCCTGGGCGCAAGGCTTCGATGACGATCGGACGTGGGCTGGGTGGCAGATTGTGTTTCGGGGGGGGGCCCCCGCGTTTCGGCTCTCACGCGCGAATCGTTCGCCGCTCGCGTCATGCTCGGCGCGCTCCCACCTGAATCTTTCCGTTCACCACCCTCACCTCA
>DATEPP010000234.1:0-1922 GCA_035273165.1 Gemmatimonadaceae bacterium
CGAAGAGGAACGCGGGATGCGCGGCCGTCGTATCGGTGAGATAACTCAGCAGCCCACGAAACCACCCTGGTGCGAGCACCGGCACCGCCGAGCCGTCGATCACCGGTCCGACGCTGAAGCCGTAGACGGCCCAGCCAGTGATCCCTGCCGCGACAATGGCGAGTGAGATCGCGAGCAGGGAGCTCCAGCGTGGTGCACCAGACCAGAGCGCTGCTCCCTTCGCACGTCGCCGGATGGTGTAGAGCGTGGCGAGGGCGAGCGCGAGCATCGGCAGCGCGATGAAGTCGGTCGTACCGGCGAGAGCAATGGCGACGCCTAACGACAAGCTTGCGGTCCAGCGCGGCTTATCGAGCCAGACGATGAATGCAAACAGCGCGGCGAGGACGGTCGCCGCGAGTGCGATGTCGGTTGTCGCGAGGCCGGCGTGAGCGAGGAGGCTCGGATTCGTCGCCGCAAGCGCTGTCGCGAACGCCGCGCCGCGTTCGTCAGTAAGGCGTCGTCCCCAGGCCCATACCATGGCGCAGAGGAGAACGTAGAACGGGAGCTCACCGAGGCGTGCGAGCGCGAGCGTTGTGCGGTAGTGCGCGCCGCGACCGAGGATCCGCGCGCCGTCCTCTACGGGCGAGCTGGCCGACGAGGCGCGTTCGCCGTGCAGGTACGGTCCTATCCCGGCGGCGATGCGTCCGAGGGGAGGGCGCTGGGGGTCATAGTCGTATCGCCCGCTCAGCCACTCGACGCCCGCGGCAATGTGTGCGGGCTCGTCGAGCGTGTTGCTGAATGTTTCGTACGTCGCCGCGAGGGCGAGTGCTCCCGCGAGGGTGATCGCGAGAGCGACGGCGCGCCAGATCCGGGCGTCGGGTGCGAAGGACAGACTCGTTCTCGCGGTCACACGTCATAGACGAGCGACCGCACCCGCCGATCACACGAGCCCGGCTATCAGAGCCGGTCGAGCGAGGACTGTGCGACCTCGAGACTCACGCGCGACGCATCGAGCTCGACGCGATAGCATGGCTCGGGCTCGAGACACACGAGGTCACGCACCGAGCCACATTCGTTCGTGAAGGCGCCGCCGATGACGCGGACGTGTGATGCTCGCGCGAACTCGACGCCGGGAATTGCCGTACCATCCGCCCAGTGCAGTGCGAATGTTTTGGAAGTCACCGCACCGGGAATATCGACCTCGTGCTCCATACAGACTCTGTCCGAAGGGAGCGCCATTATACCCAAAACGGCGACGCACGCAACGCCGATTTTCGCGCCGAGCTCGCAGAGGAAAACTCGACGTCGAGAAGAAATGTGATCTCGGTTTTACCTGACCTCTTGCCCGGCGATTCCTGGCCATTCTGCTTCAACACCATGCCGGTGATGCTGCCTGACGAGTCCCTCGTGAAGACGACCTGCGCGTGTAGTCGGCGTAGGGCGCCCCCCGGAGAGCCCAGAGTTTGTTGGACGCGAATGACGCGAACCAGGGCGCGAATCGCACCGGGCGCCGAGCGAGGTCCTCGCTCAACGAGCCCGGACGACCAGTCTTTGGAACGACCTCGGGAGGCACCGTGCTCGAACTCGATGGGTGTGCAGTTCGCAAAGACCTCTCGTCTCGTTGCGCGTGGACCTGTCACGGCCGAGGAGCGATTCGCAAAAAATTCGCGTTATTCGCGTACAATTTTCAGCGCCCGATATGCGATCGGAGGCCGTTTCGGTCTGACAGAGCCCTTGCCTACGTGAGCAGACGCTTGATCAGGTAGATGCCGAGTATCGAGACGCCGACGGCGAGGAGCGCGATGGCGGCGAGTAGGAGCACGACCAGAGCCGTGCTCGCGCGCCGAGTTCGAGTGGGCGCCTCGAGGTGACCAGCGAGCAGCCTCACGTTACGCGCGTTCGATTTCCAGGCGAAATCGAAGAGATCGCCGACGAGCGGTATA
>DATEPP010000235.1:0-8089 GCA_035273165.1 Gemmatimonadaceae bacterium
GCAGCGGTCCGCCCGGCCAGGCATTGGTCGCCAATGCGGGCGAGATCCGCAATAGCGGTGTCGAGGGCCTCTTCCACGCCGTGCTGATCGAAGACAACACATTCCAGTGGAGAGCCACTCTCTCGATCGCCGCGCTACGGACTAGCGTCACTCGCCTGAACCTCCCGCCCCAGTTCAGCGTCTTGGGCCTCACGCGGGAGGGCTCGCCGGTCGGGGCGACGCGCGCCGTGCCGTACACATTCGCAGATGCGAATCACGACGGCATCATCGATACGAGCGAGGTCCACCTGCTTCCCGAAATCACGAAGCCGCCACTTCCCACACTCGAGGCAGGGATCAGCTCCGACTTTCGACTCACCCACACTCTCACGTTGAGCGCCCTCGGCGACTATCGCCACGGAAACATGGTGATGAACCTGATGGGTCAGATCCGTTGCCGCAGCTTCGCAAACTGCCGTGCCGCGCAGGACCCGAGCGCTCCGCTCGCGGACCAGGCGGCGGTGGCGGCCGCGCAGCTGACGAGCGAGCCAGTGATCGGCTTCGCGTCGGACGCTTCCTTCTTCAAGCTTCGTGAGGTGGCGCTGCATTGGCAGCTTCCGCAGCAATGGTCGCACTACTTCGGAGACGGCGCCCAGATCACGATCGCCGGGCGCAACCTCGTAACCGCGACCAACTACTCCGGGATCGATCCAGAGGTCAGCACGGCACGTCCTGGCGTGTTGCCGCGTGAGGAATTCGGGCGGAATCCGATCCCACGGGACTTTCTTCTTCGCATCGATCTCGGCAATGCTGCCCCATAGTGAGAAGATGCTGAACTGACGTTCGGGCGTTCATGTCCTCGTCGCGCCACACCGATCTGAGCGTCTCCGCCGCCGTAGAAGCCGGAGCTTCGCGTCGATGAGTCTCGCGCCTCAGCTGCCCGTCGACGTGTAGTGTCGCACTCCGTACCGCCAGATCCACAAGGCGACGCCGAGAAAGACGAAGCCTAACGCGGGCGCGAGCGGGACGAGTTGCGTCGGGACCCCGGTACGATCGGCTTTGCCGAGCACTGCCGCGACGGGGAGGTACGACACACAGCCAAGCGGCACGACGAAGACGAGGAAGTTGCGGAACCAGCGAGCGTAGAGATCCAGTGGATACTGCGCCGCTTCGACACCGCCGTACGTGAGCGTATTCGCGATCTCGAGACTCTCTACGGTCCAGAACGCGAGAGTCGCCTGCAGCACGAGTATGCCCGAGAAGAGCGCGATCCCGCCAGCGATGGCGAAGAGCAGCGTCGCCCACGTCGTCCAGCTCCAGACGATGCTCGTCAGGCGAATGGCGACGAAGCCCACGACGAGCGCTTGCGCCAGCCGACCGACTCGCGTCGCTCGGAGCTCGTAACCGAGAAGTTGGAGCACGGTCGACCGAGGCCGCACGAGGATCCGATCGAAGTCGCCGGTCTTCACGAACTGTTCGCCAAAGACGTCGAAGCCGCGCGTCAGCGCGTCCGCGAGCGCGAACGAGACGCCAATCACCGAATAGAAGAGGGCCACCTCGCCGAAGCGCCACCCCGCGACCTGCCGAAAGCGCGCGAACAGCGCCCAGGTCGCGAGGAAGTCGACGCCCGTCGCCGCGAAAGCGCCGGCAGACGTGAGCAGAAACGAAGCCGGGTACTGCATCTGCGACCGCAGCGACACGCCCAAATACCGGCCATACAACCGGATTGCGTTCACGGTCTCAGCCGCCTTGCACTTGCAAACGAGTCATGGCATGGCGCATGAGCCCTCTGCCTAACGCGATGAGAAGAAGCGCCCAGATCGCCTGGCGCCCAAGTGCGGCAATGGCCGACCATCCGTCGAAATGGCCGCTGTAGATGCGGAGCGGAATGTCGAGCAGTCCCGCGAACGGCTGATATTGCATGAACGGCTGCAGCCAACCGGGGAGGAGCGGCAACGGGATGAGGCTCCCGGAGAAGACGATAGAGAGCGGCGCAACGAGGATGTTCACGCCGCGCTCCGACAACGTCATGACGACGAGCACGTCGAGGAGCGTCGAGAAGGCGCTCGACAGGGCCACGACGAGGACCATCGACAGCATGAACAACAGCGTCGCGTCGATCCCGGCCGGCGGCCCGAGCCCCCATTGACCGAAGCCTAACGAGGGAAGTAAGAGACCGGTGACGAGCACCATCGGCGTCGCGCGCAGGAGCGGCGTCGCGGTGCGCCGCGCGACGGCGCGCGCGTACCAGTAGGCGTAGCCATCCACGGGCCGCAGGCGCTCGTAGCCGATGTCCCCCGAACGAACCATGCGTGCAAGCTCGGGGTCGGCCGACCAGGGCAGCACCATCAGGAATGCCTGCCCGAGCCACACGTAGTCTATCGTTTGCCGAAGCGTCATCGGGCTCGCGACGGGACCGGCGAGGAACGCGGTGAAGATCATGACCTTGATCGCGCCCCACCAGCATTGCGTCCCGAAGCCGGCAAGCGCCGCGGCGCGGTATTGCAGCAGCAGCTGGAAACGCGCGCGGAAGACTGCCTGATATGGCCGGATCGCGTGCGCCGTCATCCGTCGAGCTCGTGCTGCGCGTAGAAGCGCGCGATCACTTCCTCGATCGGTGGCTCCTCGAGATGGATGTCCTCCACCTCGAACGTGGACGCGACCGACGCGATGAGTCGATGCGCAGATGTCGTTCGGGGATCGAAGGCGAGCTCGATGGACTTCGCCTGACGCTGCCTGACGCTGGCGCCGGGCACTTCGATCGCAGCTGGCGCTTCGCCGGCGAAATGCACCCAGAGCCGTCGCTCGGCGAGCGCGCCGCGGCGGAGCGACGTCAGGCTGCCATCCGCGAGGATCACGCCCTTGCCGATGACGATCACTCGCTCGGCCAGGGCCTCGATGTCGTGCATGTCGTGCGTCGTCAGGATCACGGTGACGCCGTGCTCCCGATTGAGCGTCTTTACGAAATCACGCACGGCGAGCTTCGCGACGGCGTCGAGACCGATCGTCGGCTCATCGAGGAAGAGGACCGAGGGCTCGTGCAAAAGACTGGCGGCAATCTCGCAACGCATGCGCTGGCCGAGGGAGAGCTGACGCACGGGCGTTGAAAGGAGGCGCCCGAGATCGAGTCGTGCGATCAGCTCGTCGCTCGTGCGGCGATAGCGCTCCATCGGAACCCGATAGATGTCGCGGAGCAGCGCGAAGCTCTCGATCACCGGCAGATCCCACCAGAGCTGCGTCCGTTGCCCGAAAACGGCTCCGATCCGCGCGACGTGTCTCACGCGCTCGCGCCAGGGGATGATGCCGCCCACGGTGCATTGGCCGGACGTCGGCTCGAGGATGCCGCAAAGGATCTTGATCGTGGTCGACTTCCCAGCGCCGTTAGGCCCGACGAAGCCGAGCAGCTCACCGTCCGCGAGCTGGAAGCTGATGTCGTGAACCGCGCGGACCTCGCGGTAGCGCCGCCGCGCGAGGCCCGCGAGCGCATTCCACGCGCCAGGCCGCCGCTCGGCGACGCGGAACGTCTTCGTTAGGCGGTCGACGACGATGGCAGAGCGAGACATGGAGACGTGATGCCGTCCGGGAAGTCCAAAAGGAACGCGAACGAACGCCAATTGCTTGCTTCACCGCGAGCCATATGCCTTGACATCTAGGCTTCACGCGCGAATGATACCCTAGACGCCTAGACCAGCCCTCGCGATGCCGCCCTCCAAAGACCGCCTCCACGGCACCCTCGACGCCCTCGTCCTCAAGACCCTCACCTTCGGGCCGCGGCACGGCTACGCCATCGTCCGCTGGCTGCGCGACCAGACCAACGACGCGCTCAGTGTCGAGGAAGGGTCCGTCTATCCCGCGCTCTATCGCATGGAGCGCGACGGATGGATCGAGTCCGATTGGGGAACGTCAGAGCTCGGGCGGAAGGCGAAGTTCTACCAGATCACCGAGAAGGGGCGCCGCCAGCTGCGCGCCGAAACGAAGGAGTTCGCCACCTTCGTCCAGGCCGTCGCTCCGCTGCTCCTGCCCGCGTGACCAGGCGCCGTCGCTGGCCGCGACTCTGGCGCACCTCCGTCGAGGACGAGGTGGAGAGCGAGCTCGCCTTCCATCTCGAAATGACTACCCGCGAGCTGATGGAGCAGGGGATGAGCCTCACGAACGCCCGTGCCGAGGCGCAGCGTCGCTTCGGCGACAGCGCCGCGATCAACGCGGAGTGTCGACGCTATGGCACGGAGCGCGACCGTCGCGCCGTTCGTGCCGAATATCGTGACGAGCTGCGACAGGACGCGACCTTCGCCATCCGCCAGCTGATCCGCGCCCGCGGCTTCACGATCGTCGCCATCCTCACTCTTGCGTTAGGCATCGGTGCCACCGCCGCGGTCTTCAGCGCCCTCGACGCCGTTGCGTTGCGGCCACTGCCGTACGCGGGAGCGGAGCGGATCGTCGCGGTGCATCCCACACGGAAAGGTGAGATGACCGATCCGTCGCCGCCCGAGTATCTCGCGTACCGCACCGTGCCCGCATTCGAGCACGTTGCGGCGGCTGTGTTGCAGGCTGGCATCACCCTCCGTCTTGGCGACGTACCGGAGATGATCGGCGGCGGCCACGTCACGGCGGACTACTTCGCCGTCTTCGGCGCGCATCCGCTCATCGGACGCACCTTCACCGCTGACGAGGATTCCCCCGGACGCGCCAATGTCGCGGTCATCAGCTACCGGCTGTGGATGAGCCACTTCAACGGCGACCGCGCGGCTGTCGGTCGCGTCGTGGAGATGGACGGTGCGCCCCACACCATCCTCGGCGTGATGCCGAAGGAGTTCGACCTCACCCGCGGCAGTGAGGATATCTGGATCCCGATTGCCTTCTCCCCCGACGACGCGACGAAGTACGGTGAGCATTATCTCAAGGTGTACGCGCGCCTCAAGCCCGGAGTCACCCTCGAGCAGGCGCGGGCGGCGACGATTCCCGCCGAGCGCACCCTCGCCGAACGTGTTCCGTTCCGTACGCTCAAGCCAACCGATTACGGCATCGACGTGCATCGCTATCGCGACGATCTCGTCGGCGGCTACCAGTCGCTGCTGCTCGTGCTGCTCGGCGCCGTGAGCTTCGTCCTCCTCATCGCGTGTGGCAATGTCGCCAACCTGCTGCTCGCGCGGTCCAGCGCGCGCACGAAGGAGCTCGCCATCCGCGCCGCCCTCGGCGCTGGTCGCGGGCGCATCGTGAGGCAGCTGCTCACCGAGAGTCTGGTGCTCGCGATTGCCGGCGCCGTTGCCGGTCTCGCGGTCGCGTATGGACTTCTCCGCGTCATCCTTGCCGTGAGCCCAGAGGACATCCCCCGGCTCGATCAAGCCACCATCGATTGGCGCGTGCTCGCCTTCACGTTAGGCACGGGGGTCGTGTCGGCGATCGTCTTCGGGCTCCTGCCCGCCGTGCGTGCGGCGCGGCCCCAGCTGCAGCAGACGTTGCGCGAGGGCGGCCGCGGCTCCGTCACGCGCGATCGGTTGCGACCCGTCCTCGTCGCGACGGAAGTCGCGCTCGCCATCACGCTGCTCGTTGCCTCCGGGCTGCTCATTCGAAGCGCGTGGAAGATGCAGCGCGTCGACCCGGGCTTCGATCCGCGTGGCGTGCTCACCGCCCGACTCTTTCTCCCCGAAGCGCATTATCCAACGCCGGCGGCCATCGTCCGCGGTTACACCGCGATTCGCGACGAGGCGGCGCGCATCCCCGGGGTTACAGCCGCCGCCCTCACATCCGTCGTTCCTCTCTCCGGCTCGTCGATGCAGTCGTCGGTGCAGGGTGAGGGCAGGCCAATCGACGACAAGTCACCGCAGGCGAATCTTCGCTTCACGAGCAGTGGCTACTTCGCCACGATGCGCATCCCCTTGCTCGCCGGCCGGGACATTGCCACGACCGACGATGCCGGCGCGCCCGGCGTGACGGTGATCAACGAAGCGCTCGCGCGAATGCTCTGGCCGGACAATGACCCTCGTGACGCGGTCGGGCGCGGTCTCGCCGGCGTCGCGCCAAAGAACGGCCCAAAGTACCGTACCATCATCGGCGTCGTCGCGAACGTGCATGACGGCGCTCTCAGCGAGAAGCCGGTTCCGGAATTCTACATCCCCTACACTCAGACACCGGAGATGCTGTGGCCGCTCATCCAGCGGTCGCTGGTTGTCGTCGTCCGCGGCCACGCGACCAAGGGCGGAGCGGAGGCGCTCGCGCGGCCGCTGAGCCGAGCCGTGGCACGCGTGGATGCGTCGCTGCCGCTCACCGAAACCAAGTCGCTGGATCAATTCATGCGCGCGTCGCTCGCCACCGCACGAATGAACACCGTCCTGCTCTCTCTCCTTGGCGGCATCGCTCTGGTGTTGGCGATGGTCGGCATCTACGGTGTTGTTTCGTATTTCGTAAACCAGCACGTGCACGAGATCGGGATCCGTCTCGCGCTCGGGGCGTCGCCGGGATTGATCTGGGGCTTCGTCATGCGTCGCGGCCTCGTCCCCATCGTCGTCGGACTCGCCGTGGGCATCACGCTCTCGCTCCTCACCACCTCGCTTATCCGCCAGCAGCTCTTCGGCGTGACTCCCCACGATCCGCTCACGCTGAGCGGTGTCGGCTCCCTCCTCCTCGTGATCGCCGTGCTCGCGATGTACGTTCCGGCAAGGCGGGCGATGCGTGTGCCGCCGATCATCGCATTGAACGAGAGCTGAGCGTCCACGAGCAGGAGTGATGGGGTGAGTAAGATGCTGTGGCGTGGCGTAGCCGCCGCGCTCGCAATCGGTATGGCGTCGGGCGCGGAGAATCGCGCGAGTGCCTCGGGTTCAAGGTGATTCTCGAGAGCTTCGTCGCGTTAGGCAGGGTGCATGCGCCGAACGCACCAGTGCCGAAAGCGATCGTCGATCGCATCCGCCAGATCGAGCGAGAAATCGTCGAGGAGCACTGGCAATCGCGAACGAAGACACGACCGCTGCAACTGCCAGGCAACGGCGACTGAGCTCGGACGAGTGTTGAATCGAGAGCTGCTGTCGAAGCTGCCGGTATTTCAGGGCGCCTCGCCATGTGTGGTCGAGGCGTTGGCGCGAACGGGCGTCGAGATCAGCTATCCGGCAAATACCGTGATCTTTCTTGCCGGCAGCAAGTCCCGCGGGTGGTTCGTCATTCTCGACGGCCAGGTACGTGTCGTGCGCGGCAACGGCGACCGGCAACACGTCATTCACACCGAGGGGCCGGGTGGTACGCTTGGCGAGGTTCCGTTGGTGACGGATGAGAGCTACCCGGCGACCGCGATCGCCAACGAGCCGACGCGCTGCGCCGTCTTCGACCGACCGTCGCTTGACGCAGCAATCGCTCGATGCCCCGAGATCGCATTCGTCATCGGTCGGTGTCTCGCTCACCGCGTGCGCGCACTAGTCACCCGCCTGGATGAACGCTCGGCCACCAGTGTCCGTGCGCGACTCGGGCACTTCCTCGTGGCGCGCGCCGAGTCATCGCCTTCGTCACCATTTTCGCTCGGGATGACGCAGCACGCGCTCGCCGAGGAGCTGGGAACGGTGCGAGAAGTGGTCGCGCGCGAGCTGCGACAGCTGCGGCGCCAGGGGCTCCTCGTCAGCGTGGGGCGCAGCCGATATCGAGCGCCAGACCTCGATCGACTGCGCGAGTTGGTACGCCCCGCCGCGAGATGACCTGACCCCGCGCGGGCACGGCATCTGCTTGAGCCGGCAACGATGTCGGTCCGCGAATTACTCCTCGGCCGTCCTCTTCGCTCGGAAGAGGAGGAAGCACAGAAGATCGGGCCTGCCCGTGGCATCCCGGTGCTCGGGCTCGACGCGCTGGCTTCCGCGGCCTACGGCCCCGAGGCTGCCCTCACCATCCTGCTCGCCCTCGGCACGTCGGCAACGCGCTACATCGGTCCGATCAGCGGCGTCATCATCGTGCTTTTGGTGATCGTCTATCTCTCGTACCGGCAGACGATCGAGGCATATCCGAATGGCGGGGGCGGGTACACCGTCGCCTCCGAGAATCTCGGTGAGCTTCCAGCACTCTTCGCGGCGAGCTCGCTCTGCCTCGATTACATCCTCAACGTCTCGGTCGCGATCTCGGCGGGCGTGGGCGCCGT
>DATEPP010000236.1:0-2527 GCA_035273165.1 Gemmatimonadaceae bacterium
TGTCACAGCCGATAACGCCAGCCGCGTGACGTTCGCGGCTCACAGGAGAGCGGTGCCCATTCGCCGCGAATTCCCCAGGAACGTGACGGCGTTCTTCGGGCCCGAGTCCATTTAACGACCGTGCCAGCGCTCTCGGCGAGCTCCGCAATATCTAGCGAATCGGCACTTCCTTGCGTAGCGGTTTCCACTGCCTTCCAGGTTAACTCCTTATAACATATGCGGATACGATGCGGCACGGGTCGCGCATTGCCACATGAGCGACGAGTCCGCTTCGGAAGCATGCGTTTGCACCGAGCGGAGCGCCGATGGGAGCAAAGGTGGGCAAGGGATTCACACGTTCGCCGTTTCCGCACCCCTGGAGAGTTTGCGCAGATGATCACATTCACCAATGCCTCACCCAGCCACGTGACAGCGCCACGCTCGAGCCGCCGTAAGGGCTTCAGCGCGGTCGAGCTGCTCATCGTGTGCGCCATCGTCGGGATCTTCGCGACCTTGGCGTACCCCCGGGTGAACTTCACGCAGTTCCAGGTGGATTCCGGAGCGCGCACCATACGTGTCGCGCTTCAGAACGCGGAACGCCTCGCGGTCACGCGACAGTACGACGTCGTCGTCAGCTTCGACGTGGCGAACAAGCGCGTCCGCATCGTCGAGGACGGCAACAACAACGATATCGTCGACGCCGGCGAGCGAGTCACCTACGCGGCGCTCGAGGACGGTGTGCACTTCAAGGTCCCGCCGATTGGGCTGAGCGGTCCGGTCGGCGCCTCCATTAACGGCTCCAACCTCAAGACGGTCGACGGCATGCCGACGATCGTGTTCCGCCGCGATGGCGCGGCCAGCTCGGATCTCGAAGTCTATCTCGCCTCGAGCAAGGAGCTCGCGAACGACTGGCGCGCGATTCAGGTCGTGCAGTCCACCGGCCGCACGGACTGGTATCGCTACCTGAACAATCTCTGGAAGGCGGGGAGCATATGATCCGGCCGATGCGCAGTCGCCGCGGCATGACACTCATCGAAGTCCTGATTGCACTCGTGATTCTGACGGGAGCGCTCCTGGGAATGGGCAAGTTCATCACCTCGTTCTCGCACGCCACGAGCGATGGCGCGCTCTCCTCCGTCGCCAGCGATCTCGTGCTCGACAGGCTCGAGACCATCAAGGGCTCGAACTCCTACGCGGCGATCGATGGCTACGTAGCGACGGAGCTCGCGATCCCCGGCTTCGCGGGCTACAAGCGCGTGACGCAGGTGCTCCGCACGCTCGACGGAACGCAGGACTACAAGGCGGTCACCGTCACGGTATCCAATCCGGGGCTGAACTCGCCCGTCAAGAAGTCCACCATCATCGCCGCCTTCTGAGGATGTCACCCATGCGTACTTCCGGATTCTTCCGGCGTGAAGGCGTGACCCTCATCGAGATGATGATCGCCATCGTGCTCTTCGTGCTCGTGTTCGGCCTCGCGGTTCCGTTCTTCCGCTACCAGGCGCGCTCGGTGAGCGCCAGCGCGGGACGCCTCGACGCGCTCCAGAACGCGCGCTACGCGCAGAACGCGATCGACCGCGATCTGCGCATCTCGGGGATCGGCATCGTGCAGGCGCAGCCCATGATCGTCCAGGCCGATGGATTCGCGATCACCTTCAACGCGGACCTCGCGACCAAGGACATCAACGATCCGCTCTCGATCTACTATGATGCGGACATCGATTCGTCGGGAACGGACGCGATGCTCAACTCGAGCAAGGTCACGCTCCCGAATTCGGCCGTGCAGTATCCCGATTCCAATTACATGAATGGCGGCGTGTCGAGCCCGGCCGAGACGATCTCGTATTGGCTCACGAAGGATTCGACGTCCGGAAGACCCGACCAGTACATCCTCTTCCGGCGCGTGAACACCCTGCCGCAGAAGGTGGTGGCGAAGGGAATCATCGTTCCCGCCGGCACGAACTTCTTCCAGTACATGCGCCCGAACGCACTTGGCGGGCTGGACTCCATTCGTGCGGCCAACCTTCCGCTCTTCCACTCGGCGCCCATCCACGGCTCGCCAGCGGACACGGGCGCGTCCGCCCTCACGGACAGCATTCGCGTCATTCGCATGACGGTCACGGGTCTGTACAACGACCCCGACAAGGGCGCGATCATGAAGACCGTTGTGAGCTCGACCAAGCTGCTCAACGCCGGAATGTCGCGATCGAGCGTGTGCGGTGACAAGCCGATCGCGGTAACCACGGCGACAGCGGCAGTCACGGCGAATTCGGGCTTTCCTCTGTTCCAGCCGACCACGGTGACCATCAGCTGGAACTCATCGCTCGACCAGGACGCAGGTGAGAAGGACGTCGAGCGCTACATGATCTTCAAGAAGCTGACGTCGAGCGCGGATTGGGGAAATCCAATCGCAGACATCGCAGCGTCGCAGACGAACTACACGGTCGATGACAACTCGCTCACGTCGGGTACGTGGAAGTACGGCGTGGTCGCGCAGGACTGCTCGCCCGCGAATTCCTCTGTCACTTCGACTGGAGCCATCAATGTT
>DATEPP010000237.1:0-17913 GCA_035273165.1 Gemmatimonadaceae bacterium
CTGTTCAGGCTCCCACGGCTTCATCAGGTAGTTGTCGATGCGCGCCTTGTTGATGGCGTCGATCGCGGCGTCGGTGTCGGCGTAGGCGGTGAGGAGGACTCGCTTCGCGTCGGGGACGATGCGGAGTGCCTGCTGGAGCACCTCGACGCCGGTGACCTCCGGCATGCGTTGGTCCGCGATGACGAGCGCGATCGGATCGCCGCGCTCCTCGAAGCGGCGAATGGCGTCAATTGCCGATGCGCCGGACTCGGCACGGGCGACGCGGTACTTGTCCGCGTAGTGGCGCCGGAGGTCGCGGTCGACGGCGCGGAGCACTTCCGGATCGTCGTCGACAGCGAGGAGGACGGGGCGCATGAGGGGAACGTTAGTCGGCGCGGCAAGGGCGGGACGCGGGACGCGGACTCATGTCATCCCGAGGAGTCGAGCGCAAGCGAGACGACGAGGGATCCGCTTCTCGCTCGCGCTCGAAGCCGATCCGATTCTATATGGAGTCGCGCGCGCTGTCGGCGCGCGCTCCCGCTCCACGCGCCACGGCGCTTGTCAGCATTCAGCGAACTACCTGAGCTGTCAGCTTTCGGCCGGCGTACGCTTCGAGTGGCGTTCATGGATCACACCCAGGACGGCGAGCCCAGAGGCGAGATGCAAGCTGACAGCTGCCGGAATCAAGAGAACTACTTGAGCTACGAGCGGGCTGACCCCTGACGCCTGCTCGTCTGAAGCTCATAGCTCAGGTAGTTCTCTTGATGCTGTGAGCTCTCAGCTTGCCTCTCGCTTCTGGGCTCGCCGTAAAGGGTGCGATGCCTGCGTCAACACGCCGAAGCCTCCCGAAGTCTCGAGTCTCAAAGCAGGTCCCTCGTCGCTTTGCCCTCGGGATGACAGGCTTCACCGTCCCGTCACCACGGCCGGCACGTCGAGCTCGCGCATCATCTTGTTGAAGGCCATGATCTCGTTCGACTCGAGGGCGCGCAGCTGGGCGATGTGGCGAGACACCTGGGCGGCGATGTCGCGGTAGACGTCGCCTTCCTGCTTCGTCGGCGCACCCTCGGCGCTCTGCACCATGTCGGCGAGCGAGAGGAGCATGTTGTAGAGCCGGATCGGGTAGTGAAGCGTGATCTGATCGGCATGCGAATGAACTTCCACGAGCGAGTCGCGGATGGCCTCGAGCTTCTGGCGCAGGGGCGTGGCGGCGGTGGTGATGCGCGACGCGTAGCTCTGCCGCCTCGCGTGGTCGACTCGCTCGTCGATCTGATGCTCGAGATCGATGATGCGATCCACGGCGTCCGCGAGCTCGTTCGTGGTGCGCTGCACGTCGAGGGCGAGGGCGAGCTGCGCGTCGTAGTCGGCCTGGGTCGCGCGAAAGCGGGGATCGGGCCTAACGAGGACCGTCTGGTCATGCGATTGGCCGTCGACGGTGAGCCGCACGGTATAGGTGCCGGGCGCCGCGACTGGGCCCGACGTCGAGCCTTCGTCGTTGACGACGCCTTTGACCTCGTGTGTCGCCGGATAGCGGAGGTTCCAGACGAAGCGATTGAGGCCGGCGCGGGCGGGCACGACGGAGTCAGCCGGGACAAAGGCGAGCGTATCGTCGGCCAGCGGACGCGATCCACGTGGCTTCTCGGCGAGGGTATCACGAGGCTGCGCCTTGCCGGTGGAGTCGGTGCTCGCGCTGTCCTTTGTCGCAGTCCTGCTGGTGAAGGTGCGAATCACCTTTCCCGTCGCGTCGCGGAAGTCGAGGGTGACTGGTGTCGTCGAGCGTCGCGCGAGCCAGTAGTTGACCGTCACACAGCATGGCGGGTTCTCACCGGCGTCCTCGGAGCGGCGGCTGCCCCCGGCAAAGCGTATCGCGGGCTCGGGAACGAACAGATGCGCGGCCGCCGAACGAACGGCGCCGTCGAGCTGACGCAACGGCGAGATGTCATCGAGCACCCAGAAGGCACGACCGTGGGTCGCGGCGATGAGATCACTCCCGTGGAGGTGCAGGTCACGTACCGACGCGCGCGGCAGGTTGAGCTGAAGGGAGCGCCAGTGCGCGCCATCATCCGTCGAGTACCAGATGCCGGTCTCGGTGCCAACGAAGAGCAGACCGCGCCTAACGGGATCCTCGCGAATCGTCCGCGTGTAGGCGCCGGCCGGGAGACCGGCGTCGATGCGCGTCCAGCTGCGGCCGTAGTCGGTGGTCTTCCAGAGAGAGGGACGGAGATCGTCGAGCTGATAGCGATTCGCGGCGACGTAGGCGGTGCCCGCGTCGAAGTGCGACGGCTCGATGACGGAGACGCGGGTGAAGTGGGCCATGTCGCGGGGCGTGACGTTCGTCCATGACCCACCATTGTCGCGCGTGACGTGGATCAACCCGTCGTCGGACCCCGCCCAGAAGACGCCGGCGGTCATCGGCGATTCGGCGAGCGCGAAGATGGTTGCGTACCACTCCGTGCCGGTCATGTCGTGCGTCACCGGGCCACCGACGGGTCCCATCGTCGTCGGATCGTGAAGGGTGAGGTCGGGACTCACGGCGTCCCAGCTGTCTCCGTCGTTCGTGGAGCGAAAGACCCGGTTGGCGGCGACGTACAACTCGTTAGGCCGGTGGTGCGAGTAGAGGATGGGAAAGGTCCACTGGAAGCGGTTGGGGACGCGCGACACGGGCCAGCCGTCGTAGTTGTTGAGACCGACGCTGATGTCCTTCGTGTGGTGCGTGCGAACGTCGTATCGGGTGAGCGTTCCGGTGTAGGTGCCGGCAATGATGATATTCGGATCGTTAG
The DNA here is from genome assembly GCA_035273165.1 of Gemmatimonadaceae bacterium. Classification (GTDB taxonomy): domain Bacteria; phylum Gemmatimonadota; class Gemmatimonadetes; order Gemmatimonadales; family Gemmatimonadaceae; genus AG2. The sequence goes on from DATEPP010000237.1 coordinate 2,757, forward strand.
GCTTGGGGGCGATGTAGCCCGACTCGCCACCGCCGACGTCGTACCAATCCTCGCGTGAGATCGCGCCGTCATCCGAGCGACTGGCGATGGAGACCGTCGTGTTGTCCTGCTGCGCCCCGTAGATGCGGTACGGAAACTGGTCGTCGGTCGTGACGTGGTAGAACTGCGCCGTCGGCTGGTTCATGATGCTCGACCAGCTCTCGCCGCCATCCATGCTGACGGTCGCGCCACCGTCATTGCCGCTGATGAGTCTCTTCGAATCCTTCGGGTCGATCCAGAGATCGTGCGTGTCGCCGTGGGGGAGCCGAATCCGCGTGAAGGTGTGGCCGCCATCGATGGAGCGCCACGTCGAGAGATTCATCACATACATCGTATTCGCGTCGTTCGGATCGGCGCGGACAACGGAGTAGTACCAGGGACGGACCATCCAGCGTTGATCGCCGCTCGTACGCTGCCAGCTCTTGCCTCCGTCCTCGGAGCGGAAGATGCCGCCCGTGGAGTCTTCCGGCGGCGTCTCGATCGTGGCGTAGAGCCGCTCGGGATCGGCGGCCGAAACGGCGACGCCGATGCGTCCGATCGGTCCGTGGGGCATTCCTTCGTTGAAGGTGAGCTCCGTCCAGTGATCACCGGCGTCGGTCGATTTCCACAAGCCGCTCCGACCGCCACCGGCGGTGAATCCCCAGGGGTGGCGCTGCATGCGCCAGAGGGCGGCGTAGAGCACGCGCGCATTCTTCGGGTCCATCGCGAGATCGATGGCGCCTGTGGAGTCATCGACGAAGAGCACCTTCTGCCAGCTGCGGCCTCCGTCGCGGGTGCGAAAGACACCGCGCATGGGATTCGGGCCGGCGCCGTGGCCCATCGCCGCGACATAGGCGACGTCCGCGTCACGAGGATCGACGGCGATGCGCGCGATGTGCCGCGCGTCGTCGAGACCGAGGTGCGTCCACGTCCGCCCGCCATCGGTCGACCGATCGACGCCGTCACCGTATGTATAGTCTTCTCTAAAGTCAGCCTCGCCGCCACCAGCATAGATGACGTTGGGATCGCTCGGCGCGACGGTGACGGCGCCGATGGAGGCGAGGCTCGTCTTGCCGTCGGTGAGATTGCTCCAGCTCTGCCCCGCGTTCGTCGATTTCCAGACGCCGCCGTCCACGGCACCGAAGTAGTAGACGCGCGGGTTGGTCGGATCGCCCGTGACGGCGACGGCCCTTCCACCGCGGAACGGTCCGACGAGTCGCCAGCGCAGGCCACGCAGCTCGGGCGCGCTGTGCTCGTAGCGTGTGGTGTCGATCGCGGGCGCCGGTTGCTTCGCCTGAGCGAAGATCGACGCGGGCAGGAGCAGTGAAAGAATGAAGATGCGAGCGTGCATGGATCGATGGTGAGCGGTGAATCTCAGGTGGTCATTCCGAGAAGGGCAGCGACGAGGAATCTGCTGCTCGTGAGCGGGGAAAGCAGATCCCTCGCTTCGCTCGGGATGACAAGGGGCTTCGATCGGGATGACAAGGGGCTTCACTCAGGATGACGTCGAGACGTCGATTACGACTTTGCCAAAGGTGGCATTGCTCTCGAGATGGCGATGCGCCGCGGCAATCTCGTCGAGGGAGAAGACTTTGTCGACTACGGGCCTAACGACGTCGCGCAGCAGCAAGGGAACCACCTGCGCAGCAAAGGCACGTGTCGCAGTGATCTTCTCCTCGAGGGGACGCGCGCGCAGCACCGTTCCGCGCAGCGTCAGTCGCTTGCCGAGCACGACGCCAACCGGGATGGATGCGTCGCGGCCGCCCATCGTGCCAATGAGAATGATTCGTCCCTTGGGAGCGGCAGCGGCAATACTTGCCGCGAGGTAGGGCCCGCCGACGAGATCGAGCACGATCTCGACGCCGGCGCCGCCCGTCGCCGACATCACGTGACGCGGAATGTCGTCGGGCGAGTCGCCGACGACGATTCCCTCTTCCAGACCGAGCGAACGAGCCCGATTCAGCTTGTCCGCGGTACGCGCGTCGCCGAGGGGAATCGCACCCGCGGCGCGCGCGAGCTGCAGCGCCGCAAGGCCCACGCCGCTCCCCACGGCGTGAATGAGCACGCGCTCCGAGGGTCGCACGCCGGCCTGTGTCACCAGGGCGTCGTGCGCGGTGATGAATGCCTCCGGTACGGCAGCGGCGTCCGTCCACGAGAGATTCGCCGGAACGCCAGCAAGCGTGCGCTCATGCGTAGTGATGTATTCGGCGTTGCCGCCGCCACCGACGATGCCGAAGACGCGATCGCCTTCCTTCCAGAGCGAGACATTCGGGCCGCACGCAGCAACCTCACCCGCGATCTCCATTCCGGGAATGTCGGCAGGCGATCCCGCGGGCGCCGGATATCGACCTTCACGCTGCAGCAGATCGGCGCGATTGAGCGCGCTGGCGCGGACGCGGACGAGGACCTCCCCCGTGCCCGGAGTTGGCCGCGCGACGCTCCGGACCTCGAGGACCTCCGGTCCGCCGGGTCGGGTGATGACGGCCGCGCGCATTTCTAGCGTGTCGACGATGATCTGCTCCGGGCTCGGGTGGCCAGGAAGGTTGAACGCGCGCGATGGCCGCGGTCAAGGCGCGACGAGACGCGTCGCCGCCGCATGGATGATGTTCAGCTGGCGCAGCACCCGCTGAAACTGCGGAATCGTGAGCTCCACGTGCGACACAGCGGGCGGCAGCGGCTCGCATGGTGCTGGAGCGCGTCGCTCCGCGACCGCGTCCGCGACACAGTCGAGGGTGCTCGTTAGGTACCGGGCGAAGCGAGACACGTCGTCTCGGATTGCCGGCGCTTCCGGCGCGTGACGCAGCGTTCCGAGCGCGATGTCGGCGGAGATGAGGCGACGCGTGAAGGTGAGCAGCGTCGTCGCGGGCTCGAGCTCGCGTCGGCGGCGCGTCGACTCCGCCACCATGCGCTCGAACGACGCTTCGGCGTTGGTGATCGCGAGCGCGGCGTCGCGGCGCGCGGCGGCGAGCGCCACGCTCGATTCGTCGTCGGTGGTGTTCCACATCGCGACGACGACGCGGAGGTGCGCGCCGGCGGCTCGCAGCGCGGTGGCCGCCAGTTCCGGGAACCGATCCCGCTCGGAACTGGGCCAGAGGAGCCACGCGCCGGCGAGGCCGAGGGCGCCCCCGATGAGCGTGTTCACCACGCGCAGTTCGGCCAGATGCCAGTCCCCCGCGCTCATCTCGGCGAGGAGCACGAAGGTGGGCGTGAGCAGAATCGAGTAGATGAGATAGTTCACGCGCAGGAACGCGACGCACGCCGCGGCGAGCACGAAGATCACGGCGAGCAGGCCGCGCGAATCATGAATGACGGCGACGAGAGCAACGGTGAGAAGGGCGCCAGCAACGGTGCCGAGCACCCGCTGCAGCGCCTTGATCAGCGTCGCCCCGGCGAACGGCTGGAGGATGATGAGCGCCGTGATCGTCACCCAGTAGCCGCGCGGTAGGTTCAGCAAACGCGTAACGAGCACAGCGACGGCGGTGACGATCGCGACACGGAGCGCGTGCCGCATCGCGAACGAGCTCAAGGTCAGGCTCGCGCGCAGCGTCTCGAGCACCGGGGGACGATCCTCGACAATGGTGAGGACCGCGAGTGCCGGAGGAATCTGCGGCGGCCGATCGCTGGAGAGAGCGTCTGCATTGGCGGCGACGACGGTCGTGTACTCCTCGAGTTGGCCGACGAGGCGAGCGGATTGCGCGGCGAAGGGATTCTCGCCGGACGGCTGCGTGCGTGGCGCAATCGTCGCCGAGGCGACATCGAGCACGGCTTGGGCGTTCGCTTCAGTTTCGATCGTCGTGGCGACGCGCCGCGCGGTGAGTGCAAATCGCGTCGCCGCGTCCGACGTCGCCGCCGCCGCATCGTGCTCGCCCGCCTCGCTCGCGTGCTCGAGAAACTCGTCGAGGGCGATGAGGCTGCCGAACAGCAGATCCGCGCCCTGCACGAGAAGGAGGAGCCGTTCACCCCGTCGCGCCTCGCCCTGCCCGCCACGCCTCGAGACCGCGACGACAGATCGCGCGGCCTCGACTGCCTCACGGATGGCGCGGCGATGCTGTACGAGTAAAGCGCGCTGCGTCTCGTCAGGCATACCGCGGCCGAAGTTCGAGATGGCGTCGGCGTACGATGCGAGCTCGCGGTAACAGCGCGCGGTGGCGAGGCGCAGCGGGCGGTACGGTCGCACCGGCCAGAAGACCAGCGCGAGCACCATCGCCCAGGCACCGCCGACGAGGAGGTAAGCGCCGCGGTGGAGTGCCTCAGCTGCGGTTGGTGACGGCGCGGAGAGCGAGACGGCAAACGCTACCGCGATGCTCGATCCAACGCCGCCGGCGCTGATGCCGAACTCGCGCGCGAGACTCAGCACGCCAACGACGACAAAGGTCAATAGAACGGCGAGCCAGGTGGTGGCTCCAATCAAGCCACCGACGACGACGCCGATCGCGGCGCCAACGGTTAGCGCCCCCATGGTGAGCGCGCGGATGCGGTAGGCGCCGCCGCGATCGGCGACGGCCGCGCTGAAACCGCCAAGGCTAGCCCAGGTCCCGCCGCTGGAGTGGAGGAGCTGGGTGACGAGCAGCGGCACCATCGTCGCCACCGCCGCGCGGAGGCCGGCGACGATTGCGGGGCGCTCGGTCGTCGACCTAACGAGTAGTGTCAGGCGTCCTGGTGGAGTCGCCTGGGAGCTGTGCGGAGGCGAGGAGGTGGGAACGGTAGTCACTTGCTACAATGTCGCCGCCGCGGTGGCTGGCAGCAAAACAGAGGCTCCTTCCGGCTGGAAGGAGCCTCTGTTCCCCGAACGTATACGATCTCGTTTACGGGTTTCGATCGATGCAACCGTGGAAGTTGGGATTGTTGTCCTCTTCCACCGGTATGGGAAAGTTGACGTCCGTGCCATAGACACCGCCACCACGACCGGTGTAGGTGCCCGATGGGAAGACGGTATTGGTCGCAAGCCCGTAGCCGCCGTTGGCGACCGACCGCGTCTCTCGGCGCATGTCGGCGAGGCGATGGTTGGTGAGATAGAGCCAGAACCCGCGCTCGTGGAAGAGCAGCCGGAGACGCGCGGTCGGATCCGCAACACCTGGATCCGTGAGCGGTGTGAGGTTCGCAGTCGCACGCAACGCGTTGAGCTTGGCGAGGAAGGTCACGATGTCGTTTTGCGCGAGGGCATTCTCCGCCTCGATCAAGCGCGCCTCGACACCGTCGGCAAGCACTACGGCGGCATCGCGATCAGGATATTTCAAAGTTACGAACAGGTTCGTCTGGCGATCGAAGCCCTTGCCAGCGGCCAAGAACGGTGTTCGCGGGTCACCCTGGTGTGCTTGCAGGTCGCCGCCGTTGCGGAATGGCAGTCCGATCCCGGCCTCGGAATCGGCCTGGGTCCACCGCGCTTCGTTCCAGTTGAACTCCCACACGCCGTTGTTCTGACGGTCGGTGTTCGAGGATGAGAAGACCAGATACTGGAAGCTCGTCGGCACGTTGGCCACGAGAGCGGCCGCCGCGGCGAGGTTCGAGTTGCCCTTGAACATCAGCGCGCGCGCGTGACCCACGTCAGCGAGGTGCTCGAGCCGCACATTGCCCGACGTCGAGGCGACGTTGGCCGCGAGCGTGAAGCGAGCGATGGCCGAGTCGAGCAATTGCTGCGTGGTCAGCGGCTGACCGTTTACCACCTTGCCGGATGCATCAAACCCGCTCACCGGCACGCCCGAGCAATAGGCTTCGGCGAGAAACAGGAACGAGTAGCCGCCAATGTCGAGCGCTTCCGCGTAGCCCGAATCCGTCGCGGCAAGCTTCGCATACGTGGTCTCGGCGCGGAGTGCCGAGGCGCGTGCCCGCTCCACCGTGAAGAAGATATCGCGCATGTTCGAGTTCACGCGATCGATGGACCGGCGATCGATCTGCACGCGCGTCGGGAATGTTTCGCTGAAGAAGAACTCGTCAGTAAAGAGACCGGTGATGTTCGTCAGCCCCTCGAGGCCGGTGTTGCCGCCGGTACCGCTGAAGGCGACCTGGAAGTCGCCGATAGCGGAAGCCAACAACGTCGGCAGCGCCTGGGGGCCGCTGAGATCCGACGGGCGCGCGACGTCCGGATCGGGTACCTGTAGCACCTTGTCGACGCTACAAGCACCGAGAAGGAGCGCGATCGCCACCGCCACGAGCGGGGCAGCGTTCGCGCGAGAATTGCGAATGGTCATCTGATTGACCTCGTTATGCATGAGTCGATGCGACACGCGATCACCAACCGAGATCGAGGCGCACGGTGTAATAGCGGACGTGGGGCTGGCTCAGGAATTCGTCGGTGCTGAAGTTCGCGCCTCCGTTCTCGTTGACCTCGGGATCGAGCCCCTTGTACTTCGTCCAGGTCTTGAGGTTGCGGCCGGCGAAGGTGAGCGTCGCGCCGCTAAACCCGTAGCGGGAGACGAGCCGCTCCGGCACGCCGAACGCGATCGATACCTCGCGAAGCTTTGTGAAGCTGGCGTTTTGCACGTAACCCGCGTCCGTCCCCATCAAGCCTGCGATATACGCAGCCTGATCCTCGAGCGGGGTATTTGGACTGTTGGCTTCCTCGCAGATCCCGAACGAGACGCAACGGAAGTGGCCGTTGAGGTTGAGCAACTTCTGACCTCCACGGTGATCGAGGAGCGCGCGGAACGTGACGACCTTGTACAGCGAGAGCGTCGGCGTGATCGAGATCTCGCTCGTCGGGAATGGCGAGCCAAGATAGACGGCCGTATCGCCCAACTGGACTTCACACGCCGGGCCGCCGGGAATTTGCGGATTGGCGGTTCCGTTGTTCGTCGGACAGTTCACGCGGCTGATCATGCCGTCGCCATTCTTGTCTGCGTAGCTGACAATCGGTACTTGCCAGTATCCGCCTAACGGGTAGCCATCCTGCTGGCGCTGATGGCTGTCGTTGAAGCGGATGGGATCGATGCCATTGCCAAGGTTGATCAGCTTGTTCGCCTGACGGCTGCCATTGAGCGTGAGCTGCAGCGCTGCCTGGCGAAGGTCGAAGAGCTGGGCATTGATCTGGTATTCGAAGCCCGCGTTCTTGACGCGACCGAGATTCTCGAAGCGCTGCTCGGACTGCCCGTTTGAGAGCGGCAGAATGCGCGAGACGAGCGCGTCCGTCGTGGCCTTGCTGTAGTACGTGAGCTCGGTCGCGATGCGATCGCGCCAGAAGCCAAGATCGAAGCCGACCTCGTATTCTCTGGAGCGCTCCGGCTTGAGGAGCGGATTGCCGACGCCGCCAGTGAAGAACGAGGGCACGTTGCTGCTCGTGTTGTCGCTCGTACGAAGAGAGACCGCGGCTGGACTGTAGAAGAGGATCGCGTCGCGGAAGTTCGGACGTTGACCGCTCTCACCGTACGCCGTGCGGAAGCGCGCCGACGATAGCAGCTCCGTCTTCGGGAAGAAGTCCTCTTCGCCGAGCACCCACGAGAGGCTAAGCGCCGGATAGATGACGCTCTTGAAGTTCTGACCGAACGCGCTGTTCTTGTCGCCGCGGAGAGCGCCGTTCACGAACATACGGTCGCGCCAGGAGAGCTGTTCCTGGAGATACGCGCCCAACGTCTTGTTCTCGAGATTCGCTTCACCGACGGTGAAGATTGCCGTCGTTCCATTCAGTGAGCTTGTGCCTGGGAGCAATCCTTGCCCGAAGGCAGAGGTCGCACGCGTGATCTCGTCGTTGAACTGAACGCCGGCCGACGTCGCCGAACGTAGATTCGAGCGCGGGTTAAAGGTCGCCGTCACGCCGCCGTTGGCCGTGTACACGAAGTCCTGGAAGGGATTCGAGGTCCGCTTCCCGACGGAGTCATCGGCGAAACGACTCGTGAACGGCGTCGCCGTGTACGGCGGAATGAACTCCTGGTCCATCCGGTTCGTGAAGTCGATGCCGGCCGTACCAATCGCACTGAGCCAGCTAAGCGCCTGCCAATTGGCGCGCGTCGAACCAGTGAAGTGCTCGACGTTTTGCTGCGTGTTGATCGCGAAAATGTCCTGTGGCGTATCGAAGCCCCAGCCGTGCAGCACGGGATCGTTTTCGAAATTGCCGAGCAAGCCCTGCGGAATCACGCCGCGAACGTTGTTGTCGTTCTGCGGCAGCCGGAGCCGGTTCTGCGTGTAGCCGACGTTGACCGAGAGGTCAAAGTTCGGACGGAGCTGGCCGCGAACGTTCGACCGCAGAGAAATCATCCGCTGGCGGTTGATCTCATATACGCCCTGCTCGCGCGAGAAGTCACCCCCGATGAAATACTGAGCGACGTCGGACCCGCCGCTCGCGTCCATGCCGAACTTCTCCTGCCAACCCCGAATGAAGGGGCTCTCCTGCTCGAGCGGATTGAACGACGCAACGCCATTCTGCACGCAGAATCCGCGGATCGCGAAGTCATTCGTGCAGCCGAAGATCGTGTCGCCGGCGGGGGCGTCTTCGACGTCGAAGGCGGCGAAGTTCGACGGCCAGCGTGTGACTTCGTTGACCGTGCCCGCCTGAGTGCGGAAGTTCCAGCGAGTCTTGCCGGCGTGGCCCCGCTTCGTGGTGATCTGGATGACACCGTTCGCCGCCGCCGTGCCGTACAGCGCAGCAGCCGCGGGCCCCTTGATGATCTCGATGTTCTCGATGTCCTCCTGATTGATGTCGTTCAACCGCGAGGGCACCTGACCGCCAACGCCGATGCTGTTCGCCGCCGCATCCTGCTCGTTGTTGACGCGTATGCCGTCAACAATGATCAGCGGGTCGTTGGACAGGGAGACGCTGTTCGAGCCACGAATGCGAATGCGCGCCCCGCTCCCCGTCGTTCCACCGGCCTCCTGAACGACGACGCCTGGGGCTCGCGACGACAACACCGTCGCCATGTTCGTCACGGCAGCCTGCGGAACTTGCTCCGCGACATTGATGTTCGCCGTCGCAACACCACTTTCGCGGCGCGACTGCTCCTGGCCGGTCGCCGTCACCTGGACGATGTCCAGCTGCGTCGCCGCCTGCTCGAGCGCGAAATCGACCGTCGCGGTCTCACCATTCGCGATGGTGACGGGCCGCGTGATCGACGCGTAGCCGATGCGGAGTGCCTGGACGTTCACCGCGCCCGCGGTAACGCCGGTGATGCGATACGTGCCCTGATCACTGGTCTGCGCACCGCGCGTCGTGCCGACGACACGCACCGTGGCGCCGACGACCGGCTGCTGCGATGCGCGGTCAACGACGCGACCCGTGATCGTCCCCGTCGGCTGCTGTGCGACAGCAACGATCGGAGCGAAGACGAGCGCGCTCAAGCCAAGCCTGTTGATCCAAGCCATTGGTCCTCCCTGTCCCCCCAAGGTCTGTTGTCACCGCGCAACTGCGAGACGCGCGGCAGCGAAACGGAATGATCCGGTGTCGGCCGCCCATACCCACCGGCAGCCTAAGCCGTATCCGTGACACCACGCGAGCGTTCGCGTTTTGTCAATTCCGCTGTCTCATGAACCCGGGCCGTCGATGAGAAGTCACGCATTGGCGCGACTTCTCCGTGAACCGCACAGAGCGGTGACGAACCGGTATGGATGTGTGACGAACGCGGGACGATTGCCTCGCCCGGCGCGTTCAATCGAGTGCGACGCGGTACCCTGCCTTGCGCACGGTCAAAATGTAACGTGGGTGCGCCGGATCGTCCTCAAGCTTCCGCCGCAATTCGGCAACATGGGTGTCCACGGTGCGGCTGACGACCTCAGCATCATACCCCCAGACATCGCGGAGGAGGTCGAGGCGAGGGACGACCGCCCCTTTCCGACGAAGCAGCGCCATCAGCAACTCGAACTCCTTCGGGCGCAGCGTCACTTGAAACCCGCGCCGAAAGACGCCGTGCGTACCCGGCCTCACCTCGATCTCGCCGAAGACGATGCGCTCGCTTGCCGAATGACCGGAACCGTTCGGACGGCCAGGCGCGCCGGCGCGCCGCAGGAGCGCGTTCACGCGCCCGAGCAGCTCGAGGAGACCGAACGGCTTGGTCACGTAATCGTCCGCGCCGAAGCGGAAACCGCGCACCTTGTCCGCTTCCTCGCTGCGGGCGGTGAGAATCAAAACGGGGACATCGTTGCCATCAGCGCGCAGCGAGGCGAGCACGCGATACCCGTCCAGCCCAGGGAGCGCGAGATCGAGGATCACGAGCGACGCGCCGCCAGCCCGCGCTCGCGCCAAGCCCTCGGGGCCATCGTGCACGACCTCGACCTCGTAGCCCTCGATCTCGAGATTGTTGGCGAGGCCGCGGGCGAGGTCGGGGTTATCCTCTACAATGAGAATTCGTGACATCCTCGTTGCTGGCTCCATCTATCGAGCCGGCATCTCACCCGGTACGGCGAGCCCAGGCTCGAGAAGCCAGTGCCGAGATGCCGGGCGTTAGACTGAGATCTTCCTCTCACGGCTTACGTCTCGAAGCTGAACTCTCGAGCCTGGACTCGCGCTCGTGGGTGAGGTGCTCGTTAGGCGGCTCGAAAGAGATCGATCTCAGATCTCAGGACTCAGGGCCGAGTCTCGATCAGCAGTGAGCCGGGAGAAGCGAACGGCGTACGCCCTCCGTTTACTATACGCAAAATAGATGAGGAGTCCGACGCCAAGCCAGACGAAGAGTCGGATCCACGTCTGGAATGGCAACCCCACCATCTGCGCCAGGCAGATCGCGGCGCCGAGAATCGGGACGACGGGAACCCACGGCGTACGGAATGGACGCTCCAGCTCCGGGCCTGTGCGGCGGAGGAGGATGACGCCGATGCAGACGAGTACGAACGCGAGCAGCGTTCCGATGCTCACGAGCTGACCGAGGAGATCGATCGGCAAGAGACCGGCGGCGACCGCGATGATCGTACCGGTGATGATCGTGCTGAGATACGGCGTTCGGAAGCGTTGGTGGATGACGCCGAAGAGCGGCGGGAGGAGGCCGTCACGACTCATCGAGTAGAAGATGCGCGTCTGTGCGAGCATCTGCACGAGCATCGTACTGAACAAACCGAAGATCGCGCTGATCTTGATGACGGGGCTGAACCAGCGGAGGCCGGTGGCGTCGATGCCGACGGCGAGCGGATCGGCGACGTTGAGCCGCTTGTAGCTGACGATGCCGAGGAGCACCGTCGCGACGGCGATGTAGATGACGGTACAGATCGCGAGCGAACCCAGGATCCCGATGGGCATGTCCCGCTGGGGATTCTTGGCCTCCTGGGCCGCGGTGGAGACGGCGTCGAATCCGATGTAGGCGAAGAACATGATGCCGGCGCCGCGGAGGACGCCGCTCCAGCCGAACGCGCCGAAGTGGCCCTCGTTAGGCGGGATGAATGGCGTCAGGTTGTCGCGCCGGACGTACGACGCCGCGAGCGTGACGAACAGCACGAGTACGAGCGACTTGATGAGCACGAGCACCGTGTTCGTTCCCGCCGACTGCCGGATCCCGATCACGAGGAGCGCCGACACGAGCACGACGACGAGTGTCGCGGGGAGATTGAACAGCCCATGAACGGTCGAACCGTCCGCGAGGGTGACGATCGTGCCGCGCGGCGCCGTGAGCGCCGGCGGAATCGTTAGGCCAAGGTCACGGCAGAAGCTCACGAAATAGCCGGACCATCCGACCGCGACCGTCGAGGCGCTGAGCGCGTACTCGAGGATGAGATCCCAGCCGATGATCCAGGCGAAGATCTCGCCCACCGTCGCGTACGCATACGTGTACGCGCTCCCGGCGACCGGCACCATCGCCGCGAACTCGGCGTAGCAAAGGCCCGCGAAGGCGCAGCCGACGGCGGAGATGATCATCGAGAGGACGAGCGCCGGGCCCGCGGCCGTCGACGCGGCGACACCGGTGAAGACGAAGATGCCGGTGCCGATGATCGAGCCGATCCCGAGGGCGGTCAGGTTCAACGGCCCGAGGGACCGGAGGAGGAGACTGCGCTCGGATTCCCGTCGCAGGTCCGCGAGCGATTTGCGCGTGAGGAGGGACATGAGTGGCGGGTGACGAGTGGCGAGTGGTGAGCGATTTTGTATACAACGGATACGCTCACCGCCGGCCTTCTCGACAGAGCAATCGGCCCACTTCGCGCGTTAGAGTTTGGTGAACTGCCGCCGACGTGCTTCAGCCGTGAGGCACGACGGCAATGTCAGAGTCAGGTCAGAGCGCAGCGCGTCTGGGGCCGGGAGCGGCGGCGTGGCCCGAGTCTTTCCCGGGCGCGGCCGACGACGATGGCAGCTCGACGACGAAGCGTGCCCCGCCCCGCTGCGCACGCTCGACCCACGCGCGGCCACCGTGACGCGCGGTGAGATCGCGGACGACGGCGAGACCGATACCGGTGCCATTCGTACCGCGGCGCCCGTTCGTTAGGCGGACGAACGGCGACCAGATCCGGTCGCGGTCAGCGATGGGAACACCGGGCCCCTCGTCCTCGACGGCAAGCCGCGCGGCTCCATCGAGCCGCTCGACGCGAACCGTGACCGTCTGGCCCGGCGGCCCGTACCGCACCGCGTTCTCGAGCAGGTTGAGGACGATCTGCCGATACGCGGCGCCGTCGACGAGCGCGGGCGCGGGAGTATCGATCTCCTCGCGGAGCGTGACCTTCGCCGTCCACGCGAGTGGCGCGAAGGAGACGAGAATCTCCCGCGTCACCGCGCCGAGGTCGACGACTTCGGACGACGGCTCGAGGAGGTCGCGATCGGCGCGCGTGAAGTGGAGCGCGTTTTCGACGAGATGCATGAGGCGTCGCGCTTCGCGGACGATGATCTCGGCGGCGGCGCGGCGCTCCCGCTCGGATCGCGTGCGCTCGAGCATGAGGGTCTCGCCGAAGAGGAGAATCTGAGCGAGCGGCGTGCGGAGCTCGTGCGAGACACCGGCGGTGAGGTCCGCGCGCAGTCGCGCGAGCTCGTGCTCCCGACGGAGCTGGAGGATGGCAGCGACCACCAGACCCGCCATGAGAACGAGCAGACCGAAGAGCGCGAACAGGCGCGATCGCGGCACGCCGTCGGCGACGAGGGCGCCGGGATCGTCCGTGACGACGCCGACGCCGAGGCGGAGCGATGCATAACGAGGCCCGAGGGCGACCGTGTCGGCGAAGAGCGTGACCGCGGCGACCGGGGCGGCGCCGGGCAGATAGCTCTCATGGCCGACGCGTGGGAGCATCGTGACGCGCGACTCGGGACGCCGCGCATTTCCCGCGGTCAGAATGTCCCCGTCGGGCGCGATTATAAATGTTTTCAACAGGGAGTCGTAGCGCGCGGCTGGCATGGCACCGCCAGCACGTGGCGCGCGGGCACGGGGCCGCGGCGTGAGAACGGCCTGGCCGAAGGCGCCAGCGTCGCTCACGAAGCCGTAGACATATTCCGGCGGCCCCTCTCCGGTTGGGCGCGTCGTGTAGCCAGCGACCCGAGGACGTCCGTCGACGACACCGTAGAGCAGCGCGTCATCCCAATCGGGGAGACGCGCGAGTCTCAGATGCGCGGAGACCGTATCCCGCAGCCATCTCCGCTCGGCAGTCGAGAGCGAGTCGCCGGCGACCTGAAGGTCGACGTCGGCAACACGCAAGCGAAAGAAGCTTCGCGCCGCGACAAGCGGAGCGCAGCGGCAGTCGCGTACGTGCTCGACGCCGCGCGCGACGATCGCCGCGGGCGGCGGAGCGATGTGATTGGCTGCGGCGACCGGCGCGAAGAGCGCGCGCAGGGCCAATGCGATGGACGCCTGGGTTTCGTACGCGGCGCCCGTGGCGGTGAACCGCACGAAGTCTTCGCCGGCGCGCGCCGCCGTCCGTTGCTGCGCGAGCGCGGTGCTCCAGGCCTCGTGCGCGAGGTCCGCGGCGATCGCGAATGTCACGACGAGAAGCCCGACCAGCAGCGGCATTCCAGCAGAGCGGCGCACGATAGGATGGGTGAGTGTCAGCGACCATTATTCACTCCCGGCGCGCGGGCGACAACTCTCGGACACGCTTGTCAATTAAACCGCGGAGAATGCCGGATCTCTGGCTTCCCGTATGGCTGATATTGCGAGAGGCTGGACGCTAGATGCGCAATCCCAACTGCCGCAGCAGCTCCTCGAAGCGAAGCCACTCACGCTTGTCGTAGCCTGGTGCATCGTACGCTTTCGACCACAAGCGGTGAAAGAGCCGATGCGCTTCCTGCGTCGGATCGGCGCCCACTCCAGCGCCACGAGCGATGTCACTGATGTCACTCATGAAACATCCCTCCACCATCGGACTGCCGCGAAGGAAAAAGCAAGAGGCGAGCCGAATCCACCGGTTCGGGCGGTGCGCAGTTCCCCGCGGAACTGACTGTTACAGGTGATGTCGATGGAACCACCAACGCGCGGTGACGCACAGCACGCACGCCGGCCATTTCTGGTATACTGTGAGTATGACGACCACCGCCACCGTGACACCCGAGAGTGAGCGCGCGATTGCGCGTCCGCTCAACGACGAGCAGCTCCGTCGCATCGACGCGTACTGGCGCGCCGCGAACTATCTGTCAGTCGGCCAGATTTATCTCCTCGCGAATCCGCTCCTGCGCGAGCCGCTGACGCTGGAGCACGTGAAGCCGCGATTGCTCGGCCACTGGGGAACGACGCCAGGGCTGAATTTCGTGTATGTGCATCTCAATCGCGTGATCCGTGACCGCGATCTCGATGTCATCTACGTCACAGGTCCGGGCCACGGCGGTCCAGGAATCGTCGCCAACACGTACCTCGAGGGGACGTACAGCGAGTTCTATCCGAGCGTCGCGCAAAACGCGGATGGGATGCAGCGTCTCTTCAAGCAGTTCTCCTTCCCTGGCGGTATCCCGAGCCACGTCGCACCCGAAACACCCGGCTCGATCAACGAGGGCGGCGAGCTCGGCTACTCGCTGGCGCACGCGTATGGCGCCGCGTTCGACAACAAGGATCTCATTGTCGCCTGCGTCATCGGCGACGGCGAAGCCGAGACGGGGGCGCTCGCCGCCAGCTGGCACTCGAACAAGTTCCTCGACCCGGCGCGCGATGGCGCGGTGGTGCCGATCCTGCACCTCAACGGTTACAAGATTGCTAATCCGACGGTCCTCGGCAGAATGGACGACGACGAGCTGTCGCAGCTGCTCACGGGCTACGGCCACACGCCGTACTTCGTCGAGGGCGACGACCCGTCGGAGATGCACCAGAAGATGGCGGCGACGCTCGAC
>DATEPP010000238.1:0-1289 GCA_035273165.1 Gemmatimonadaceae bacterium
GGCTGAAAGGCGGACGCACGGAGAAGGCGGAAGTGACGTTAGGCCTTCGCGACGCCGCGTCGGAGACGGTGGAGATCACGCAGGGTTTGGCACCGGGCGACACTGTGCTGCTCGGCGCCGCGCGCGGCATCAGCGCTGGCACGCCCGTCCGTGTGTCCGCGCCGACGGATGTGAAGAAATGAGGTGCTAGGTGCTAGGTGGTAGGTGCTAGGTGCTAGGCAGCTGAGAGCTGTCAGTTCTAGCACCTAACACCTAACACCTAACAACACCTAGCACCCAGTACCTGGCGCCAGCACGACTCTCCAACAAAACCTCCCATGTTCATCTCCGATTTTGCCATCAAGCGACCGCTGATCACCGTCGTGTCGATGCTGGCGCTCGTCGTCTTCGGCATCTTTGCCCTGCTGAAGCTGAAGACCGACGAGTTTCCCGATGTTGCACCTCCGTTCGTGTCGGTCGGAATCGTCTATCCTGGCGCATCGCCGGACATCGTCGAGAAGCAGATCCTCGATCCCGTCGAGGAGCAGATTCAGGCCATCTCGGGCGTGAAGCAGGTGATGGGAAAGGCATACGATGGCTATGCGCTGATCCTCATCGAGTTTCTCTTCGACAAGGATCTCAACGAGGCGACGCAGGACATTCGCGACGGGATCTCGACGATCCGCGCGGATCTGCCCGTGGAGATGAAGGAGCCGATCATCAAGAAGGAAAATGACACTGATCGGCCGATCGTATCGCTCGCGTTGTCGTCCACCACGCTTTCCCCGGCGGAGATGACGCGACTGGTCGATCCCGGCATCACGCGCGAGCTGCGGTCGCTCCCAGGCGTGGCCGACGTGCTCGTCTTCGGCAAGCAGGAGCGCGAGCTCACGGTCGAGCTCAAGCCGCAGGCGCTGCAGGCCGTCGGTGTGAGCGTGGGGCAGATCGTACAGGCACTGCAGCTGCAGAACCTCGCGTCGCCGGTTGGTCACGTCACCGGCTCCCTCGACGAGCGCTCGATCCGGCTGCGGGGGCGCTTGCAGGACCCGGCAGAGTTCAACCACCTCGTCATCGCCGAGCGAAACGGCCAGCTGATTCGTCTCGGGCAGGTCGCGGAGATCAAGGATGGCACGATCGAGCCGCGCACCCTCGCGCTGTTCGACAGTCGCGAAGCGGTCGGCATCGACGTCAAGAAGTCGAAGGGCTACAGCACGACGGACGTCGCCAGCCGTCTCATCGCGCGTGTGGACCTGATCAAGAAGCGATTACCGGTCGGCACGACGATCGAGGTCGTGAAGAACTCCGGCGTC
>DATEPP010000239.1:0-4089 GCA_035273165.1 Gemmatimonadaceae bacterium
TGCCCGTCTCCTACTTCGATTCGACGAAGACAGGCATACTCATCTCCCGCGTCATGAGCGACGCTGAGGGCGTGCGCAACATCGTCGGCACGGGCCTCATCCAACTTCTTGGCAGCCTCATCACCGCGACACTCGCGTTAGGCATCCTCTTCTGGCTCAACTGGAAGCTCACCGCGGCGACGATCATCGTCCTCGGCCTCTTCGGCGGCATGATGGCGATCGCGTTCAAGCGGCTGCGGCCGCTCTTCCGAGAGCGTAGCGTCATCAACGCCGAGGTCACCGGCCGTCTCGCTGAGAGCCTTGGCGGTGTTCGGCTCGTGAAAGTTTACGTGGCCGAGCGGCGCGAGCGCCTCGTCTTCGCGCGCGGCGTGCACAAGCTCTTCCGCAACGTCGCCAGCACGATCACTGGTACCTCGGCCGTCGGTTCGGGCGCGGCCGTGATCGTGGGTCTGATCGGCGTGCTCATGATCATCGTCGGCGGACGCGCGATCCTTGCCCACACGATGACGCTCGGCGACTTCATCATGTACGTCTTCTTCGTCGGCTTGATGGCGGCGCCGCTCGTGCAGATGGCGTCGATCGGCACGCAGATCAGCGAGGCTTTCGCCGGACTGGATCGCATTCGCGAGATCATGCAGACGCCGACCGAAGACCAGGCGGATGCGGGGAAGGCCGCGCTCGAGGAAGTCCGTGGCGAGGTGAAGTTCGAGGACGTCACCTTCGAGTACGTGCCCGGCGTGCCGGTGCTGAAGCACATCTCGTTCGATGCGGAAGCCGGTTCGACGACCGCGCTCGTCGGCCCGAGCGGTGGTGGTAAGAGTACGCTCATCAACCTTGTGATGGCGTTCACGCATCCGAAGAGCGGACGCGTCCTCGTCGACGGCCATGACCTCGAGATGGCGCGCCTCCACGACTATCGTGCCCAGCTCGGCGCGGTGATGCAGGACAACTTCCTTTTCGACGGCACGATCCGCGAGAACATCGCCTACAGCAAGCCGGGAGCGACCGAGCAGGAAGTGCGGGAGGTTGCGCGCATCGCCCACGTCGACGAATTCGCCGAGAAGTTCGAGCTGCAGTACAACACTGTCGTCGGCGAGCGTGGCGTGAAGCTCTCCGGGGGCCAGCGACAGCGCATCGCCATCGCCCGCGCCATCCTCGCCGATCCGCGCATCCTCATTCTCGATGAAGCGACGTCGAGCCTCGACAGCGAGAGCGAAGCGCTCATTCGCGACGGCCTACGCTCACTTCGCCGCGGACGAACGACATTCGTGATCGCGCACCGGCTCTCGACGATCGAGAGCGCGGATCAGATTCTCGTCCTCGACAATGGCGTGATCGTGGAGCGCGGCACCCACCGGGAGCTCCTCGCCCTCGGCGGGCGATATCGGCAGCTCTACGACAAGCAGTATGGCGTCGAGCGGGACCGCTTCATCAATCCGGGCGAAGACTTCATTCCCGTCCCGCCGTCGCCGCGGGAACAGGTCAAGGTGCGCTGAAGCTAGCTGTCATCCCGAGCGAAGCGAGGGATCTGCTTTTCAGTGCGCCCGTTAGGACGACCCCACTCCCTCGTCTGGGGTATAAGCAGGAGCGGCCAATTCGGCCGGGCGGCGCGCGGAATGCGTCACTGTCGAGGCAGCCCTCTTGCTACATTAGGAACGCATGCGATCAGCATCCCTGGCCCTTCTCGGGCTCGTCGTGCTCGGTATGGGCGTCGGTGCCGCCGACGCGGAAGACGTCCGTCCCGCGTCCAGGAAGGCGCCTAACGCAGCTGGACGTCCCTTCAGCGTCGGCGAGCGGTTGACCTACAACGCCAAGGTCAACTTTCTCCACGTCGGAACCGGGGTCATGACCGTCGTCGGCCTCGACACGGTGCGCGGCCATACGACCTTCCACACGTCCTTCGACGTGCACGGTCGGATGCTCTTCTACAGCGTGAACGACCATTACGAGAGCTGGTTCGACACCCTGACGATGGCGTCGCTGCGGTACAAGCAGGACATCGACGAAGGGAGCTACGAGCGCGAGCGCACCTTCGAGATGTATCCGGAGCGGCAGACCTTCAGCGAGAACGGCAAGCCGGAGGAGCCTGGCGTCTCCCTGCCGCTCGACGACGGCTCGTTCATCTACTTCGTCCGCACCCTCTCGCTCGACCTTGGCCAGTCGTACGAGTTCAACCGCTACTTCCGCCCGGATCGCAATCCGGTGAAGTTGACGGTGCTCCGGAAGGAGCGGATCAAGGTCCCGGCGGGTGAGTTCGACGCGATCGTCGTTAGGCCCGCGATCAAGACCAAGGGCATCTTCTCCGAGAGCGGGAACGCCGAGATCTGGTTCTCGGATGATTCCCTGCGGCTGATGTTGCGCATGAAGTCGGGATTGCCGTTCGGCACACTGCAGCTCGAGCTCAAGAACATCGACCGCGGGGGAATGTGAGATGAACCGTTCTGTGCCGGTGGTGCTCGCCGCCACGCTCGTGGCGCTGTTGGCCTGCGGCCGGAAGGACAATCCCAATCCCGATCCCGGGGTGAACCCAGACCCGAATCCGGGGGCCGCGAATCAGGGCAACGCCACCCGCCGCGACAGCGCGCTCACCCTTGGCCCAGGTGACGTCAAGATCACCAACGAGGACAGCAGCGTCGACATGGCCGTCGTCGGTCAGAAGATTGTTGTCCGGCTCTCCGACAAGACGATGGCGAAGGTGCGCAAGGAAACCGACACCGCGGCCGTCAAGGACTCGGGCTTCGGCGGCTCCATCGAGCGGTTCGTGAAGAAGACAGTCCAGTCGACCCTCGGCCAGCAGTTCGAGTATCCGATGTCCGACGTGCGCGACGCACGCTACGAGAACGGCGCGATCGTCCTCGACGTCAACGGAAAGGAGCCGCGGCTGTT
Source organism: Gemmatimonadaceae bacterium (assembly GCA_035273165.1). Lineage (GTDB taxonomy): Bacteria > Gemmatimonadota > Gemmatimonadetes > Gemmatimonadales > Gemmatimonadaceae > AG2. Next base: position 2,887 of record DATEPP010000239.1, read on the forward strand.
AGCGAACACTAAAGTCGGCGGCAAGAAGCTGCTCGAGAGCTTCCGGCCTGAGGACGCCCAGCGGTTCGTCGCCGCGGTCAACGCGAAGAAAGCGCGATAGCTTCTCCGCTCAGGTAGACATCCTGACGGCGCAGAGGATCGACGGCCGCTGATGACACTGACACAGCAGTGAAACCCCTGAGAAAAGAGCGGGAACGCCTTTCAAAGAGGACGTTCCCGGTCTTTTGTTGTTTCTGCGAAATCTGCGAAAATCTGCGCAATCAGCGTTCATTCCCCTCTCTTCCTCAGGGATGCCTTGAGGGCGCAACGAAAAGCAGATCCCTCGTCGCTTCGCTCCTCGGGATGACAATTGGTCGCCGCACGCCAGGGCCTTGCCACCTCTCCCGGCCGCGAACAGGTTAGGCCCACTCTCACCCTGCGCCGATGCCTCATCGCCCAATCAGAGTCGCCGCCTCATCCCTGCTTCTCCTCACCCTACTCGCAGCTTCCGCGAGCGCGCAACAACAGTCCGGAAAGGCTGCCGCAGCCCAGAACACTCTCAGTGCGGCTGAGCAGAAAGCCGGCTGGAAGCTCCTCTTCGACGGAACGACCACCGCTGGCTGGCGCGGCTACAAGTCCCAGAGCCTGCCAGCCGAGTGGCACGTCGAGGATGGCACGCTCACCAAGAGCAAGCCCGCCCACGACATCGTCACCACCGACAAGTACGGCAACTTCGAGCTCCAGCTCGATTGGAAGTTGGCGCCGAAGGGGAATGCCGGCGTCTTCTACCGCGGCACCGAGGAGTACGACGCGATCTACTGGAGCGCGCCCGAGTACCAGCTCCTCGACGACAAGGGTCATCCCGACGGCAAGAGTCGGCTGACCTCCGCCGGGTCAGACTACGCCCTGTACCCGTCGCCGAAGGGCCATCTCCACCCTGCCGGCCAGTGGAATCACACCCGCATCGTCGTCAACGGCGACCACGTCGAACACTGGCTCAACGGCCACCGGATGGTGACGTACACGTTAGGCAGCAAGGACTGGACGGCGCGCGTCGCGAAGAGCAAGTTCGCCGCGTACCCGAACTACGGAAAGGCGAGCGAAGGCTACATCGCCCTCCAGGGAGATCACGACGGAGCCCTCTGGCTCCGTAACATCAAGATCAAGGTGCTGCCATGAACGGAATCCGGACGCGACTCTCGGTAATGATGTTCCTGGAGTTCT
>DATEPP010000240.1:0-8584 GCA_035273165.1 Gemmatimonadaceae bacterium
GTCCGTGACCCATCGCACAATGCGGCGAACTCGAGCACGGCTCACGCCAGTCTCACACTTACCACTCTTCACTTCGCCCACCTCTGACACTGACAGCTACACGTATTGGCGGACCGGCCAGAAGTGAGCCATCAGCAACTGAAAAAACATCAGTCAGTGTGAGAAGTGGGCGAAGTGGGAAGTGGAAAGTGGAGCTCTTTTAACTCGACCTTAGGTACTTGCACCCCGCGTCCTGAGCGTGCAGCGCGGCGAAGACGCCGGACGGCTGGAGAATCACGCCAGGCACCATGAACGCGATCGCCTGCTTCCGCGCCTCCTCGGCGCTGACATTCTCCTTTTTCTGGATCGACTCGATGACGTCCTGGAGCGCGAGGTTGCAGGCGAGCGCGATGCCGCCGCGAGAGATGAACCGGTCGAGCGCGGCGTCGTCGAACATCGCGGGGACCTCGCCCCGCGACGACGCAAGCAAGACGGGATTCCGGTCCGTCTCCTGCTGCGTGATCGGGTGCAAGACCTTCTTCTCCTTCCCGATGCCGTACTTGTCCCAGTATGCCTGCTGCATCGCGAGCTGAATACCGTTGTGCCGCAGCACGACCACCGCTGACAGCTCGTTAGGCTTGGCGCCGAGGACCTCCTGGTACTGCCGCGCCCAGATCGACGCGCGCCAGACGCCGTAGCCGCTGTCGATCTCCGGGACGTCGAAGATGGCGCGGTATTTCCCCGTGATGCGGTTGACCCAACTGACGTCCCACTCTTCGGCGAGCTCGGGCCGCGTCTCTGACAGTGCACGCACGGACGCGTCGATAGGCAGTGGCACGCCCGCGAGCAAGGCACCCGCGGCAAGTCGTCCCACAAAATCGCGACGATCGATGGACATGGGCGGTGGACGGTGGACGGTGGACGGTGGACGGTGGACGGTGGACCGTGGGGGATGGATGGTGAATTGTGGAGGTGCTAGGTGCTAGGTGCTAGGTGCTAGGTGCTAGGTGCTAGGTGCTAGGTGTTAGGCACCCCGACCAACGCTTCGTTCCGAATCCACCAGTCACCAGTCACCAGTCACAGTCCCGTAAGCGTTTGCTGTCCCGTCCACCGTTCTCCGGGCTCGAGTCGGACCGGAGCGCCGATCGCCGCGGCTTCGACGCAGAGCATTCGCAGCCAGCCGCCGGGCTCGAGATCGGTGAGGCTCGCGGATCGCTCCTGGCCTGGATTCCAGACGACGACGTCGGTGAAGCCCGTCATCGCGACGCGGGTGCGGCGTAAGGCGTCGCGGACCTCCAGTGGCCCTGGGACACCAACGTAGATGCGATCCAGCTCTCCGCCACCATGGCCTGCCTCGAGCTCCTCTTCCTCCTGCCGGCCCCGCGCGTTGCCGGCCGCGGCATCGCGGTAGCTCACGCCCTGGAGGCCGCGCACCGACGTCTCGCGCACGTCGTCCACTAGCAGGTACGTGTGCAGTGCCGCCGTGAACTCGAACGGCGCCGAGTCCTGGTTGAGCACGGAGAGCGCCAACGAGAGCGACATCGCCTCGGCCGTGACGACGAAGGTCGCCTCGAAGCCGTGATTCCACTGCGCCCGCGTCTCGTCGTTCGCCGTTAGGCGCAGCCGCGCCTCGGCCTGCCCCTTCCTCGTGCGCCCCGAGCGCTTCAGCGCCCAGTCCTGCGTCCGGGCGAAGCCATGCTTCGGGAGCGGGCCCGTCGACGCGAATTGCGGGAAGATGATCGGGACTCCACCCCGGATCGCCGCGTTAGGCGCGAACGAGGAGCGGCTGCTGAGAAAGAGCCGCTCCTCGCCACTCGCTGGCTTCCATGAGGTCACGTGCGCCCCATGGGTGTAGAGCGCTACGGATGCGCCGTCGCGCGCGGCCACCTCCACTTTCTCCATCCCGTCTGCCCTCGCATCTTCGCGTCTCAGTCGGCGCGCAACGCGGTCATCGGATCGATGCCGACCGCGCGCATCGCGGGCAGAAGACATGCCGCGATCGCGACCGTCGCGAGCAGCGCCGCGATCCCGAGTAACGTCAGGGGGTCGGCAGAGCCCACGCCGAAGAGCAGACTCTGGAGAAATCGTCCCAGCAACAAGGCGCCGGCGAGTCCGATCACCAGCCCCAATCCCGCAAGCCGCGCTCCCTGCAGGAGCACCATCCCCAGAATCGCGCCCGGACTCGCGCCGAGGGCGCTGCGGACGCCGATCTCGCGCGTGCGCTCGGCGACCGCGCCGGCAAGCACTCCGTAGATTCCCGCGACCGCGAGCACGAGCGCGACGAGCGCGAAGGCGCCGAAGAGGAGCAGAGCGAGACGTCGCTGCGCCGTCGACGATGCGACGACCTGCTCCATCGTCTCGAGCGCGGTGATCGGCTGCGTTGGATCCACGGCTTGTGCGGCATTGCGCACCGCGCGAGCGAGCGCGGCCGGATCGCCGCGAGTACGAACGACGACGGCGACGATGTTGTCCGCGAAGGGCCACTGGCGCTCGGGAATGTAGGCCTGGCTCGACTCCGTAGCGTCCAGCGCGCGATGATGGATGTTCGCGGCGACGCCAACGACGGTACGCCAGGCGCCGGACGGCCCACCCATGCGAATGCGCTTTCCGATCGGATCCTCGCCTGGCCAGATGCGCGACGCGAGCCCGGCACTCACGATGACGACTGGTGGCGCGTCGGCGTTGTTGTCGCCCGCGGTGAAGGCGCGTCCGCGCCGGATCGCGATCCCCATCGCCGACAGAAACTCCGGCGATACAGTGTAGCGATCGGCGTACGGGGCGAGCTCCGGATTCGCCAGCGGCTTGTCCTGCGCGGTCACACCGTACGCGTCCACGTTGCCGCCTAACGGAAGCTGGCTCGCGGTGGCGACCTGCTCCACCCCCGGCAGCCGGCGTATCGCTTCGCGCAACTGGTCGTGATTCGCGAAGACCACCGAGCTGTCGGCATACTTGGGTCCCGTCGCCTGCGCCTGCAGCGTCAGCAGGTGACGGGTGTTGAAGCCGGGGTCGACCGCGAGCAACCTAACGAGGCTCCGTCCGAGCAGACCCGCGCCAACGAGCAGCATCAGCGCGAGGGCCACCTCGGCGACGACCAGCGTGGCACGAGCGAGATGGCGCCGGCCACCCGTGTGGCGCTTGCCGCCACGGAGCGAATCCGAGAGGCCACTCCGGCGGTCGCGCAGTGCCGGCACGAGCCCGATCGCGACGCCGAGCAGGAGAGTGATCCCGGCCCCGACGGCGAGCGCGACCTGATCGAGGCGGATCGCGGAGAGCCGGGGCATGGTCGGCGGCAGCCAACCAACCAACGCGCCGAGCGTGACGCGCGCCACGATGAGACCCACGGCGCCCCCGATCATCGCGAGGACGAGCCCTTCGGCGAGAAGCTGCACGGCGAGCCGCCCGCGACCGGCGCCTAACGCGGCGCGGATCGCGAATTCCTCCTCGCGGCGCATCGCCCGGGCGAGCTGCAGATTCGCGACGTTCGCCGCCGCGATGAGCAGGACGAGCGCCGACGCACCGAGCACCGCCCAGAGCACCGGCCGCGCGCCGCGCATCGCCGCGTCGCCTAACGGGACGACGCTCCCCCCGACTGCTGGGTACTCCTTCGGGTATTCGCGCACGAGCCGCGCCGACAGTGAGCTCAGCTCGGCCGCAGCGGCCTCTGTCGTCACCCCGGGTCGCATACGTGCCACCATCCGGAGGTGGCGGCAGGTGCGGCACGCGTACGGCAGCGACGCGTCGTAGCCGAGCACGCGCCAGATCTGTGCCCTCGGCCCCATCACGCTCTCGAAAGATTCGGGCAGTACACCGGCGAGCGTGAACGGATTCCCGTTGATCGAGATCGTCTTGCCCACGAGGGAGCTGTCGCCTGCGTAGCGACGCGCCCACAAGCCGTGACTGAGAATGACGACCTGGTTCGACCCTGGCGCGTCTTCCGCCGCGGAGAAGCTCCTGCCTAACGCTGGCCGCACGCCGAGCACGGAGAAGAAGTCGGCGGACACGCGCTGCCCCGAGACACGCTCGGGCGCGCCGTGATCGTCGAGGGTCACCTGCCAGTCACCGACCGCCGCCGCCCGCTCGAGCATCTTCGCGTCCCTTGCGAGATCGCGATAGGTGAGCCACCCAAGGTTGGTCATCGTCCCGTCGGCGTCGCGGTCGCCGACGAGTACGATGCGATCGGGCGTCGGATAGGGCAGCGGCCGGAAGAGAACAGGGTCGGCGACGCTGAAGATCGCCGTCGTCGCGCCAACGCCTAACGCAAGCGTGATGACGGAGAGCAGCGTAAATGCCGGGGCGCGACGGAGGAGGCGCGCGGCATGCCGCAGGTCGGCGAGAAAGCGGAGCATCGGTGGGTCTCCGGTGGGTCGTGGAAGGGGCGCGACGCGACGGCCGCGCCTGAGCGTGAGGATGGCAATGGCGCTCTGACGCCAGAACCACCAGCGTGCGCGGGCGTCACCGCGATCGGCGGCGATCGTCGCCATCTCCTCGACGAGGTCACCGATGACTGGTTCGCGCTCGCTGGCGGGAAGCGCCACGCGCAGGAGCCCGAGCGCCAGTCGTGGCGGCGAGGAAAAACCTTTGCTCATAACGACTCGAGGCCGAGGTCCAGACCGCGCGCCATGCGCTGCAGCACCTGCACGGACTGTCGCAGCGACCGTCGTCCGGCGGCGGTGAGCGCGTAGTACCGTTTGCGCCGCCCGCCGCGCTCGGGCGTGGGCTCGCCCACCCGCGCGAGGACAAGGCCCTTGTCCTCGAGGCGGTTGAGTGTCTTGTAAACCGCGGCCAGGCTCACGTCGCGCCGCGACTCGCGGACGATCGCCCCGCGAATCGTCACGCCGTACGCGTCATCGCCCGCCCGGATCACCGCCAGAAGCACCAACTGCTCGAACTCACCGAGCATCGCCGCCTCGATATAGTAGACGATGTCTATCATATCGGCGCGCGACCCGGCCGCAAGGCATCAGGTCCGACCGGGCCCGTGCTGCGTACGAAGTCGGTGACGGCGGGATGTCCAGGCAGGTGGACGCCGAGCCGCGTTGCAACACTCGGCCAACTCGCCCGCGCCTCGCGAGAAGCTCAAGCACCATCGACAGTTGCATGACGATCGTCGCGGCGCCGCCGGGCCAATTTCGCCGACCCGGTGCGCGGCGCGCGCGTTGCCTTTCACATCTGTGAAAGTGGCGTCGGTGGACGCCAGCCTCACGACCACGCGCTCCAGCAGGAGGCGCATATGACCATGATTCGTTCGACTCTTCGCACCCTCTCGTTCGCCATTCCCCTTCTCACCGCCGGCGCCCCCGCGCTCCTGGCGCAGAATCGGACTCTCTTCACGTGGACCGGACGCGTCGATCGCGAGGTGCAGATCTCGATGCGCGGTCGCGACGTCTGGACCAACAGCGGTGACGGTGGCCGGAGCCGCGTGCGCGTCGAGTCGATGCTTCCGCGGAACGACGGCTACGTCCGAGTCGAGACGCAGGATGGCCGCGGTGACGTCTCGGTGATCCAGCAGCCCGCGTCATGGAACAACTACACGACGATCGTGCGCGTCCGCGACCGCAGCAGCGGCTCGGATCGATATCAGCTTTCGGCGTACTGGGAATCGCGCTACGGTGACAACCGTGGTGGCGGCTACGGACGTGGCAATGGCAACGGCAATGGAAATGGCCGGTGGGGCCACGACGATGGCGATGACCGTGATCAGGGAGTTCCGTCACGGATCGATCCGCGTGACCGCTCCAATGGCGGCTGGAATAACAGCAGCGGGGCCGCGCTCCGCTGGTCAGGCAGTGTCGACAGCGACGTCGAGATCCGACTCACCGGTCGTCGTGTCGACGAACGGGCCCTGAGCGGCGGCGCCACGCGCGACGCGCGCAGCTCGGTGCTCGGCAACGGACTCCCCCGGCGCGACGCGCAGCTGATCATCGCCCAGCACCAGGGCCGCGGAACCGTGTACGTTGCCCAGCAGCCGACGGCGTACAACGGGTATACGGCGGTGATCCGAATCCGGGATCCGCAAGGTGGATACGGATACTATGATTTCGAGGTTGATTATCGTTAGGCCTCGCGCCGGGTCAGGGAGGAAGAGCGACTCAGGAAGGGCGACTCGGAGAGAACGACTGAGTAACGGCGACTGAGTAACGGCGACTGAGTAAGGGCGACTACGTGAGACCGACTGCGTAAGGGCGACTGAGGAACGACGACGGGAGAAGGCGGTTTCGCCATTTCTTGGTCGCACTACCTCAGTCGCTCTTCCTCAGTCGCTCTTCCTCAGTCGCTCTTCCTCAGTCGCTCTTCCTCAGTCGCCCTTACGCAGTCGGTCTCACTCAGTCGATCTCACTCAGTCGCGCTCTCTCTTCACTCCTCGGCCGGTGGGCCCCCTGTGCGTGCCACCTGATCGGCGCGAATCTTCGCGGGATCGAACTTTCGTGCGCTCGCCAGCATCTTGTCGATCGTCTCGTCGAAATCCGCCGTCGGCTTTCGCTGGAATCGCAGCGGATTCACGCGCGCGACGATGAATGCCTTGAGGTACGGGCTCTCCATCCCGCGCTCCTTGAGCGCCTTCACCGCGTCGTTCACGGCTTCGTTGAGCGCGAGCAGCTTCTCGGCGCGCTCGCGGCGTGTCGCCAGCGCGTTAGGCAGCTTCGCGGCGAGGAACTTGTCGCAGCGCTTGAGCACTGGGTGATAGGCCCCGCCGGAGAAGCGACCGTTCTGCTGGTAGCAGAGACCGAGCGTCACGAGCGCCGCCTCCTCGAACTCGACCGCGAACTCCCGCTCTGGCCGATCGTCCAGGACAGCGAGCGCTTCAGCCAGCCGCACTACCTCGAGTGCCCGCTCGCGGAGATTGTGCGCTTTCTCGGTGTTGAGGAGGAGGATCCGGTGCGCGACCTCCGGCTCCGGTACGACCAGCGCGACAACGGACTTCGCGCCGAGCTCCTTCAGCGCGCCGAGGCGGTGATAGCCGTTAGGCGACCAGTACTTGCCTTCCCCCGCCGGGACAGCGATGACCGGATCGAGGAATCGGTCGAGAGTATCGATTGCCCTGGCGAGACGGCCGACGTGCGCTTCGGAGAGGTCGCGCTGAAAGGGCGTCGGCTCGACCCGATCGAGTGGAAGTCCGGCGAGGAGCTGCCAGTGTCCCCCGAGCGGATCGCGGTACGTAGCGAGGACCGAGCCGCCGTCGTCCTCGATCGTGCGCGCCAGCGTCGTCACGGATACGGGCAGCGTCTGACTCGTCAGGCGCCGCGCCTCGAGGCCGCGCGACGCCGCGGCAACTTCCGGCTTCTTCTTCTTTCGCGTCCGTTTGGCTGTGGCCACAGTGACAAGAAATCTCGCTCAGCCTCGCCGAACGCGCACCTCGTCGCGCTGATTCTGGAGCACGATCGGGTCTGGCGGAGCGCCGGGCCCGAGCGCGGGCAGCGGCTGCGCCCCGTTCGCTCCCGCGCCCGAGCCGCCGTTGGCGTTCGTCGCCGCACCGGCGTTCTGCGTCATGATCTTGGTCATGAAACGCTGGCCTTCGGACACCCGCTCGACTTCCACGGCGATCGTGTCTACCGCCTGCTCGAGCCGCTCCAGTCGCTGCGCGGCGTCATACCATCCTGGCGGCATCGCCGGCTTGGCCGATCGGCGCCACATCAACCGACCCAGTGATGCCGCCAGCGGGCCAAGGACGAACAGGATGAAGACGATCGATATGCCCGTCATCTGACCTGAGCTCATGTTGAAGAACTGCCGCGGCACCACGCCCGTCGACGTCGTGACGTTCGACTGATAGGCCGCCCGGCCTGATTCCGCGAGGTCGGCCTCGAGCTGGAGGATCCGGTTGTCGAGAGCACGAAGCTGCTGCTCGAGTCCCGACCGATTCGCGCCTGAGGCACGCTCGTAAGCTCGCGCGATGGTATTGCGGCGCTCACGGACATTGATGATCTGACTGGACAGCGCTTCCCGCTGTGCCTGCAGAATTGCCGCTTCGGAGGCGTTGCGGGGGATGCGCCACTGGGTCAGCCCCACGGGCGCCACGATGTCGGGATTCGGCGCCGGAGGCGCCGGGGGCGCGGGCTGCGCGATGACGCCGCCAATGGGCGAAGTCTGCGCTTGGAGGAAGGATGGCATGCGGCCTTATACGGTTCGGACCGCAGGGAGGTTACACGTTGCCGTCCCCGCTCGCAGTCGTCCGGGTCACCTGCAATCGTGCCGCGTCCCTTCGGCCAGACACCACCCCAGGGCGTCCCGTCCGACTGCCGTCGCCGACTCGGTGGTCACCACTGGATCCCTCAGATGGGCAACGAGAAATGCGCCGACTCTCCGCTCGTACTCGAGCGGCGAATAATCGTGAATGTCCTCGTGGCCCGCGCCGCGCACTTCCCACAACTCCTTCGGGCTCTGCGCATGGGCGAAGAGGGCGCGCGTCTCCTCGAGCTTGGTGTAGTGATCCTCGGTTCCAGCGATCACGAGCAGCGGCTCAGCTACGCCGGAGATCGCGTCAATCGGACGCAGCCGTGCCGGATCGACACCGATGCGTGGTGCTACGAGCTGGATGAGCGCCGGCGCGACTGCATTGCCGAGGAAGCCGAAGGGACCGAACCAGACGTGCAGCCGGTCAGCGACC
>DATEPP010000241.1:0-4716 GCA_035273165.1 Gemmatimonadaceae bacterium
GTAGTCGTCGCCGATGTTGTGGCCGAACTGTTCCTTGGGGCTCGTGATGTGGCTTTGGCCCTGCGCGACCGCCGCAAGAAAGACGAGCGGCAGAGCAGCAGCTCGCCAGGGGCGAAGACTGCGCTTGAGCATCGAGAAACCTCCAGGTGGGGACGCGCTCCACGGCACTGTGCCGGCAGCGCGCTGGGTTGAGCTTTTCAGAGGGAGTTACGCGTCGATAGCCCGTAGTGCTGAACAGATTGTCATCCTGGGGAGCGAAGCGACGACGGATCTTCAGGCACTCGAGTAGATCCTTGGCTTCGCTCAGGATGACAAGCTCGGCTAGAGGGCCGTCAGCACCCTCGGACCCGAATCCGTGATCGCCACGGTGTGCTCGAAATGCGCTGACCGCGAGCCATCTACCGTCACGATCGTCCACTTGTCCGAGAGCGTCTTCGTGCCGGGCCCGCCGGCGTTCACCATCGGCTCTATCGCGATCGTCAGGCCGGCTACCAGCTTTTCACGACGCTTGGGCTTGCCATAGTTTGGCACCTGCGGCTCCTCGTGGAACTCCGTGCCGATGCCATGGCCGACCAGGTCGCGAACGATGCTGAAGTGCGCGCGCTCGACGACAGCCTGCACCGCCGCGCCGATGTCGCCGACGTGATTGCCGGGCTTCGCCGCGGCAATGCCCGCCGCAAGCGCCTCCTGCGTCACGTCGAGCAAGCGCTGCGTGTCGGCGTCGATCTGACCCACTGGCACCGTCACCGCGCTGTCGGTGAAGTAGCCCCGGTACCCCACACCGACGTCGATCGAGATCACGTCGCCATCTTGCAGCACGCGCTTCCGCGACGGAATCCCGTGTACGACCTCGCTGTTGATCGACGTGCAGATGCTCCCCGGAAAGCCGTAGAGACCCTTGAACGCCGGCGTCGCGCCGTCGTGCGATCGGATGAAATCCTCGGCGATCTGATCGAGCTCGCCAGTTGAGAGTCCCGCGCGCACCGCGCCGCGCAGATGCTCCACGGTCGCGGCGAGAATCTTTCCGCCCTGCGCCATCAGCTCGATCTCGCGAGCGGACTTCGGCTGAATCACTTTCCGAGCGCCCGGAGTACGCGCTTGGTGACGTCGCCAACGCTTCCGTTCGCGTCGACGACGGCGAGCCGCGCCCCATTCCGCCGATACCAATCGAAGACGGGCGCCGTCTGGGCCGTGAACACGTTGAGGCGATTGCGCACGGCCTCCGGCTCATCGTCGGTGCGCCGCACCACGACACCGCCGCAGTTCGGGCACCGGTCACCCGGCTTCAGATCGCTGTACGGTGTCTGGCACGTCGAGCAGACGGTCCTCGTGCCCATGCGACGCACGATCTCCTCGTCAGGCACTTCCAGGGAGACCACGGCGTCCACCTTTCGTCCGAGCGACTCGAGCATCGCTTTCAGCCCTTCTGCCTGCGGCACCGTGCGCACGACGCCATCCAGGATGACGCCGCCGGCGTATTCCGGCCGCGCCAGCTCCTCGGCGATGATGCCGAGGATCACCGAGTCGGGAACGAGATCGCCGCGATCCATGTAGCTCTTGGCTTCGCGGCCGAGCGGGGTGCCCAGCTTCACCGCCGCGCGCAGCACGTTGCCCGTGGCGAGGGTGGGCAGCCCGAGCTGCTCCGCGATCTTCGGCGCCTGCGTGCCCTTGCCGGCGCCGGGCTTCCCGAACAGAACGATGTTCATGTGAACGTCTGAGGTGCTAGGTGCTAGGTGTTGGGTGCTAGAAGCACAGAGCTGTCAGCTGCTAGCACCTAGCACCTAACACCTTCTCGCACAGAGCCCGGTCGCGGGCAGCACGACCGGGCACCGATAAATATTGACTAATCGCTAATAGCTAGCAGCTAGTATCCGCCCGGAGCGCCCTGCCGCCCGCGGAATCGGACTCGCCCCTTCTTCATGAACCCATCGTACTTGCGGAGCAGCAGGTGCTGCTGCATCTGGGTCAACGTGTCGAGCGCAACGCCGACGACGATGAGAAGCGATGTGCCGCCGAAGGCGAAGGGTACGTTGATCAGTCGGCTGATCCAGATCGGCAGCAGCGCGATGATCGTCAGGAAGATCGCGCCAGGCAGTGTGATCTTCGAGACGACGTCGTCGATGTACTCGGCCGTCCGCGCGCCTGGCTTCACGCCAGGGATGAAACCGCCCTGCTTCTTCAGATTCTCCGCGAGGTCGATCGGGTTGAAGATGATCGACGTGTAGAAGTAGGTGAAGAAGAGGATCAGGATCGCGGAAAGCACATAGTAGAGCGGCGTGCCCGGCTGGAACTTGTCCGAGAAGTCACGCAGCGCGGTGTTGCCGGAGAATTGCGCGGCCGCGCCGGGAATGACGATTACGGATTGCGCGAACACGATCGGCATCACGCCCGACGAGTTGATGCGGAGCGGAATGAAGCTTCGCGACGCCTCACGCATCCGGCCGCGCGCCATCGTCCGTTGCGGAATCTGGATGAGCACACGCCGCGCGGCCATCGTCACCGCGACCACCGACGCCACGACCGCCACCATCAGCACGATGAGGACGAGCAGGTTGAACGTCCCGATCGCGCCCGAGCTCACGAACTTGAAGGTCTCGCCGATACCCGGCCAGATGCGCTCCACGATCGAGAAGAAGATCATCAAGCTTGCGCCGTTACCCAGCCCGCGCTCGGTGATCTGCTCGCCCAGCCACATGACGAACAGCGCGCCCGTGGTGAGGAAGAAGGTCATCTGGAGCCGGAAGCCGAACCCCGGCGCGTCGACGACGCCCGGCAGCGATTCGGTGAATAGCGCGAAGCCCCACGCCTGAACGGCGGCGAGAACGACGGTCGCATACCGCGTCCACTGATTGACGCGTTTCCGGCCCTCCTCGTCCTTCTGCATCTTCTCGATCTGCGGCAGCACCGCGCCGGCGATCTGCTGGAAGATGCTGGCCGAGATGTACGGCATGATCCCGAGCGCGAACACCGTCGCTCGGGAAAGCTGTCCGCCGGTGAACAGATCGTAGAGGCCGAGGAGTCCGCCGCCGTTGCTCTGTTGTCTGAAGAAATCGACGAGCGCGGCGGGGTTCACGCCCGGCGCCGTCACGTGCGCGCCGATCCGATAGATCAGCAGGCAGAGGAGCGTGAAGAGGATCTTTTCCTTCAGCTCGGTGGTGTTCCAGATGTTGCGCACCGCCGTCGCCGCGGCATTGCTCTGAGCCATAGAGTGCTACCTGAAAGAGGCTGACCGCTCAATACGTTGCGAGTGGGGAGTGGCGAGTGGCGAGCGCTGCGGAAGCACTCGCCACTCGCCACCCGTCACTCGCCACTATCCTCTACGCTGCCGCCTGCGGCGACAATCTTCTCGCGTGCCGCGGCGCTCATCTTCACGCCACGCACGGTAACGGCGCCACGGACCTTGCCGTTGGCCAGGAGCTTGATCTTGCCATGGTTACGCCTAACGAGCCCGGCCTCGGCCAGCGACTCGGGCGTCACCTCGCCGCTCACCTTCGCGAGATCGTCGAGACGGATCACCTCGGCGTCCTCGCGGAACGGGTTCGTGAATCCACGCTTCGGAAGACGGCGGGTGATCGGCATCTGGCCGCCCTCGAATGCCGGCTTGCCGCCGCCCGGACCGTGATGGCCCGAACGCGCCTTGATACCCTTGTGACCCTTGCCCGACGTCTTTCCCTTGCCGGAGCCCGGACCGCGTCCGATGCGCTTCCGGTTGCGATGCGACCCCGGAGCGGCCACCAGGTTGTGCAGCCCGATCTTCTCGACCTTCGCGGTCGTCTCGACGTTCTTCGCCACGGTTTAGTTACTCCTCAACCACGGACACCTGGATCAGGTGTCGCACTTGCTTCAGTTGGCCGATCAGCGCCGGATGAATGTCCTTCACGATCTCGTGCTGATGGTGGTGCAATCCGATCGCTTCGAGCGTCGCGCGCATCCGCCACGAATGGCCGATGCCGCTGCGCACCTGCTTGATACGCACCTTCCCCGTCTCCGGAAGACGCAGACTCGGCGTCTTCTTTGGACCGCGGGTGCGGTGCCAGACGAATGTCCGCGGCATTAAACGGCCTCCCTCGACTTCGCGCGCGAGCGGTACTGGATATCGGACACCTCGATACCACGTTCCCGCGCGACCTGTTCCACCGTCGTCAACTGGCGCAGCCCGTCCATCGCGGCGCGCACCATGTTGTGCGGATTGGTCGAGCCAAGGCTCTTCGTGAGGATGTCCGAGATACCGGCGCACTCCATGATGGCGCGAACGGCGCCGCCCGCAATGACGCCAGCGCCAGGCGCTGCCGGCTTCATCAGAACCTTTCCGGCTCCGTGCTGGCCAACGATCTCATGGGGAATGGTGGCACCGGTGAGCGGAACCGGCGTCAGCTTCCGCCGGGCAGCGTCGACGGCCTTACGGACTGCCTCCGACACCTCGTTCGCCTTGCCAGACGCAAAGCCGACGCGACCCTGACCGTCGCCGACCGCGACGAGCGCGTTGAACGAGAATCGCCGACCGCCCTTCACGACCTTCGCGACGCGATTGATCGCGATCACGTTCTCGATGAGATCGCCGCCCTCGCGCGAACGCTCGTCACCACCCCCACGAGGGGAGCGGCCTTCGCGACCGCCATGGCCACCGCGATCACCACCGCCACGGTCGCCGCCGCCACCGCCCGGGCCGCCGCGGCCACGACCGCCGCCGCCCTGACCGCCACGGCCACCGCCTGG
>DATEPP010000242.1:0-2389 GCA_035273165.1 Gemmatimonadaceae bacterium
GATCATCATCGTACGAGCCGAATGCGGTTGGTGAAATGCGTGAATCTCAGCCGGAGACCCCAGAGTTTACTGGACGCGAATGACGCGAACCAGGGCGCGCATCGCACCGGGCGCTGCGATAGGTCCTCGCTCAACGAGCCCGGACGACCCGTCTTTGGAAAGACCTCGAGAAGCCCCGGGCGTTAGAGCCGTGATCGGTGTGCAGGTCACAAAGACGTCTCGGCTCGTTGCGCATGGACTTGTCACGGCCGAGGAGCGATTCGCAACAATTCGCGTCATTCGCGTCCAAAGAACTCTGGCCTCTCCATGCGAGACCATGTCTCCGCGCTCCCAAAATTCCCCGGAGAACCCGAATTCGGAATGAGGCATCGAAGCGCTTTGGGAGCATCATTGCTCGGGTTCGTTCACCCCGCTTGACGCCGTGCGCATACTAGTTTACTCTAGGCCTTGAGCAACCAAGGAAGGATCATGGCCGAATCGGACGCGCGTGACCTCTTCCCGGGCGCGCTGGAAATGATGGTGCTCCGGCTCCTCAAGCTCGAGCCCATGCACGGCTACGCTCTCGTGCAACGCATCCAGCAGGCGTCGCGCAACCTCCTGCAGGTCGAGGAAGGTTCCCTCTACCCCGCCCTACAGCGATTGCTCAAGGAAGGACTCGTGAAAGCCGAATGGGGCGTCTCCGCGACCAATCGCCGCGTGCGCATCTATCGCCTCACGCCGGCCGGCGCCAAACATCTCGCCCAGGAAGTCTCGAGCTTCGAGCGCATGTTTCAGGGCATCAATCTCGTCCTCTCGCTGAGAGAAGCATGAGAATCCTGGATCGGCTATTTCGTCGGCGGCGGCTCTACGACGATCTCAGCGAAGAGATCCGCGCGCACCTCGAGCAACGCGCCGACGATCTCGTCGCCCGTGGCATGTCGCGCAAGGCCGCGATGATCGAAGCGCGACGCGCCTTCGGCAACGTGACGAACATCCAGGAGCAGGGGCGCGACACGTGGGAGTTGCCGACGCTCGACTCCTTCTTCCGCGACGCGCGATTCGCCCTCCGTCAGCTCCGCCGTACTCCCGCGCTCACCGCGATCATCGTCACGACCCTGGCCCTCGGCATCGCCGCCAGCTCCACGGTCTTCAGCTGGACGCGTGCCATCCTCCTCGACCCCATTCCCGGCGCCGCCGCGCCTAACGACGTCATGGCACTCGAGTCCACGACACCGTCCGGCAGCTGGACCCCGGTGTCGTGGCTCGACTATCGCGACTTTCGCAAGTATCTCCGCTCCTTCGACGATCTCGCCGCATCGTATCCCGTGTCGCTCGCCCTCGGCGACGTACCCCGCTCCGAGCGCGTCCGCGCCGAGCTCGTGTCGGCGAATTTCTTCGACGTGCTCCGTGTGCGCCCGGCACTCGGTCGGTTTTTCGAGACGCAGCTCGACGACGCACCCGGATCGCAGCCGCTCGCCATCATCAGTCACGGTTTATGGCAGAGCCGCTGGCACGGTGATCCCGCGGTGATCGGCCAGGTCGTCGAGATCAATCGCTTCCCGCTCACGATTGGCGGCGTCGCGCCGAAGAATTTTCATGGCTCACTCCCCGGCGAGGACGTGCAGCTCTGGGTGCCGGCGACGATGGTCGGTCAGATCATGCCCACGGTCGCCTCGCTACTGCGCGATCGCGACTGGCGCACCTTCCGTGTCCTCGCACGCGTCGCCCCCGGCCACACCCAGCGCGCCGCCGCGGACGAGGTGCGACGCTTCGGCACGTTCATGAGCAACGTCAACGGTGGCCGGAGCAAGGGCATGAGCGCGATGCTGCTCCCGATCTGGCGCTCGCACTGGGGCGTTCAGGATGGCCTCCGTGCACCGCTCATGGTTCTGCTTGGCGCCTGTGCCCTCGTGCTCATCGTCGTCTGCGCCAACATGGCCACGCTCCTCCTCACGCGTGCGACCGCCCGGCGACGCGAGCTGGCGCTGCGCATGGCGTTAGGCGCGCCGCGCGCCCGCCTGCTGCGCCAACTACTCACCGAAGCGTCGATCCTCGCCATCGCCGGCGCATTCCTCGGCCTCGTCTGCACCTTCTGGTTCACGCGTGCCTTCCATCTGTTCGTTCCCCAGTTCGCCGCGCCGTCATTAGTAGATCCTCATGTAGATGCCGTCGTCGTCGGGTTCACGATCGCGCTCGCCTGCGCGGTGACGCTCCTCGCGGGTATCGCGCCGGCACTCCACGGATCGCGTGAGCGCTACGACGAGGCGCTCCGCGACGGCGCGCGCCTCTCCGCCGGCACTCACGCGACGCGCCTCCGCGGGTTGTTCGTCGTCGCCGAGATGGCGCTCGCGGTCATGGCGCTCGTGAGCGCGGGGCTCTTCTACGACAGTGTCCGCCGCACGCGTGCGGT
>DATEPP010000243.1:0-1734 GCA_035273165.1 Gemmatimonadaceae bacterium
TCTCGCGAATGTGGGCACGGATGCGCGCGACGCCAGCCGAGTCATCCACGTCCCGCTGCAGCTCGATGCGGCCACCGTCCGGGAGCGCGTCGAAGTGATGAGTGGACGTATACTGGTCGACGCCCATCGCCATCTTGCCGCGCTCCTGCATCGACGCGAAGGCGCTGTCATGCTTGCCTGCTGCGTGCGGAGCTTCTTTCTGTTGGGCGGCGAGGCTCGCAGGAAGTAACAGGGCGGCGAAAATCGAGCATGCAAGGCGAGTCATGAGAACCGTCCTATGGCTGACGTGATCGTTCGCTTCACGATACCCGATCGGCTGGACCACCGCTGGGACTTTTGTTCCATTCAACCGAGGCGATCTTCGTCGTCGCGCAGGTACCAGGGCGTGTTGATCACCACGACGCGAGGGCCGCCGCGAAAGAGAAGAAGTCCCTTGAGCATCGTCGATCGGTGGCTGTGGAGGATCAGCTCGTACCATTTGCGATCGATGAGCTCGGGCACGACGACCGCGACGTACCGGTGCGCGTTCGCGGCGACCTGTTCACGCACATGTCGGAGCAGCGGCCCGAAAAATTCGCGATAGGGCGAGCGGATGAGGACCAGTTCGGGCGGCTTGAATCCCGATTCCGCGAGCGGGCGCTCCACGATCTCGCGCCAGTTGCGTCGCAGATCCTCCATGTCCAGATCTTCGGCGAAGACCTGCACCACCTGGACGTCGGGCGAGATGCTCACCGCAAGGCGCAGCGCTTTGCGCGCAACGCGATTCATCCGCTTGATCGGAATCACGACGATCGGCGGCGGTGGCCGATCGAGCTCCAGCGGTCCGGAGACGTCCGTCTCGCGATCGACGCGCTCCTCGTGGCCCCTCACCCAACGGAAGAAGACGACCAGCACCGGTATGATCACCACCGTGAGCCACGCGCCTTCGGTGAACTTGGAGGCGATCACGAGGACCAGCGTCACACCGGTCGCGATCGCTCCCGTGAGGTTCAGCAATCGCTTGTGAGTGGCGCCCGGTCCACCGACACGTCGCCAGTGCACGACCATGCCAGCTTGAGAGAGTGTGAACGTGAGAAATGCGCCGACGGCGAAGAGTGGAATCAACCGGTCGGTGATTCCGCCGAAGGCGACCAGGAGAATCCCTGCCAGTACCGCCAGCGTCACGATACCAACCGAATACACCAGGCGACGGCCCGGATGCGCAAACTCCGCCGGCAAAAACTCCTCCAGTGCGAGCACGCGACAGAGCCGCGGGAAACCGCCGAAGCTCGTGTTCGCGGAGAGACAGAGGACGATCACGACCGCGGCGATCGTGACGTAGTAGAAGATGCCGGTTCCAGCAACGGCGGCGACGAGCTGGGACACGATGCTGCGATACCCGGCCACGCCCGGCGGCGTTGCCGTGATGCCGTACGCTCGCGTGACATACGCGATGCCGGCGAGCAGAATCGACAGCGAAGCGATGATCACCGTCAGCGTGCGCTGTGCCATCTTCACAACCGGCTCCTTGAAGAGCGGGACGCCGTTGGACACCGCCTCGACGCCAGTCATCGCCGTACAGCCACTCGCGAACGCGCGCAGGAGAAGCCAGATCAGCGCGTAGCTACCCAGGTCCGCGGTAGCGCGAACCGGACGCGGAGGTGCCACGACCGGTACGGGATGGCCACCGCTCGCCAATGCGCGTGTCATGCCTAACGCGACCGCGATTGCGAGGCAGAGTAGATAGGCGTACGT
>DATEPP010000244.1:0-7666 GCA_035273165.1 Gemmatimonadaceae bacterium
TCGAGATATCCATTCTTGAACGCTCTTGCACCCCGATTGACTGTCCTTCGGTCGAGATCTGTACCTCTATCACGAGGCACCTAGACGCAAAACGGCCGCAGCAGGACGCCGCGACCGATTTCGAGAGCTCCCCGAGTAGGACTCGAACCTACGACCACTCGATTAACAGTCGAGCGCTCTACCAACTGAGCTATCGGGGAATGAACAGACCTCTAAAACTAAAGAGCACGAGCATCAAGTCAACCGCGGCTCGTCGCGGTCAAGCTCAATGCGCAGCGCTGGTTAGCCGCACTCAGGATGCGGCGAGTGATGATTCTCGTGATCCGGGTGCGACGCTCGGCGACGTCGCGCCGGTGCGGAGGACAGTGCGGAGCCATCGGCCCGTGTGCGAGGCTTCCACCTTCGCGATCTCTTCCGGCCTGCCGCTCGCAACGAGCTCGCCGCCGCGATCGCCGGCTTCCGGGCCGAGATCGATGATCCAGTCCGCAAGCTTGATGACGTCGAGATTGTGCTCGATGAGCACAAGGGTATGGCCGGCGTCGACGAGACGGTCGAACACCTGCGCGAGGCGACGGATGTCCTCGAGGTGAAGACCCGTCGTCGGCTCGTCCATGATGTAGAGCTTCTTTCCTGCTTTCTTGCCGGCGAGCGCGAGCTCACGCGCAACCTTGAGCCGCTGCGCCTCACCACCGGAGAGTGTCGTCGCGGGCTGACCGAGACGGAGGTAGCCAAGCCCCACCTGCTGGAGTTGCCAGAGCGCCTGACCGAGCTTCTCCTCGCGGGGAAAGGCGCGGATTGCTTCGTCGACGGTGAGCTCGAGGACGTCATAGATGCTGCGGCCATTGACGTGGACGTCGAGTACCTCGGGCTTGAAGCGCTTGCCACCGCAGTCGTCGCACGGGACGTAGACGTCGGCCATGAAGACCATCTCGACCTCGAGATAGCCAGCGCCCTCGCAGGTCTCGCAGCGACCGCCGGCGACGTTGAAGCTGAAAGTGCCGGCCGTGTAGTCGCGCTGCCTGCTCAGTGGTGCATCGGCGAAGATGCGGCGGATCTCGTCGAATGCCTTGACGTACGTGACAGGATTCGACCGCGGTGACTTGCCGATCGGGCTCTGATCGATCATGACGACGTCGTCGAGTGCCTCGACACCGGTGATCGTGTCGAACGCGCCAACGGCTTCGCCAAGGTGTTGCTTCGCGCTATGCTCGCCGTGGATGCGGAGCTCGAGCGCGCGCATGAGCACGTCGTGTACGAGGGTGCTCTTGCCCGAGCCCGAGACGCCCGTGACGCAGGTGACGGTGCCTAACGGGATGCGGATGTCGACGCCCTTCAGATTGTGCTCGCGCGCGCCCGTGAGGGTGAGCCAGCGCGGTCCGATGCGGCGGCGACGCGCGGGCAACGGAATCTCTCGCTGGCCCGTGAGGTATGCGCCGGTGAGCGCGCTCTCGGCGATGCGCGACATCGGCCCGGCGAACACCACGCTTCCACCGCGCTCGCCACTCGCCGGTCCGAGCTCCACCATGAAATCCGCGGCGCGTATCGTTTCGGGATCGTGCTCGACGACGATGACCGTGTTCCCGGTATCGCGCAGTCGGTGGAGAAGGCGCAGCAATCGATCGGTGTCCCGCGGATGCAGACCGATTGAAGGCTCGTCAAGCACGTACAACGTATCCACGAGCTGCGAGCCGAGTGAATTCGCGAGACCGATGCGTTGCGCCTCGCCACCAGAGAGCGTGCGTGTCGCGCGATTGAGCGTGAGATAGTTCAGACCGACGTCGCAGAGGAACTGCACGCGGTCTCTCGCTTCCTTCAGCAGATGAGCAGCGACCTGCTGCTCGAATTCCGTCAGCACGAGCGACGACAACCACTCGATCAACCGGTCGACAGGGAGCTCGCTGACCTCGGCGATGTGACGGCCGGCGATGCGAACCTGCAGTGATTCCGGCTGCAGCTTCGCGCCGTTGCAGTCGGGGCAGGTCCGCGCGCTCTGATACTGGCGCAGGAAGACGCGGATGTACTGCTTGTACCGCTTCTCCTCGAGATCGACGAGGAAGGGAAAGATCCCCTTGTAGCCACGCGCCTTGCCGTGCAGGAGCCGCTGGCGCTGCGCATCGCCGAGCTTCTGCCAGGCGACATCCGTGGGGATGCGCTCGCGCTTCGCGAACTCGATGAGCGCGCGGCGCTTGCTCTCGTACCGCGGCATCCGCCACGGGTCGATGGCGCCGTCCTTCAGAGAGCGATCGGGATACGGTACGATCAGCGCTTCGTCGTACTCGAGCGTGGCGCCGAATCCGTTGCACCGTTTGCACGCGCCGCGCGGGCTGTTGAAGGAAAAGAGCTGCGGCGTCGGTGACGGTGCACGCGTACCGTCGTTGGCGCACTCGAAGCGCTCGGTGAAACGCCATCGCTCGGCGCTTTGCGGAAAACGCGCCGATACGACCGGGGCGGTGAAGAGGATGACGCAGTCGCCGTCTCCCTCGCGAAACGCCGTCCCGATGGCGTCGGCCAGGCGGCCGCGCGACTCCTCCTCGACCGCGAGCCGGTCGACGAGGACGAGTACTTCCTTGGCGAAGGTGACGTCTACGGGGAGCGTTGCGAGCTCGTCGAGGTGCCTAACGACACCGTCGAGGGCGATGCGGAGAAAGCCCGCCGCACGCAGATTCTCGACGACGACGTCGTGCGTGACTTCCTCGGACATCCGCAGAGGGAAGGCGACGGAGAAGCGAGTGCCGCGCGGCAGCTCACCGATCGAGTCCGTGACCGACTGCACCGTATCCGGCTTCATCTCACGCCCGCAGAGCGGGCAGAAGGTGCGGCCGATGCGTGCCCAGAGGAGGCGAAGGTAATCGTAGATCTCGGTTGCCGTACCGACAGTCGAACGCGACGTCTTCGTCGGATTCTTCTGCTCGATCGCCACCGCTGGCGACAGGCCCTCGACGGAGTCGACGTCCGGCTTCTCCATGCGCTCGAGGAACTGCCGAGCGTACGCGGAGAGTGATTCGACGTATCGGCGCTGGCCCTCGGCGTAGATCGTGTCGAAAGCGAGCGACGACTTGCCGGAGCCCGACGGACCGGTGATGACCGTGAAGGTCCGTCTCGGTATCCGAAGGTCGAAGCCCTTGAGATTATGCTGCCGTGCGCCCCGCACGACGATGGCGTCCTTCATGGGGCGAAAGTTAACCGAAGGAGTGCGTTGCGGCTGCCTTGAAGGCGCTCAGGAGCGACGCGCGATGGCCCTCAGCACCCTGCCGACAACGAGCACGACGATAGCGCCGGCGGTGGCAATCGCGATGGAGCGGAGATCGAGCTCGCCCTGAGCGACCTCACCCCACCCGGCGTACGAGCCGAGTAGACCGCCTAACAGCGCTCCGCCAATGCCGAGAATGATCGTGAACAGGCAGCCGGCGGGGTCGCGTCCGGGAAGTATCCACTTCGCGAGCGAGCCGGCGATGAGGCCGAGCAGGATCCAGTAGAGCCAGAGAGGCATTTCGGGAGCGATCAGCTATCCGCTGGAAGCTATCAGCGAATGAAGAAAAAACGGCCGGCGCGTCGTCGCGCCGGCCGGGTTGATACTGATGCGAGGAAGCTGTTACAGCGTTGTCGTTCTCGTCCGTCCTCGCGTCGTCATGCGGTAAATCCAGAGCAACAGCAAGGAACCGAGAATGGCGAGGATGATGCTCCAGAGTGAGAATCCGTTCAACCCGGTTCCCGTGACGAGGTTACCCAGGAAACCGCCCAGGAATGCACCGACGATTCCAATGAGAATCGTGACGATGATCCCGCCCGGGTCATCTCCCGGCATGATCGCCTTCGCGATCGCGCCCGCGATCAGGCCCAGTACTATCCACGCTACGAAACCCATATCGTCTCCTCCAAAAAATGGGGGTATGACTGCGCCCGCCGAAAACGCAACCGATGTACCACAGTCGGTGAAATAGGGCCGGTACAGCCGACCTGATGTATGAATGGAGCGCTCGACGGGCTCGTTACCTTACGGCAATGTCGTCGCCGGCAACTGAATACCAGGAAGAGGATGCACTTGGGAAAGCCTACGATGGTCGGCTCATGCGCCGGCTCCTTCGTTATGCACGCCCGTACTCCTTACTCGTCGCGTCGTCGCTGAGTCTGCTCGCCATAGAGGGTGTGCTGCAGCTGGTTGGGCCGCTGCTCACCCAGCGGGTGATCGACGTCGCGCTGCCCGCGCGCGATGTCGCGGCGGCCGGGAGAATGGCCGCTCTCTTCGCCGCGGCAATCTCCTTTTCCTTCGTCGCTTCATATGGTGAGACTTTGCTCACCAGCTTGCTCGGCCAGCGGGTGATGCGTGATCTGCGTCACGAGTTGTTCGCGCATCTTCAGCGGCTGCCGGTCGCGTTCTTCGATCGGAACCCGGTGGGGCGGCTGATCACCCGTGTCACCTCGGACGTCGAGTCGCTCAACGATCTCTTCACGGCCGGGGTGGTGTCGGGGATGGGTGACCTGTTCACCCTCGTCGCGATCAGCGTGTTGATGATCGTCACCGATTGGCGGCTCGCCCTCGCCTCGTTCGCGGTGATTCCGTTCGTCTGGATGACGTCGAGCGTCTTTCAGAGGTCGGTGCGCGCCGCCTATCGTGAGATCCGCACCCGGCTCGCGCGCATCAATGCCTATCTCCAGGAGCACATCACGGGGATGCGCATCGTTCAGCTCTTCGGCCGCGAGCGCGACGAGCTGACGCGATTCGATCGACTCAATCGAGACCATCTCGACGCGCATCTGAAATCGATTCGCGTCTACGCGCTGTACTTTCCCGCGATCGAGATCCTGACGACGGTTGCATTGGCGAGCCTGATCGTCGCCGGCGCACGACGCGTGGAGATCGGCGCGCTGACGGTCGGCACCGTCGCCGCGTTCCTGCAGCTCGTGCGGCGGTTCTTCGATCCGCTTCAGGACCTCTCGGACAAGTACAACATGCTCCAGCAGGCGATGGCTGCGTCCGAGCGGATCTTCCGGCTGCTCGACACGCCAGTCGCCGAGGGCATCGCGACGGCACCACGCCTAACGACGATCACGGCTGAGCATCGGCGCATCTCGCGAGAGGTCACGGTCGAGTTCCACGACGTCTGGTTTGCCTACGACATCGCCCATGTCGCCCGGACCACGGCGAGCGGCGAGCAGTCTCCGGAGTGGATCCTCAAAGGTGTGAGCTTCCGCGCGAAGCCGGGACAGACGTTGGCGCTCGTCGGACACACGGGAGCGGGAAAGACGACGATCGTGAATCTCCTCCTCCGATTCTATGATCCCCAGCGTGGGCGCATCACGGTGAATGGGGTCGACATTCGCGAGATGCCCGTCGACGAGCTTCGTGCACTGATCGGCTACGTGCAGCAGGACATCTTCCTCTTCGCCGGCGACGTCGCGAGCAACATCCGACTCTCGAATCCGTTGACGGACGAGCAGGTCGCGAAGGCGGCGGCGCGCGTGGGGGCGGATCGCATCATTCGCCGCTTTCCGGACGGTTACGCCCACGTCCTCGGCGAGCGCGGCGCCTCGATCAGTGTGGGCGAGCGACAGCTGCTCTCGTTCGCCCGCGCCATCGCGGCGGATCCAGCGCTTCTGATCCTCGACGAAGCGACGAGCGCGGTGGACAGCGAGATCGAAGCGGAGATTCAGCGGGCGCTCGCGATCCTCATGAGCGGGCGAACGACGATTGCCATCGCGCATCGTCTGAGCACGATCGTCGGCGCGGACGAGATTCTCGTACTGCATCACGGCCAGGTGCGTGAGCGTGGGACGCATCGAGAGCTGATGGCGAAGGCAGGATTGTACGAGCGCCTCTATCGGTTGCAGACCGGCGTCCTGAGTGGGCGAGCGGAGACGCCGCGCGCGCTTGCGAGCGGAATGTGAGCGGATCGGCCGACGTGTTGTGCGCGTACAACGCTCCAACTACTGCATTTTGGGCCGCTTGCCAGGCTCGGGGTGGGTGGGGTAGTTTCTGCCGACCCTGCTCGCTGCGCTCGCAGGAGTTCTTGGGGGTCTCGCGCGCGTCCGCGCGCGACTCGGTCAGCGCCAGCGCCACCCGATGCCGGTTCTCCGAATCAATGATGTTGAACACTCGCTTGGGTCCGGCACGACACGACTCGGTGGTGGAGGCGACGTCGACATCCGGGTATCGGAGGACGAACGACTTGGAACGCAGGCGGTGATCGACCTTTCCGAGGGCCACACGGTCATTCGGCGTCTCGGCGACGCCGCGGTGAAGGTGAACGGCGTGCCCCTCGGCGCCGAGCCGACGCCGCTGATGCACGGTGACAAGATCGAAATCGCCGGGCGGGAATTTTTTTACGCCGAGGACACCAAGGGCGGTACCACGCGCCACGTCATGCAGTCGGACGTGCGCTCGATCCTCGAGAAGCGCGCCGGCGGCCCGCGGGCAACCATGGGCTCAGGTGGCCGCCTCGTTTCGCTGGTGGACGGGAAGGAATACATCGTCACCGAACGCGGCATCACAATCGGCCGCGACGCGAGCTCGGACGTAGTGGTCGCGCAGAGTGAAGTTTCGCGGAAGCACGCGGAGATCGTCCCCTCCGAGCGCGGCTACCTCTTGCACGATCACAGCACGAACGGCGTGTACGTGAATGGTGTCCGCGTGTTGCAGTCTCAGGTGCTGTCGCGTTCCGACATCGTGAAGGTCGGGTCGGAGGAGTTTCGCTTCTACGCCGACGTCATGATCTCGGGCTCGATGCCGAAGGCGTCCATGCCGACTGCAACGCCGCCCACATCGTCTGCCGCTGCCAGTACCGCACCGTCAGCGCCGAGCGCGCGCGCCGAAACATCTGCGCAGCAGGATGCCGAGCCGGCGAAGCCGGTCCCTCCGCTCGCGCCGACGGTCGCCGCATCTTCGGCCGCGGACACGCTGCGAGTCGCCGCCGTTCCCGACGATGCGGGCGCCAAGCCGGCTGCGACTGCCGATTCGCGGCCGCTGCTCGCCTACCTCGAGGTGATCAACGAGGGGTTCGACCGGGGCAAGCGTTTCGACATACACACTCCGCTCGTGCACGTCGGTCGCGGTGCGCACAATGACGTCGTCATCGACGACGATAGTGTCTCCGATACCCACGCGAAGCTGCAGCGGCGGGAAGACGCGTGGTATCTCATCGATCTTGGCTCGACGAATGGGACCTACGTCGGTGGATCGCGCCTCACGACGACGGAGCGACGGCTGGATGGTGCGCCCGATGTTCGCTTCGGGTCGGTGAAGCTGAGGTTCCGGCCCGCGGACGTTCCGGTGCCCACGGCAAAGAGCACACGGGCGATCGCCGCAACGCCGATCGATCGCAGCAAGTTGCCGCCGCGCGAGCCTCGCCAGCCGGCGCCGCCGAAGCAGCCAGCTGCCGCGGCTCCGACGACGAGTTCGAAAGCGAGTACTTCCGTTTGGACCTGGGTGGCCTTATTGATTGCCGCCGCCGTCGTTGCTTTTTACCTCCTGAAGAGCTGACGAGTTGATCGTGCGTCTGCTTCACGCTGCTCGGACCGATGTCGGGATGATCCGCTCCGGCAACGAAGACAATTTCGCCGCGGAGGCGGACGAGCAGCGGGGGCTGTTCATCGTCGCCGACGGCATGGGGGGCCACGCCGCCGGCGAGGTCGCGAGCGAGATGGCCGTCACGATCGTGCTTCGCGAGCT
>DATEPP010000245.1:0-11122 GCA_035273165.1 Gemmatimonadaceae bacterium
CTGTGCACCGAGATGACGAGCGGCGTCGCAAGCGCGGCGAGGAGCGTGTACGCGACGCGATACCGCGCCCACTCATGGCCGGAGCCGCGCCAGCCTAACGCCAGGATGCCATAAACGAGTTGCCGCCGGCGCGTCGGCGCACGGTCGCGCGCGGTTGCGAGGTCGGGGACGAGGCCCAGATACCAGAAAAGCAGTGACACGGTGAAGTACGTCGTCACCGCCGCGACGTCCCACGGCAGCGCGCTCTTGAAGTTCGGCCAGACGTTCATCGTCGCCGGATACGGAATGAGCCAGTAGAAGAACCACGGCCGGCCGAGGTGGAGCAATGGAAAGAGTGCCGCCTGGACGAGCGCGAAGATCGTCATCGCTTCGGCGATGCGGTTGATCGAGCCGCGCCAACGCTGATTGAGGAGCAGCAGGAACGCGGAGATGAATGTCCCGGCGTGGCCGATGCCGATCCACCAGACGAAGTCGGTGATGGCGAACGCCCACGCGACCGGGATGTTGTTGCCCCAGGTCCCGATGCCTTTCGCGACCGTGTATGCGATGGTGAATACGAAGAGCACCGTGCCGGCGCATGCGACCGCGAAGAGCAGCCACCAGAGCGGCGGCGAGCCGCGCCACAACGGGCGAAGCAGATGATCGGTGAGCTCCGCCGCATCGCGCGTCCCGCGCATGAGCGGCCATTGCTCTCGCGGAGTATCGCTGGCTGCAACCTGAGCCGCGGCAGTCACGCGGAGCGCTCCGGCGAAAGGACTGGATTCGCGTTGCGAATGCGGGCCAGATATTGCACCCGCGGAATCGTACCAAGCTCGTCGAGCACCGCGTAGGCGCGCCCATCCTCGCGACGTCGGACGACATCGGACTGCTGTTCGGTGAGCGAGCCGAAGACAATGGCACTGGTGGGACATGCCTGCTGACAGGCCGTCTTTACATCCTCACTATGGACCGGCCGATGCTCCCGACCGGCGGCGATCTCCGCTTCGCGAATGCGCTGCACGCAGAAGGTGCACTTCTCCATCACACCGCGCTCCCGGACGGTGACGTCCGGATTCTTCGCCAGACGTTCGGTGGCGGAGAGCTCGGCGTTGTAATCGAACCAGTTGAAGCGGCGAACCTTGTACGGACAGTTGTTCGAGCAGAAGCGCGTCCCGACGCAACGATTGTAGACCATCTCGTTGAGGCCTTCGTCGCTGTGGGTCGTCGCCCCCACGGGGCAGACGTACTCACAGGGCGCGTTCTCACAATGCTGGCAGAGCATCGGCTGCGTGACGATCGCCGGATCGTCGGCTGTCCCATGCTCGTACCGATCGATGCGAATCCAGTGCATCTCCCGCGCGTTGAGCACCTCCTCACGTCCGACGACCGGAATGTTGTTCTCTGCCTGGCAGGCGACGACGCACGCACCGCAGCCGATGCAGCTGCCCAGGTCGATGGTCATCGCCCACTGCATCGGCGCGCCGAGTCGCTGCACGGGATCGTAGATCGTCAGCTCGCGTCGCCGCGGTGGCGCCGGCGGAGGCCCGGCGAGAAGCGACGAACGCGTCTCGACGCGCGCCGGGTCGCGCCCCTCCATCGTCCAGTGCGTCTGCGTGATTGCGAATCGGCGCCGCCCCGCCGACGTCGCTCGTCGGATCGAGGCGGTCGTCGCAAAGACGTTCGTCGCGGGCCAGAAATCGTAGACGTTCACGCCGACCTCGCGCGCAACCTCCTCACCGCCGGAGCGACCGTACCCAAATGGAAGTGTGACCTGCCCTTCCGCGTGACCAGGAACGATCAGGGCGGATGCGCCTAACGACTTCCCTTCCCGCTCGAGAATTACCTCGTCGCCGGTCTGCACGCCGAAGCGCTGAGCCGTTGCCGGAGCGAGTAGCGCGGCGTTGTCCCAGGTGAGCTTGGTGATCGGGTCCGGCAGCTCCTGGAGCCAGGCGTTGTTTGCAAAGCTGCCGTCGTACACCCGTGAGTCTGGCGCGAACACCACCTCAACTGTACCGTCGCCGCCGCCGCGAACATTCGCGCCTTGCATGTTGCCGACGGCGGGAGCGACTAGGGCACTCGGCGCTTCGGCCCGCGGCAGAGCCGAATCGGGTACGAACCCACGACGCAGCGATCCGGCCCAGCTCTCCTCGTTAGGCGCGATGCCCATCTGCCGCCATCGCTCCCGCAGCAGATCGAGCGGCTTTGTTCGGTCGCTGCCAGCGAGCATCGCCAGCACGTCGGCCCCCGACTTGCCGCCGTTGAGTGGCTGGACGAGCGGCTGCACGAGCGACAGCGTGCCGTCGTACGCGCGAGCGTCGCCCCAATTCTCCAGATAGTGTGCTTCGGGAACGAACCACTTCGCGTCGCGTGCCGTTTCGTTCTCGTACAGGCCGATATAGGCGCTGTTCGGGACACGCCGCCAGAGATTCACGAAGTCGAGTTCCCGCGGCGTCGCGTACGAGGGATTGCCACCAATGCAGATGAGCGTGTCGACGGCGCCACCTCGCATCGCGTCAACGAGCGGACCGATCGTCGCGGTGCTCTCGCCCGCGCCGAGTAACGGCGATCGCGTCGACCATGTCGTGCGGCCCACGTTGCCTAACGCCGCATTGATCGCCGTCACCAGTTGGCTGGCGCGGCGCGTCATCCGCTCCCCTCCGATGACGACGCTCCGACCGCGATGCGCGCCGAGATCGGCCGCGACGGCCTCGAGCCAGGTGGCGCCGACCGTCGGCGAGGCGGTGGACGATCCCGATCGCTCGATGATCCCGAGTAGCGATTGGAGCGCGCCCTCGATGCTCGATGGCGTCGCCCGATACCGATGATCGGCCGCTGCCCCCGTGACGGTGAATCGCCCCTCCATCGCGTACAGCCGATTCATCCCGGCTCGTGGCTCGCGGCGTCGATCCGCGAACTCGCGAGCATAGCGGAGGTGAAAGGGGCCCTCCGCCAGAAAATCCGAGTCGACCGCGAGAATCACGTCGGCGGCCCGCAGGTCGTATTGGGGAATGAACGCTTCGCTTCGGGCGAGCGGGGCGTAGTAATGCACGCTCACTCGCGGGTAAAGCGTTTGCACCCGCGCGATCAGGTCGGCGAGGAGCGGCGATGAGGTCGGCTCGAGCAGGAGCGCCAACCGCTCTCCCTGCCCGACTCGACTCCGCAATTGCGCCGGAGCAAACGCCTTTGCGAATACCTCCCAATTCGAAGCCGACCGGCCGGAGCGTACACGCCGCGCGCGGTTCGGATCGTAGAGCTGGAGCAGTGACGCCTGCTCCAGAACCCCGGCCGCGCCAAGGCTCGCCGGGTGATCGGGATTCCCCTCGATCTTCGTCGGACGCCCGTCATGCGCCTCGACGAGGAGCCCAGTCGCGAAGCCGTCGAGCACCATCGACGTCGCGTAGTAAACCGGCACACCGGGAGTCAGCTCCGGCGGCTGATTCACGTAGGGGAGGATCTTCTCCGCCGGCATGCGCGTACAGCCATCCAGCCCCGCCAGGGCGAGGCTCGCGCCGAGCAGCTTCACGAAGCTCCGCCGGCTGAGATCGTCGCTGTCGTTCAGCATATGCTCATCGGTGGCATGTCGTACAGTTCGTCAGCGACCGCACGCGGTAGGTCGCCGCGAGGCGTCGACTCAGTGCCGGTTCCGCTTCGCCGGCATGCCAACCCATGGTCGTGATCGCGGAGTCGGGTCGAAGATGCGGCGCGGGATCGCGATGACAGCTCACGCACCATTGCATCGTCAGCGGAGCAGCTTGATAGACCTGCGCCATCTGATCGACGCGCCCGTGGCATGTCTCGCATCCGACTCCTTTCGTGACGTGCGCCGAATGATCGAAGTACACGAAGTCGGGCAGAGCGTGAACTCGGTTCCATGGAATCGGCCGGCCCGTCGCCAGGCTTTGCCGGACGGGCGCCAGCTGAGGCGACCGCAACCAGCTGTCGGTGTGACAGGGGACGCACATCGACGTCGCGGGAATGCCTGCCGTCGCAGAACGCTCCACGGCCGAGTGACAGTACCGGCAATCGATGCCGAACCCGGTGACGTGAAGCCGGTGATCGAATGGCACCGGCTGCGACACCGGCGCGTACTGACGCGTCGCATTCGGCGTTCGTACCCACGCCATGAGCCCCAACGGCACCCCCACGCCCACCACAGCGCAAGCGACGAGCGTGGCCCGCGCGGCCGCGTTCGCCCACGGAGGAAAGAGCGCGGCCACGATGAGTATACCCTAATCACCACGTCCGCCGATGGCGGCGAGCGCCATTCCGGCAGCGGTCGCGCCCGCCAGCTGCAGCCATGGGCTGTGCTTCGCGAGCCACAGCTCCACGCTGCTCCTCTTCGCGCGATCGTCGAAGCGGCCGTGCGCCCCATAATCGCCAGCGACCGGCTTCCACAGGTTGTCAGGACGGGTTGGATCCGCGGGCGCGGCCGTCTGCTCGTCGGCATACCCTTCACGCGCAAGCTGCCGGTCGATGTACGCCGGGACGAACTTTTCTCCCCATACGGCCTTGACCGTCGGCCAGGCGACCAGCAGCTCGCGGCCGACGTCGTGCCGAACAGCGTGATGGACTGCATCCGCCCCAACCTCGGGCTGGAAGATCGGCGGTACCGGCTGCGTCTGGTGCGGCATGCGGCTCTTTGCCCAGTCGAATTGCGGCGTGTTCATCGCCGGCATCTGCACCATCGTCGTCCGAACCCGGCTACCATCGTGTAACAGTTCGCTCAACAGCGCTTCGTGGAAGCCGAGGATCGCGTGCTTCGCCGCGCAGTACGCCGACTGGAGCGGAATGCTGCGATGCGCCAGCGCCGACCCGACCTGGATGATGATCCCGCGATTCCGTGGCAGCATCCGTCGGAGCGCAGTGAGGGTACCGTGGACATAGCCGAGGTAGGTCACTTCCGTTACGCGACGAAACTCGTCCGCGGGCATCTCCTTGATCGGCGAATAGACGGACACCATCGCGTTGTTGATCCACACGTCGATCGGGCCGAACACGTGCTCGATGCGCTCGGCGGCAGCTTCTACCGCAGCCGCATCGGCGACGTCGAGCGGTAGCGCGAGCGCACGGCCGCCCAATGCCTCGACAGATTTGCGCGCCTGTTCGAGCCGCTCGGGTCCGCGCGCGATGAGGCCAATGGCCGATCGATCCCTGGCAAAGCGCTCGGCGATGGCGCGACCGAGTCCCGCCGACGCGCCGGTGATGACGACGACTTCTCGCCCGCCTCGTCCCGTGTCTCGGGCCATGTCCATTTCATTTGGCATGATGCTCCTTCCCACTCGGCGCTCCGTCGAGCGCCATCTTGAGTACGTCCGCCAGGTGCACGGCCCGCCGCTTGGTAGTCTGCGCGATCTGCTCGCGACAGCTGAAGCCATCGGTCACGATGAGCGTGTCGGCGTCGGCATCCCGCACCGCGGGGAGCAACACCCGCTCGGCGCAGGCGATCGACACGTCGTAATGCGCGCCCTCCTCGAAACCGAAGCCGCCGGCCATGCCGCAGCAGCCGGAGTCGAGCACCGTGTAATCCATACCGAGGCGCTTGATGAGGGTCTCCTCATCACCGAAGCGAAGCACGGACTTGTGATGACAGTGGCCGTGTATGACGGCCTTCGCCGCGAGCCTGGGGAAGGCGAAGTGCGGCGCCTTCGCCACGAGAAGCTCGCTCAGCACGTAGCTCTGCGCGCTCAGCCGGGCCGCGTCCTCGTTCTTCGGCAGCAGATTGGTCAGCTCGTCACGAAAGACCGACACGCAGCTCGGCTCCAATCCGACGAGTGGAGTTCCTGCCCTGATCTCTTCGCGCAACGTCGAGACAATGCGGCGCAGCAGCTTCTTCGCCAGTCCGAGCATCCCGTAGTCGTAGAGCGGGCGGCCGCAGCATAACGAGACGCGTGGAATCGTGACCTGAAAGCCAGCCGCCTCGAGTACCTCGACCGCGGCCTGCGCCGTAGTGGGGTGAAAGTGATTGTTCCACGTGTCTGGCCAGAGCAGGACTCTGGGCGCGTCCGGATTCCGCGGCTGCCGATGCTCGAACCAGTGCCGGAAGGTGTGCTTCGCGAACGCCGGAATTCTTCGCTGCGGCGCGATCCTCGCTGCTTTCTTGACGACTGTGCGGAGACCAGGCGCGTGCGTCACGAAGTTCGCGAGGCGCGGCAGATGCGCGGCGCCGCGCGCCCACCAGTACATGAGGCCGAACGCGTAGGCGCTCATCGGGCGACGATGCCCGGCGTAGTAGTGCGACAGGAACTCCGACTTGTACGTGGCCATGTCGACGTTCACCGGGCACTCGGAGCGACATCCCTTGCACGCGAGGCAAAGGTCGAGCGCATCCTTCACCGCGTGGTCACGCCAGCCATTTCGCAGCGGATTCCCCTCGAGCATCTCGAAGAGGAGCCGCGCCCGACCGCGCGTCGAGTGCTTCTCATCACGCGTCGCCATGTAGCTGGGACACATCGTGCCGCCATCGTGCTTGCGACACTTCCCCGTGCCGACGCACCGATTGGCGGCATACGCGAAGCTCCCGGCGTCGTTGGCAAAGGAGAAATGCGTTGGCGGATCCCAGGGGTGATAGTGCGTTCCCCAGCGAAGGTTCTCGTCGACCGGATATGCATCGACGACCTTGCCGGGATTCATCTTCCCGCTGGGATCCCAGATTGATTTGAATTCCTTGAACGCCTGCACGAGCTCGTCGCCGAACATGATCGGCAGGAGCGCGCCGCGTGCCTGACCGTCACCGTGCTCGCCGGAGAGCGAGCCGCCGTACGACGTCACGAGATGCGCCGCCTCGACGAGGAACTCCTTCCATCGATCGATCCCCGGCTGCGTGTACAGATCGAAGTCGATGCTGCAATGCACGCAGCCCTGACCGAAGTGGCCGTACAACGACGCCGTGTAGCCGTACTTGTCGAACAGCTGCTGGAGGTCGCGCAGATACCTGCCGACATCCTCGGGCGCGACGGCCGAGTCCTCCCACCCCGGATAGAAGTTCGGGTCGTGCGGGATCTTCGACGTCGCGCCGAGCCCCGACTCGCGAATCTGCCAGAGGAGGCGCTCCTGTGCTGGATCGTCGAAGCGCTTCGCGCTTGGATGCGTCGAACATTTGCTGAACGCGTCGATGAGCGATTGCGCACGCTTGTCCGACTCGCTTCTCGTCTCGCCGCCAAACTCCACGACGAGCCACGCCTTCCCGTCGGGGAACATGGCGCGCCCGGACGTCGACATGCCTTTGTCGTGCATGTACGTGAACATGCTGCTGTCGATGCCCTCGAGCGCGATCGGGCAATGCGTGTTGCAGAAGGCGACGTGATCGGCAGCGGTGAAGATGTCGGCGAATCCAAAGACCACGAGCGTGCGTGCGGGCGGACTGTGCACGAGCCGCAGCTTCGCTTCGAGAACCGTGACGCACGTGTTCTCCGTGCCGACCAGTGCTCGCGCGACATTGAAGCCGTGCTCCGGGAGGAGCTGGTGCAGTGGGTAGCCAGACACGAGGCGCGGAATCTTCGGGAAGCGAGCGCGAATCTGATCGCCGTAGCGATCGCGAATGCCGCGCAGTCGGCCGTAGATCTCACCACGTCGCCCGCCGCCGGCGATGATACGCTCGAGCTCTGGCTCCGGAGTTTCGCCCACCCAGAGGCGCAGGCCGTCATAGGTCAGGACCTCGAGGGCGATCGTGTTCTCCTCGACCTTGCCCGCCATCTGCGCGTGCATGCCGCAGGAGTTGTTGCCGATCATCCCGCCTAACGTATTGCGATTGTGCGTGGCGGGATCAGGGCCGAAGGTGAGATGCCTCGCCTCGGCAGCCGACCGGAGATCGTCGAGGACAGTGCCTGGCTGAACACGTGCCTCCCGGCGCTCCCAATCGATGCCGAGGACGGCGTTCATGTACTTGCTGAAGTCGAGCACCACCGCCGCATTGCACGTGGAACCGGCGAGATCCGTGGCGCCGCCGCGCGCGACGATCGGCGCACCAGCCGCGCGACAGACCTGCATCGCGGCCTCGACATCGTCAGCGTCCCGCGGAAGGACCACGCCAATCGGGATCTGCCGATAGTTCGACGCGTCCGTGGAGTACAGCGCGCGATCACCATCGGTGAACCGCACCTCGCCCCGAACGCGGCTCCTCAACTGCGCGGCCAATTCCTTCGCATCGAGTGCGAGCGACGACGCCTCGACCGCATCGGGACGCGGCGCTGTCGGCGGCGGAGCAGCGCCACCAGCACGCCTCGCTGGGAAGATTGGAATCTGCCTCATCGCTGCGCCGGCCTAGAACGCAAATCGCCGCGCATCGGCGTGCTTGAACTCGAGGCCCATTCCTGGCCGCGTCAGGTCCGGACAGAGTGCTCCTTCCACCGGAGTGAGTGCGCCATCGAACAGCATGTGCTCGATCCGCACGTGATCGTGGAAGTACTCCACGTGACGCAGCCGCTTCAGCGCGCAGGCTGGATGCGCGTGCAGCGATGGCGCGCAGTGAGTGGACAATGGAATGCCGCGCGCCTCACACAGGGCGTCCACGATAAGCAGCCCCGTGATCCCCTCGCATCGAGACGCATCAGCCTGCAACACGTCCACCGCCTGCGCATCCAGCGTTCTCGCGAAATCGACCGGCGTGTAGCCATACTCGCCGATGGAAATCTCCATCCCCGCGGGTGCCCGGTCGCGGCAAATTCGCAGCCCGTCCAGATCCCAGAAGACCACCGGTTCCTCGAACCAGGTCACGCGCTCGTCGGCAAAGCGCTCCGCCTGCGCGAGCGCGAGCTTTCGATCGTACGCACCGTTCGCATCCACGAAGAGCTCGGCGTGACTGCCAATCGCCGTGCGCGCGGCCGCCACACGCTTCACATCCGCGCGCGGGTCGCGGCCGACCTTCATCTTGACGCGCGGGATTCCCTCGTCCACCCAGCCGCTGAGCTGATCCCGCAGCCGCTCGATCGAGTACGATGTGAAGCCACCGCTACCGTAAACGGGAGCCGCCTGCCGAGCGACGCCGAGGAGGGTCGCGAGCGGCAGATCGAGAAGGCGCGCCTTGAGGTCCCAGAGTGCAACATCGATCGCCGATATCGCCATCGACGCGATGCCCGGCCGGCCGATGTTTCGTACATGCGAAACCATCGCCTGCCAGATCTCCGCGGTCGCCATTGCGTCCTTTCCGCGCACGACGTCGCCGAGCCCATCGCAGATCAGGTGAGCGGCCGCCACGTCGGCATAGGTGTATCCCAGACCGGTGACGCCGCCTGCCTGCGCCTCGACGAGCACAAGGATCGTTTCGGACCACGTGAACGTCCCGTCTGACTCGTTAGGTGCGTCGGTCGGTAAGCGGTACGCCGAGACTTCCAGTTGCTCGACCGCGACCGAGCTCGTGGTCATCGCAATGCCGCCCATCGTCACACGACCTCCCGGACCTTGTCCTCGAGCACCGTCTTGATGATTTCCCACCGATCATGCTCGCCACGGGCGAGCGCCTCGGCGAAATGGAGCGCCTGCTTTGTCGAGATCTTGCCGGGAAAGGGTGGCTCGTTAGGATCGACGACGGCCTGCACGACGGCCGGTCCCGGATACTCGAGCGCTTCGCGCAGTACGGACGCCGCGTCCTTGGGCCGTTCGATCGTGAAGCCACCAGCGCCGCACGCCTTTGCGTATGCGGCGAAATCGATCGGCTGCAACTCCACGCCGTACTCGGGATTGCCCTCGAGCGCCATCTGCTCCCATTTGATCTCGCCGAGCACGTTGTTCTTGATGATGATCACCTTCACGCGCAGGTCGTGCTTCACGAGCGTGGCGATCTCCCCCATCAGCATCGTGAAACCGCCGTCGCCGACGATGCAGACGACCTGACGCTTTGGAAACGCGACCGCTGCGCCGATGCTGTACGGCAGGCCATTCGCCATCGTCGCGAGCGAGCCCGAAAGGGAGAACTGCATCCGGTCGCGCATCTCGATGTAGCGCGCGGACCAGGTGGCAATCGTGCCGCTGTCCGACGAGACGATCGCGTCGTCGTCGAGGAGTTTATTGAGCTCGTACGTGACGACCTGCGGCTTCATCGGCATGTCGCCGCGTGTGCCGCGCTCCTTCATGAGGTGACGCCAGTCCTTCATACGGTGTCGCGCTTCATCGAGAAACTTCTGATGTCGCTTGTGCTCGACATGCGGCAGGATGGCGCGCAGCACGGTCCGGCAATCACCGATGAGTCCCACATCGACCGGATAGCGAATGCCGATGCGACTCGGATCGATATCGATCTGGACGGCTTTCGCGTCTCCCGGCTTCGGATAGAATTCCATGTAGGGAAAGCTGCTGCCGGCGATGACGAGCGTATCGCACTCGGCGAGCGCATCCTGCGACGGTGCTGTGCCAAGCAGACCGATGCCGCCAGTCGTATAGGGGCTGTCGTCCGGCACGACTGCCTTGCCCAGCAACGGCTTCACGATCGGCGCGCCAACTTTCTCCGCGAGCTCGAGCACTTCGGCGCGCGCACCGAGGCAGCCGCGTCCCGCGAGGATGGCGATCCGGGATCCTCCGTTGATGAGCTCCGCCGCTTCCTCGATCAGTTCGTTGGGTGGGGCCGGGTACGCCGCGGCATAGAGGTCGGCGCTGTGTCTGCTGACGTTGCTACTCGACCGCGGCTCATCGTCCGTCGTCCAATCCTGAATGTCCTTGGGGATGGTGACGTGAGCGACGCCGCGGCGCGCCAGTGCCGTCTTGATTGCCTCGTCGACGACGTTCACGACATGCGCCGGACCCATCACCCGCTGGTTGTAGACCGCGACGTCCATGTACAGCTTGTCGAGATCGACGTCCTGCTGGTAGCTGGTCCCGATGAGGTCGTGAAAGGTGTGGCCGGTGATGGCGAGAACCGGCTGGCCGTCGCACTTGGCGTCGTAGAGTCCGTTGAGGAGGTGTATACCTCCCGGTCCTGACGTCGCGAGGCAGACGCCGAACCGGCCGGTGTATTTCGCGTAGCCGCACGCAGCGAACGCAGCCGCCTCTTCGTGTCGGACCTGGATGAAGCGAATGCGCTTCTGATGCGTGCGGAGTGCTTCGAAGATGCCGTTGATCCCGTCGCCGGGCAGGCCGAAGATGGTGTCGACGCCCCAGGCGGCGAGCCGCTCGACAAGGAGCTCAGCGGTCGATCGAGCCATGCAATTCCCCC
>DATEPP010000246.1:0-3629 GCA_035273165.1 Gemmatimonadaceae bacterium
GCCGTCCGCAACGGAGCTCTGCGGCGACGGCACGGGTCGTTGCGGGACGACAGCTGTCGTCTCCGGTGGCCGCGTGTACGGAAGCGTGACGACCGTATCGCTTCGCGCCGGACGCGTGCTGTCGTCCGCGTGCTGGATTACAACCTTGCAGCCTAACGACGAACCGGCCGCGAGCGCCGTGAGGACAACAGAAAGACACTTCATGCAGCTGTGGATGCTGGTGATTGGTGTTTGGTGGCTGGTAACTGACAGCTACCAGTCACCAGCCACCAACCACAGACCACCATGCTAGAATCGAGCCGGACAGAGCCTTGGCGGTGCTAGTGCTCGAGACCGGAGCGGTGCTCGCGGCGCTCCGTCGCCCGCCCTTCGGGGGACTCCACGGTCTCATGCATCCCCGACGGATGCGCCCCCCGCGTCGCGCGCATGCCGGCGACGAACATCAGCACGCCGACGATGAGCATCACCAATCCCCACCAGAGATTGATGTTGATCGACTCGGACTGGGCGTACATGGCGCTGCCGTTCGTGGCGATGCCATAGGCACCGATGATGACACCTAACGCGGTGAACAGCCCGCCAATCGGCAGGCGGAGGTCGAGCGACGCGGATCCACTCATGTCGGTCCCTGGCTCAGAAGAAGACGAAGTTCAGCGCGAACGTCATGATCAGCACGATCACACCGAGGGTCACCGGCCGCCTCCAGAAGGAATGCTCGCTATCGACCTGCCGCGGGGTGAGCGCGTAGACGAGGCCACGCAATTCCTCGTCCGGCCGCGGCCGCGTGAGCAGGGAGATCACGATCGTGACGACCATACACGTCGTCCACGCCGTGATGGCCGTCCAGAACGTCTGCGCCATGTCGCTCGGGTAGGTATGAAGGTGACCGAGGTAGCCACCTTTGATGCCCGCCACCGCGCCCGCCGGCAAGGTGAGGCCGTGGTGCACCGCGGCGCCAATCGTCCCCGCGAGCAGCCCCCAGAACGCTCCGTGCCCCGTTGACCGTCGCCAGAACATGCCTAACGAGAATGTCGCGAACAGCGGGGCATTTACGAACGCGAACACCAGCTGGAGCATGTCCATGATGTTGTTGAACGCGCTCGCCACGTATGCGGCCGCGATCGCGAGCACGATCCCCACCACGGTCGCCGCGCGACCCATCCACAGATAATGCGCATCCGAGGCTCCCTTCCGGATATGCGCCTGATAGATGTCGTAGGTCCACACCGTGTTGAACGCGGTGACATTCCCCGCCATTCCTGACATGAACGACGCGAGCAGCGCTGTGAGGCCGAGGCCGAGCATTCCCGTTGGGAAGAGCCGGATGAGCAGCATCGGCGTCGCGAGATCGTAGTCGAGCACCGGATGCCCCGCCCCGTCCATCACCGGCAGTCCGGCGGCGCTCAGCTTCGCGGGAATGAGCCCCTGCGCGCCATTCCCGCTGCTCAGCACGAGCGCGATCATCCCCGGCAGGATCACGAGGAAGGGAAAGAACATCTTCGGGAGCGCCGCGATCAGCGGCGTCCGGCGCGCCGCCGTCATCGATTCGGCAGCCATCGCGCGCTGGACGACGAGGAAATCCGTGCACCAGTAGCCGAAGGAGAGCACGAATCCCAGCCCCATAACGAGTCCGAACCACTCGACCCCGATGGGATTTCTCGACGGGTCGCCCATCGTGCGCCACGCATGGGTGTACGCGTCGGCTGGGAAGCCGCGCGCCACCGACAGCGCCGACAGCTGCGTCGAGAGTCCATGCCAGCCGCCGACGGCCACGAGCCCGAGCCAGACGAGTGGAAGGAAGCCGAAGACGATGAGGAAGAACTGCAGGACCTCGTTGTAGATCGCGCTCGTTAGGCCGCCGAGGACGATGTAGAGGAGGACGATGACGGCGGAGACGAGAATGCTCGCGTCGAAGCTCCATCCCAGCAGGAGATTGAGCAGCTTCCCGAGCGCGTACATCGAGATCCCCGACGAGAACACCGTCATGACCGCGAACGACACCGCGTTCAGCGTTCGCGTCTTCTCATCGAAGCGAAGCTTGAGATACTCGGGGGCGGAGCGCGCGCGAGAGCCGTAGTAGAACGGCATCATGAACAGCCCGACGAACACCATCGCCGGTATCGCGCCGACCCAGTAGAAGTGACTCGTGGCGATGCCGTACTTCGCCCCCGACGCGCCCATTCCGAGGACTTCCTGTGCTCCAAGATTCGCGGAAATAAAAGCGAGGCCTGTTACCCAGGGCGGTAATGATCGGCCGGAGAGGAAGAAATCGGTGCTCGTGCGCATGAGGCGGCGCAGCAGCCAACCGACGGCGAGGACGGCGGCGAAGTACACCGCCATGACGACGTAGTCGACTGGTGCGAGGCGGGCCATGCGGGCGATGTCCATGTCACCTCGAGGAGTGGAAGTTCAGACTTCGCGACTCGCGCGCCGGATCCGCTCGTCACGATACCAGTGGACGACGCGGTGTTCGACGTTGCCGGCGCGTTCCTGGAAGCTCTGCAACGGAAGCGATCCGAAGACGACCCCGTCGACGCGAATGCTCCAGAAAGCCTCCCAGTGCAGCTCATCGCGCTCGAAGCCGATCAACTCGGCAACGCGAAAGCAGAGCGTGCACTCGAAAACCCGCGCATCGGAGACGAAGGCCAGCGTCTCGCCGACGGTCACATGAGGGCCGGTTGACGGTTGACGGTTGACGGAGCTCGGTACTCGAGTCGCCTAACGATAGCAGCTCAATGATACTGCGGAACGTGCGCTTCGCGCGCCAGCTCCAATTCGCGCAGGAAAGGATAGCGCGAACGCACCAGCTTCACACGGGCCGGATCGATATCGACGACCCGCGGCGCATTGCCGCCGCCGCCGATGCCGAGGGGCTCGCCCCACGGGTCGTACGCCACCGACCCTCCATCGTATTCGACGCCGTCGCCCAGCCCCGTGCGATTGACCGCGACCATGTAGCACTGGTTCTCGATCGCGCGGGCCCGCGTCAGAACGTCCCAATGCGCGCGCCGGCGCTCGGGCCAGTTCGCGATGAGCAGTGCGGCGTCCATCTCTGTCGCGACGGCGCGGAAGAGCTCCGGGAATCTCAGATCGTAGCAGATGAAGAGGCCGAGGCGTGTGCCCTCGATGTTGACGACAACCGGCGCCTCGCCTGCGGCATAGACCTCGTGCTCGCCCGAGTAGGCAAACAGCCGCTGCTTGCGGTAGATGGCCGCGACGCTGCCCACGGGATCGAACAGCACCGCGGCGTTCACGAGCCGCGTCGGCGACTCCTCGCGCAGCGCCAGGCCGGCAAGCACCCAGACGTGGAACTCGCGCGCCGCCGCCGCGAGCGCGCCCGTCGAGCCGCGATCGGTGCTCAGCGGCTCGGCCCAGCGCGTTCCCTCCATCGTGAAGCCGGTGGTGCACATCTCGGGGAGCACGACGAGCCGTGCATGAAGTCGAGCCGCGCCCGCGATGACCTCGTGCGCGCGCTTCACCGACGTGGCCGGATCGTGCCAGCCCGTGTCGTACTCGCCGAGCGCGGCGCGCAGGGGCGTGCCGGCTGCGGCGGTCGTACCGGATTCGGTCGCGGGGAATTCCGGCACCTGCAACTCCTGGTCGAAGAAGCCTCGAATCGGTTCGAACTT
>DATEPP010000247.1:0-9350 GCA_035273165.1 Gemmatimonadaceae bacterium
CTGCTGAACGTCCCGCAGACGTGGATCATCGTCGGGATCATCGTCTTGCTGGGAATTGGCGTCCTCATGGCGACGAGCCGAACGCGGCCGCGTGACCCGCCGCCTCCGGGGTCGGGGCCGCAGCCACCGGCTGGATGACGGGAAGTGGTGAGTGGCGAGGGGTTAGTGGCGAGTGATTCGACTGGAGGCCGGCACTGTTCTGCCGGCCTCTTCCATTTACACTCGCCACTCGCCACGCATCACTCGCCACTCACGTAACCCCCTAACCGTAAACAAAGCTTTCAGATAACTCCTAACGACGCCGATTCGCGGCCATCGATGCGTGTTGAAGCTCACAATTCAGTATTGACGCTTTGGAGCCCCGCCATTACCCTAGCCGCCCCTGAACCCCTGCCTACCTCTCGCGAGCCATCGCTGCGAATGGGCGCCGCTGCCCAGCCGATGGTGCTCGCTCCACCTTACCCCTTGGTGAGGAGCGTGTATGGAGCAAGTGACGGAGACCAGGTCTACCAGAGGGTATTTCCGCTCGTCGCCCTCGACTGCGTTTGACCAGTACCTCCAGGACATCCAGAAGCTTCCCTTAATCGACGACCCTGAAGAAGAGCGACGCCTCGCTCGACGCGCACAGCGTGGGGATGAGAAGGCCGCCGAACGACTGGTCACCGCCAACCTGCGCTTCGTCATCTCCTACGTGAAGAAGTATCAGGGCCATGGACTCGACCTCTCCGAGCTCGTGGCGATTGGAAACGAAGGGCTGCTCAAAGCGGTACGCAAATTCGATCCGGATCAGGGCGTAAAGTTCATCTCGTACGCCGTCTGGTGGGTGCGCCAAGCCGTCCTCAAGGCGCTCGCGGAGCAGACTCGTTCGGTTCGCATCCCGCTCAACCAGAATTCGCAGCTCATTCGTCTCGCTCGCGCCGAGACGATCCTCGCCCAAGTCCTGAAGCGCGATCCCACCGAAGAAGAGATCAGCAAGCTGCTTGAAGAGACGCCCGAGAACGTCCGGGCAGCCAAGCAGATGTCGGCGACCGAAGTCTCGCTCGACGCCCCCATCGACAGATCCGACCGCGAAGCATCCACGCTCGGTGAGCGCTTCGCCGGCGTCGATGGTGTCGAGATCGAGGAAGTCTGTGATTACAAGCTGATGCGCGAGTTCATCGATCGCGTGTTTCGCAAATACCTGTCGCCGCGCGAGCGGAAGATCCTCTATCTCTACTACGGGCTCGAGGAAGGCTCCGAGGCGATGACGCTCGAGAAGATCGGCGCGCTGATGGGCGTCACGCGGGAACGCATCCGTCAGATCCGCGAGCGTGCCTTCGAGAAGCTCCGGGAATCTCCAGACGGACGCGCTCTCTGCGGCTTCTGGGCAGCGTGAGCGATTCTTAGCGCGAAAGTGAGACGGTAAAGGGGACCTTCGGGTCCCCTTTTTCGTCTGTGCTCGTCGTCTGTTGCGTATCATTCGCTTCTCCCATGCCGCACCGCACGCCCGTCTTCATCGATCGATCAGGCCGCCGCTGGCAGCGCGTTCGACGCGCGGCGATCGTCCTCGGCGTCATCACGACCGTCATCGGGTTGACGCTGGGGTTGAGTCTCCTGTTCGCGCCCGACATTCCGGCGTTGCATCCGCAGTCGCTGACCCGGAAGCCGGTTGTCAGGCTGTCGGAGCGGGAGCGGCTCCAGGCTCGCAAGCGATTCCAGCAGGCGTTGTTGACGACGAAGCGGGTGCCGCAGGCGCGGCACGTGAGTCGGATGCGCACGGTGCCGGCGAATGGCGAGAAGCGGCCGCCTGCCGGGGCGCCGCTCATCGGCGGATTCTACGTCAACTGGGACGACAACTCGTACGCTTCGCTCGACGCGAACCTGAAGCAGCTCGACATGGTGGTGCTCGAGTGGGCATTCGTGGCGAAGGGCGGCGATTCCTTGCGCCTCGACACGCTGAACGGAAAGCGTGCGATGTCGCGCGTCCTGCAGGAGCCGGTCGAGAAGCGGCCGCGCCTGTTGCTCATGGTGAGCAATTTCAGCACGGCGTCGCAGGAGTTCAAATCGTCGGATCTGCGGCCGCTGCTGAGCAATCCCGCGTCGCGCGCGCGAGCGATCGCGCAGCTGACGGAGGTGGCGCGGGCGTTCGGGCTCGCGGGCGTCCTCGTCGATTTCGAGGCGGCGGACAACTTCCCGCGCCTCCACGAGCTGTCGATGACGTTCACGCGGGAGCTGCGCGCCGCGCTGGCGCCGTTAGGCAAGAGCGTTGCCTACGCGGTGCCGGCGTGGCTCGAGCCGGCGCAGATGCGTGAGGTTGCCTCGTCCGTGGACCTCGTCTATGCGATGGTCTTCGACGAGCACTACAGCAGCGGCGACCCGGGACCGATCGCCAGCCAGTCGTTCTATGCCGACCGCGCGCGCGCGATCGCCGCGGTGGTGCCTCACGAGAAGCTGATCCTGATGATCGGTGCCTACGGTTACGACTGGAATGACAGCACCAGCAAAATCACTGGTGCCGAGGTCACGTACCAGGACGTGATCCGTGACATGCGCGACAGTGGCGCCGTGATGAGGCTCGATCGGACCTCGCTCAACCCCGTGCTCACGTACCAGAGTCCCGACTCGACCGACCACGAGGTCTGGTACCTCGACGCGATCACGGCCTACAACCAGATGAAGGTCGCGCAATCGTTAGGCGTTGCCGGCGTCGCGTTCTGGCGACTCGGCTCCGAGGACCCCTCGCTCTGGCGCGTCCTCGACGACGGCGGGAATCTTCTGACGCCGGATCATCTCGCCACGGCCCTCCCGGGCTACGATCCCGAGATCGATGGGCAGGGGGAAATTCTGCGCATCCGCGCGCAGCCCCTCTCCGGATCGCGGCCCATCGTCGTCGATTCGACGACCGGCTTCATCGTCGGCGAACGCTACGCGAGCTATCCGACGCCGTTCATCGTCCAGCGCTTCGGGGCACAGGAGATTCACCCGCATTGGGTAGCGCTCACCTTCGACGACGGACCCGATCCGACCTGGACCGGGCCCATTCTCGACACGCTCGCCTCGCGGGGCGTGAAGGCGACGTTCTTCGTCATCGGTCAGAATGCGGACGCGCACGTGCCGCTGCTGCGGCGCATCTACCGCGAGGGCCACGAGGTCGGGAATCACACGTACTCACATCCGAATCTCGGCCTCACGGGGCGAAAGCGCACCGAGATCGAGCTCGACGCCACCGAGCGCCTGATCGAAGCAATGCTCGATCGCCGCACGGCGCTCTTTCGTCCGCCGTACTTCGGTGACGCCGAGCCGACGACGCGCAACGAGCTCATACCCGTGTGGCTCGCGACGGAGCGGGGCTACATCACGGTGGGGCTGCATGTCGACTCGGAAGACTGGCAGGACCCGCCGCCAGATTCGATCGTCAAGAACGTCCTCGACACCCGGCCGGATGATCCCACGGAGAAGCCGGAGTGCTCGGACTCGTTGGCGCGCGGAAGCAAGACCAACGTCTGCGACGTCGTGCTGCTTCACGATGGCGGCGGCAATCGATCCAACACCGTCGCCGCTCTCGGACCGCTCATCGATTCCCTCCGAGCGCGCGGTGACACCCTCGTGCTCGTGTCGCAGCTCGCCGGGCTGACGCGCGACCAGGCGATGCCGCCGTTAGGCTCGCGCGCGGGCATGGAGCGTCTCCTGCTCATCGGCGGCTTCGGCCTTCTCGGGATCGTCGAATGGCTGCTCTTCTG
This sequence comes from Gemmatimonadaceae bacterium, assembly GCA_035273165.1. Classification (GTDB taxonomy): domain Bacteria; phylum Gemmatimonadota; class Gemmatimonadetes; order Gemmatimonadales; family Gemmatimonadaceae; genus AG2. The sequence continues at coordinate 3,720 of DATEPP010000247.1, forward strand.
GATCTTCACCATCGCCGTCGTCCTCGGCGTCGCGCGCCTGCTGGTGATCGGCACGCTCGCGGTCATTCAGCGACTGATGCGCCATCAGGATCGGTCACTACCCACCGCGTTCGCGCCCGGCGTCAGCATCGTCGTTCCGGCGTACAACGAGGAGAAGGTCATCAGCCAGACGATCGACAGCCTTCTCGCGCAGATTTATTCGGGTGCGCTGGAGATCATCGTCGTCGACGACGGCTCGCGAGACGCGACGTACCAGCAGGCGCGCGCAATGCACGGCAACGACCCCCGCGTGCGCATCTTCGCCAAACAGAATGGCGGAAAGGCGAGCGCGCTGAACTTCGGCATCGCCCACGCCCAGCATGAGATCATCATCGCGCTCGATGCCGACACCCTCTTCGCGCGCGACACCGTGGCCGAACTGGTCCAACCGCTCGCGGACGAACGTGTGGCAGCGGTGGCGGGCAACGCGAAGGTCGGGAATCGCATCAATCTCGTCACGCGTTGGCAGGCCCTCGAGTACGTCACGAGCCAGAATCTCGATCGCCGCGCCTTCTCCCTGCTCGACTGCATAACCGTGGTGCCCGGGGCGGTTGGTGCGTGGCGGCGGTCAGTGGTCAATCAGGTGGGCGGGTTCCGCGAGGATACGCTGGCCGAGGATCAGGACCTCACCCTCGCGGTCCGCCGCGCCGGATACTCGGTTGCCTATGCGGACGGCGCGATTGCGCTCACGGAGGCCCCCGACACGCTCCGGGCGCTCGCCCGACAACGATTCCGGTGGTCCTTCGGCACGCTGCAGTGCGCCTGGAAGCATCGCGGCACCCTCTTCCGCCGGCGCTACGGCACGCTCGGTTGGGTGGCTCTGCCTAACGTCTGGCTCTTCCAGCTGCTCCTCCCCGCCCTGTCGCCGCTCGCCGACCTGATGTTCGTCTTCAGCCTGTTGTCCGTGTGGGCGACGCGAACGTCGCATGGCGCGACCTATGCCTTGGTGAATCTGGAGCAGGTGCTGACGTACTACGCCGTCTTTCTACTCGTGGACTGGGCGGCGGCGATCGTGGCGTTCCTCATGGAGCCGCGCGAGGACAAGCAGCTCACCTGGCTGATCTTCATTCAACGTTTTGCCTATCGTCAGATCATGTATTGGGTCGTCGTGAAATCGTTCGCCGCGGCAATCCGCGGCCGCGTCGTGGGATGGGGAAAGCTCGAGCGAAAGGCAACCGTGGAGTTGGAGACCCTGGAGGCGGGCCGCAGCGCGTGAGCGACGTCGAGATACTCGCCCTCGTCAACAAGGACGCGGGCACCGCGGATGCCGCTTGCGAAGCACTCGGGAATGCTGGCGGGTTTCGCGTCGAGCGCATTGCGCCGACCGAGCTCGCCGATCGGGTAAAGGGCGCGCTCGCTCGCGGCGAGCGGCGGATTCTGGTGGCCGGCGGGGACGGCTCCATTGCGACGGCTGCGGCGGCGATGCGCGGCAAGTCGTGCGAGCTCGCGATCCTTCCAGGGGGCACGCTGAACCACCTCGCCCAGGATCTCGGACTTCCAGAGGACCTTACCGAAGCAGCACGCGTCGCCATCGGGCAGACGACGCGCTGCATCGACGTCGCCGAGGTCAATGGCCGCCTCTTCCTGAACACGAGCTCCGTCGGCGCGTATGTCACGTACGTTCGCACCCGGGAAGGGCTCGAGCCGCGACTGGGCTACTGGCTCGCCTCGATCGTCGCGGGAATCCGGATCCTCTTTCGGCTGCGCAGCTTTCGCGTGTCGATGGAGGTGGATGGCGTCGCTCACGAGTACGTGACACCACTCGTGTTCATCGGTGTCGGCGAGCGCGAGTTGAAGATGCCCAGCCTCGGCGCCCGTGTGCCGAACGGTCAGCGCGGCCTGCACGTGATCGTGGTGAAGTCGCGGAGCGCGGGACGCACGCTCGCTCTCGCCTTCGCCGCGGCCGCGCGCGGCGTGCGCGCGGCGGCTCGCACGCCAGCGATGCAGAGCTTCGTCGTCGATCGCGTCCGGATCGAACCGCGACGAGGGATGGTCGGCGGGCAAATCGGTCTCGATGGCGAGATCGTCTCGATGGTGCCGCCGCTGGACTATCGCTTCGTGCGCGACGGTCTCACCGTCGTCGTGGGAGATAACGTAGGTTAAGGGGTGATCCTCGATCATCTCCCCCTCTTCCCGCTGCCGCTCGTACTCTTCCCCGGCACAGCACTGCCCCTGCACATCTTCGAGCCACGCTATCGCCAGATGCTCCTGGATTGCCTCGAAGGGGACCGGCGATTTGGTATCGCGCGACTCGATGAGGGAGTAGCCGAGGCCGATCTTCCGGCCGGTACGGTAGGATGCGTCGCGGAGATCGTGAACACCGAAACGCTTCCCGATGGACGCTCCAACATCGTCGTGCGCGGAGCCGAGCGATTCGCTTTGCTGTCGCTCGTAAGCTCGGCCCATCCCTATCGCGTTTGCCGCGCCGAGGTCGTGGAGGATGAGTTCGAGATCGGCGCGGAGCTCGACGCACTCGCGGAGCGGGTGCGTAACGTCTTCCGGCGGGTGGCCCGGGCGGCCCGTACGCTTGCGGACGATCCCGATCCACTGCCCGAGCTTCCCGACGACGCGGCGGGACTTTCGTTCGCCGTCGCGTCGATGATCGACATCGACCTCGACGTGCGGCAGGAACTGCTCTCCTCGCGATCGCCGCATGCGCGGCTGCACCAACTGGACCGCGTGCTGTCGGCCGCGTTAGGCACGATCCTCGACCGCGCGCAGGTGCACACGGTGGCCAAGACGAACGGGCGCAACGCACACGTGCAGCCATGAGCGGCTGGCCGCAGATCCTGGCGTCGGTGGGCCGGAAGCACCCGGTCGACCTCGATCTCGCGTCGCGGCTCGCGGCGATCGTCGGGGAACGGCGTGTGCTTCTCCGAGGAGGCGAACTGCTGGCGTACACCTCCGACGGGCTGCCTGGCTACTCCAAGGAGCCGTCGCTCGCCGTCTTTCCCGGCAATCGCGACGAGGTGATCGCGGTCGTGCGAGAGCTCGCGTCTTCGGGCGTAGCGTTCGTTCCCCGAGGCGCGGGCACGGGCCTCTCCGGCGGCGCTCTGGCCGACGGGGTCGTCCTCCTCGGCCTCAACCGCCTAACGAGAATCATCTCCGTCGACCCCGATAATGCGCTCGCGGTCGTCGAGCCAGGAGTAGTGAACGTCGCCCTGTCGCGCGCCGTGAGCGCGTATGGCCTGCACTACGCGCCGGATCCGTCGAGTCAGGCGGCGTGCACGATCGGCGGGAACGTCGCCGAGAACGCGGGCGGCCCGCACTGCCTGAAGTACGGCGTCACCCTCAACCACGTCGTCGCGCTCACGGTCGCTCTACCTAACGGTGACGTCGTCACACTGGGCAATGCGGAGGGCGAGAACGACGGCTATGATCTCGTCGGCGCGTTCGTCGGCTCGGAGGGGTGCTTCGGCGTCGTGCTCGACGTCACGGTGCGACTGGCGCGCAATCCACAGGCGGTGCGCACGCTTCTCGCCGATTTCAGCTCGATCGACGCGGCCGCGCGCGCCGTCTCATCCATCATCGCGAGCGGCATCTTGCCTGCCGCGCTCGAGATGATGGACCAGGCAACGATTCGGGCCGTCGAAGCCTCGATCTATGCCGCTGGTTATCCCACCGATGCCGCCGCCGTCCTGCTCGTGGAGCTCGACGGTCCGACAGCCGGCCTCGATGCCGATGTCTCGACCGTCGTAAGGCTTGGCCGCGAAGCCGGCGCGCGCGACGTTCGTGTGGCGCGCGACGAGACGGAGCGGACCAAGCTCTGGCAGGGACGGAAGAAGGCGTTCGGCGCGATGGGACGGATCTCGTCGCACCTCGTCGTCCAGGATGCCGTCGTGCCGCGCACGAAGCTTCCCGAAATGCTCGCGCGCGTTCACGATATCGCCGAGCGGTATCGCGTGACTGTCTGCAACGTCTTCCACGCCGGCGACGGCAACCTGCATCCGAATATCGGCTACGATGCCAACGACGCGGATGAGTCGGCGCGGGTGCATGCGGCGATGCGGGAGATCATGCAGGCCTGTGTCGATGCCGGGGGGACCATCACGGGCGAGCACGGAATCGGGATCGACAAGCTGCCATACATGAACTCGATCTTCTCCGAGGAGTCGCTGAGCGCAATGTGCGCGCTGCGCCAGGTGTTCGACCCTGAGCGACGCGCCAATCCGGGCAAGGTCGTACCGGTACACTCGTGTCGGGAGTGGCAGATCGCTCCCGCGGCGCGCGCGGGACAGCATTGACCGCGACCTCACCGACGCGAACAGCCCTGGCTTCGCCGGCCGATCTGCGCGACTCCATTCGCGAAGCGATCGCGCGTCGCCGCACCGTTCGCGTCGTAAGTGGTGGCAGCTGGCTCGATGCCAATCGACCTGTCCGCGCCGATACGACGCTCGAAGTGAGCGGGTACGAGGGAATCATCGAATACGAGCCGGGGGATCTGACGCTGACGGCGCGCGCCGGCACAACCCTCGACGAGATCGCGCGCACGACCGCGGCGAATGGACAGTGGCTCGCCCTCGACCCGTTAGGCGATCCCTCGCGAGCCACACTCGGCGCGACGATCGCCACCGGCTCGTACGGCTCGCTCGCGCATCACTTCGGAACACCGCGCGATATGACGCTCGGCGTTCAGTTCGTGAGCGGCACGGGCGATCTAGTTCGCGGCGGTGGACGCGTCGTGAAGAATGTCGCCGGCTTCGATCTGACGCGGCTCATCACGGGCTCGTGGGGCACGCTCGGGGTGCTGACGGAAGTAACGGTTCGGCTGCGCGCGCTGCCCGCGGTCGAAGCGACGCTGCTCATCGAAGTCGGGGCGACAACGGCGGAGCTCGAGCGAGCGCGCGCCACGTTACGCGGACTACCGTTCGTGCCCCTCGCGGTCCAGCTCGTGGACGCCACCGCGCGTCGCAGCCTCGGCCAGGTCGGAACGCGCGACGCTTTCATCGTTAGGCTCGGCGGCAACGAGGAAGCAGTTCGGACCCAGCGCGAGCAGCTTCGCGGCGTGGGAGATCCGCGCGACGTCGAGCCCGAGATCTGGCGGCGAGCACGTGTCATCGAGCCCGCGCGGGCCGCGGTGGTCCGGCTCTCAGGCCTTCCGGCCCGGTTCGCGATGACGTGGCAGGACGCCGGACGGATCACCGAGCGATGGCCGGGAAGCTACCGTCACGGAGATCCCGGCCGAGGCGTGGTGCGGGTGGTTCTGCCACTCGCAGATGGAGTGTCAGAGACGAGCCTGCGCGCGGCGCTCGAGATACCTTTCGAGGGCACGCGCATCTACGAGCGCCTGCCCGCCGCACTCTGGCCGGCGCTCGCGCCGACAGCGTTGCGGGGTACCCTCGATCGCGGCGTCAAGGCGGCGTTCGATCCTCAACATCTGTTGAATCCTGGAATCCTCGGTGAGCTGCAGTGAGTAGTGTGCGCTCGCGCCCTCTCGTCGACGAGCGCGCGATTCCATCACAACCATCTCATCAAGCACCATGCGCCCTGCCTGGGACGCCGCTCGCCGCGATGCGTTCAGGAATCGACGCCTGCGTGCATTGTGGCTTCTGCCTGCAGAGCTGTCCTACGTACCTGACACTCGAGGACGAG
>DATEPP010000248.1:0-5197 GCA_035273165.1 Gemmatimonadaceae bacterium
CCTCGAGCTGAACAAGGAATTCCATCCCGACTTGCCGACGTTGAACTTCAATCTCGCCGAGCTGCTGCTCGCGCGTGGCGATTCAGCTAGAGCACTCGATCTGTTTCAGCTCGTGCTGGCGAAGCAGCCACTCAATGGGCGCGCGAAGGCCAGGGTCGACGCGTTGCGAGCTCCGGTGAAGCCACGCCAATAGCGCTCCAGCGACGCCCGCCCCAGCTCATGGGGGCGGCCGCAACAGTTCTCATCCGTCAGAGCATCTTCTTCAGTAGTGCGATTTGTCCGCCGTGATACGCCGCGTGCAACGCAGCGCTCCGGAACAACCGGCTGAAGTTGTAGGTTCGTCCCGGAACGGTGGAGTCGAGGCGTTCGTCGCCAAAGGTCTCCATCGACTTCGCGAATTGCAGGTGATGCTCGAAGAGAGAGTCGACGCACTGCTCCCACGCCTTGGCGGCCGTCGCACGTACTCGCGGCCAGTCTTGCTCCGTGGGCATCGTGGCCCAGGGCGGCATGGGCGTCCCGCGAAGGGCGCCGGCGTAGAGCTCGATCCACGCGTCGAGGTGCAGCGCAATCTCCCAGATGGAATGCGCATTCGACAGAGGATGCGCGGACGCCTGCTTGGCGGTGACCCCGTCGAGGATCTCGCGAAGCGAGTCTCCATACCACGCTTCGCCAGCGATGGTGGAGGTGAGCTCGGCAGCGCTGCGTTTGCATTCAGTGTTCATCGAGGAGACGACCTTACACTGTCGGCGATTGCGTCCGCCATCAACCACGCCGCGCCGATCAGAGTGAAGTTGACGGCGTTGCCGGCCCAGACCTGGTGAACATGGATGTTGGCGATTAGCCGGGGCGCCCAGACGAGAATGCCGAAGCCGATGAGCATCGCCGTAAAGAGCCGCGATGCGAGCACGGCCTTCCAATTCGAAAGAATGGCCAGACCGGCGGCGAGGTGAAAGACGCCTGTTGCCGCCGCCCAGAAACGCGGCGATGGAGGCAGCCACGGCGGCACCAGAGCGGCCGTTTCTTTCAGCGCGGCGAAGTGGGTCGCGCCGAATGAGAGCAGGCACACGCCGAACAGCAGGCGCATCATCCACTGCCATCGTCGGGTCGTGTCGTTAGGCGCAGAGGCCGCCGCGAAGTAGGTGACGGCCGCGGCGACAAGGGCGAGTTGCTCGAAGACGCCATTCCATACTCCGAGGGCGCGCGGATAAGCCGCAACTCGCGGCAGCCAGAGTATCGCGAAGAGGAAATAGAGGGCGGCCAACACGCATGCGCTCGCTCTGGCCGACCGACGCCAGAGCAGTCCGGCGCCACTGGCGACAAACACCAGCGCCGTGAGGTAGGCGAGGGCGGTTCTGGCGGGCAGTCCTGTCGGCACCGGCTGCCAGACGGCCGCAAAGTCGCCCCAGACGAGGCCCACCAACCCCAGCACTATGGCGGACGCGGCGTACACGCGAACGCCGACGCTGACCGCGTCGACGTGAGTGGCGACGGGCGGCTCCAACACTGGCTGCGCTGACATTTGGCTCAATCGGGACTGCCTGATGCTCGCGATCGTCATCGAGCTCCCCCTTGGGGTGATCGGCGCAGCCTGGCGCGAGTATGAGAGGGACGCCAGAGCCATTTACGGCGCGAGATGCATGACCACTCGCGTCCGGCGCCAGTCGCCGCGGTGGTCCTCGCGTCGTGGGCGTTAGGCGTTCCGCTCACACGTTGAATTGTCGTAAGTGATGATCGAGGTGGATGTACATGAACGCCGCCCACTCCTTTGGCGTCATCGCTCCGAAGAAGAAATGGGGATGACGCGTGCATGCGGATGGGTCGGAGGTGAAGCGATCGATCGCGCGCTCGAGTCGTTCTCGTTCGACGTCGAAGGTGCGCTGGTCCTTGACTCTCACGCTGGGATGGGTCGGCGCGCCGCGGGCCATCGGCTTGCCTTTCACAAGGAGCCCGCGCTTCGCCCAGCCACCGATCACACGGCCGAGAGGGTGGCGCGGCAAGACCGTGTCGCCTAACGCATTCTCCATCGCCATCGCACAGTGCGCGAGCGCCTGCGCGACACTCATCTCGCCCCACCGTGCCTTGCTATCCGGGCGTAACTGGCCGATCCGTTGTCGTACTTCAGCCGCGACCGCCGGCTCGTAGAGATTCTTCATCCGTTGATGGCTCTGATTGAAGTTGCCCCGTGCTACCAAGCTACAATCTTGCCCGAGTTTGCACGTCTAGCGCGGGGTTCAACCAGATCCCACGCTCACCCCCGCGGGTTATCTGTAACCTTCCCCAAACGACGGGCGTTTGGTTCGTTGTGACCGCGGCTCCCGACGAGAACCTGCCGCTCCCTTCGGAGCTCCGTGACCAGGATATCGTTGCCCTCGTGGCGACGGGAGATCAGGCCGCGCTCGGCGCTCTCTATGATCGGTATGCGGCCGTGCTCCTCGCGGTTGCCTTTCGGTTGCTGATGTCGAGATCCGAGGCGGAAGATGTCGTGCACGACGTCTTCGTCGGGCTGCCGGAGGCGCTGCGACGATATGAGGATCGGGGTGCCTTCCTCAGCTGGTTGAAGCGCGTCACGGTCCGTGTCGCGCTCAGTCGCCTGCGCCGCGAGGAGGTGCGTGCAACCTCGCCGCTCGAGGCGACCGTTGGAGCAGCGGCTCCGGATCATGAAGCGTCCATCGATCTTCGGCTGGCCGTCGCGAGTCTCCCTCCGAGTTTGCGCTCCGTCCTCATGCTCAAGGAGGTCGAGGGCTTCTCGCATCAGGAGGTCGCCGAGTTGGTTGGGATTTCCGTGGCCGCGTCGAAGGTCAGGCTACACCGCGCGCTGCGTACGCTGCGCGCCATGCTGAAAGACGGTGAACGATGATCTGGTTTGCACATCGACAGCGCGACAACGATGCCTTTGCGGAAGCGATCGAGCCCGAGCTTCGGGCGCTCCGCACACCGCCCGCGACACGCGAGCTACTCGACCGCATTCTTTCCGACCGCCGAGCGGGCACTCGTGTCATTCTGCCGGTCGGTCGCGTAGCGCGACGCTCGCCATCGCGCTACGTCGTCGCCGCCGTCCTCGTTGTCGCGGCGGTGTTGACGCTGCCGATCTTCCGCGGGCGCCTGGGCAACGCGCCAGATCTGCAACCCGCGAGTCAGTTCTTCTATTTCGACGGGGTGGCGCGGGCGGAGGAGTCACCCGCGCAGGTCGAGTTGCCTCCCGCCATCCCGTCGCATCCGGAGCGCATTCACCCCGCAACGCTCGAATACCTTCGCGTGTGGGAAGACGCGAGTGCGCGCGTGACGACGAAAATGAGCAACCTCTTATCGGTGCGGGCCGCTGGATCGTCGTGGCAGGTCATATCGACACGGCGAGAGCTCACGTCGGCACGACAAACGATAACGGCGGAGACACTCGTTGTCGCGCGGAGTGATCTTCGTCTCCTGTCCCGAACCGTGCACGTGCGTCCGTACCGGCGGTGGCTGGGGATCAACATCGAACAACGTTTTTCCGGTGACAGCATGACGGGGCGGATGACACTCGATGCCGTCGACGGAATGCGGCCAATCGCGCGGCGGTTGCCCGCAACCGGCGCACCGTATATCTCGGACGTGTTCGCGCCGGTCTTCTTCGCGAGCGCACCGCTCGATCGGTCGTGGCGTGGACGCGTCACGGTCCTTGGTTGGGCCGTCGTGCCGAATGACGTGGTGCGCTCCGTGAGCCTGCGCGTCACTGGAGAAGAGGAGGTGCAGGTTCCGGCCGGGCGCTTCGACTGTTGGAGGTTAGAGGTGGCGTATGCGGGCGGGAGCTTCTCGTACTGGATCCGAAAGTCCGACGGCATCGCCATCCGCACCGAAGAAGGGCAGCGTGATGGCGGGCGACGCGTTGTGACGCTCGCGCGAGAGACGACGCCGTAGTTCCTCGTAACCATTCCGCCTCGCGGGACGTTTGAGAGACGCTCACTTCCGCGGGAGAAGCATGCGTTCAATAAGGGTCGTTGCCATCGCGATTGCGCTTGGCCCGAGCGCCCTGGGCGCGCAGCAGCTCGAAGAGTACGTCGTCGACGCGGGACATTCGATCGTCGAGTTCTCGGTTCCGTTCGCGTTCACGCGCGTCAAGGGCCGGTTCACGGAGTGGCATGGAACGGTCCTCTACGACCGCGCCAATCCCGCGCGATCGTCAGTGACCGTCGTGATCGACACCAGGAGTCTCGACACGGGCTGGCCGCATCGTGATGAGCATCTCCGAACAAGCGACTTCTTCGACGTCGAGCACTTTCCGACGATCGTCTTTCAGAGCGACTCGCTACGCCCAGCGCCTAACGGCTGGATGGTCGACGGTCGGCTCACGATGCATGGCGTGACGAAGGGAGTCTCGCTGCCGATGCAGATCGTGTCTGGCGCGCCGCAGCGGAGTCCGGAGTCGAGAAGCATGATTCTCGACGCATCGTCGACACTGCGTCTGGCGCGCAAGGATTTCGGCATCACGGGCGGCTCGAAGTACAACTCCTGGTTCGACGGGGCGCGTGCGGCAACCATGGGCGACAGCGTCTCCGTCTCGCTGGAGCTGGAGGGCTGGCTGCCGGACGCCGAGAGCGAGCGCAGTGCCGGTGTCGACGCGGCGATCGCGCGCATCAAGAGCAGTGGGATGCAGGCGCAGATCGATCGTCTGCGCCAGGCACGCGATTCCGCGCAGCGCGGGCGGACGCTCGCCGGCCAACCGGGTCCTGCATGGCCGGCTTACTATCGCGGCCTGGATCTGACCGTGCGTGGGCTCATCGCCCAGCGGGACGTCCCCGATGCCGTCGCTCTCGCGAACGAGCTCACCACGCTCTTCGATTCATGGCCGAGCTATGCGCTGCAAGGCTACACGCTCGCCGTGGCTGGTGAACAATCTCGGTCGGCTGCCGCCTTGGCGCGGGCGAAGGCACGCTACACACCACCGCCGCCCTCGACTGAGAAGTTCAAGCAGGACGACGATGACTGGTGGTACCTCAACCAACTCGTGCTCACCGGAATAGAGCGTGGGCATCGTCAGCCCGCGCTGGCAGTGGCACACCTCCTCGTCCAGCTCTATCCGTCTTTTGCGCGCGCGTACGTCACGCTTGGCCGAGCACTGACGGCGAATGGGGAGCGGAGTGCCGCCAGCGCCGCGTTCACGACGGCGCTTCGACTCGATTCTCTGGAGACTCGCGCCATCGAGTGGAATCGGCGAATG
>DATEPP010000249.1:0-4855 GCA_035273165.1 Gemmatimonadaceae bacterium
CTGAGGACGACTCGTCGAATTCATCGCGCAACGGTGTTAGGCGGTGCGTGGATCGTGTGCATCGAGCTGACGGCTTTCGCGGTTGGCCACACCGCCGTCTGGCACGCCTTCGCCGCTCACGTGAGGTCCGTCATGGCATGACGCGGCGCGGCGCGTCTTGCCCGTCTCACATCTGGCGAGCACGTTCACAGCTCAACGAGGACACCGCCAAAGGTGGACGAACCGCTTCCCCGCGCCCCCAGAATGACCGGAAGGACTGCCAGACATCAGGACATCGATCAGCAGCGAGGGCGCTAGCGCTGATAGCTCTGGATGAGCGCCATGATGTTGCCCTCGGAGTCCTTGAACCATGCGCTCTTCGCACCGCCGCCCGTGGCGATGCCGTTCCTGGTGACGAGCCCCGGAAGGTCGTACTCCTCGAAGGTGACGCCACGTGCCTTGAGCTCGGCGACCTCCTTCTCGATGTCCTCGACCTGCCAGAAGGCCTGGCTCGCGCGCGACGTGCCGGCGTTAGGCGTCGGGTACATGAAACAGGCGGTGCCATTCGCGAACTCGTAAGCGACACCGCCTGCCACTTCCCGTGCTGGCTCGAGCCCGATCGTCTCCTCGTAGAAGTGGCGCGCCCGGTCGAGATTTGCGACCGGGATGTAAGCGTACATCGGCGAGTCCATGAGCATGAGATTCTCGTGAATTTCCCGATGCGACTCCGGCCGCAAGAATCAGGCGACGGGATGGTCAATGGCGCAGGTGCACGGTTGCCATTGCACGGAATCCGCGTCTCTAAGCGACCGAATGACGCAAAAACTTGCGAATCGCGCCTCGGCAGCGAGCGCTCCGCTCTCGACGAGCCGAGATTTTGTGTGAACGGCACACCGATCGAGTTCGGGCGCCGGAAGTGTCCCGAGGTTTTCACAAAGACTCATCGTCCCGGCTCGTTGAACGAGGAGCCCACTCCACGCACGGAGCAATTCGCAAAAATTCGCGGAATTCGCGTTCAAGAAACCCTGGACTCTTCAGGCGCGCTTACAACTTCCACACTTCTCGCAGAATTCCCGAAGGAGCCCAATCTTGCCCACCCCTCACTCGCCACAGCCCTTTCAGGACACAGTCATTCGTGAGCAGCGTGTCCGCTCGCTTCTCAATGTCCGCGTTCAACTGACAGGGAAGGGGACGCCGCCGCCGCGAAAGCGACGCGTCGACGCGCGATGGGGCCTCATCGTGATGATGCTCGTGGGGCTGATTCAAGGTTCGTACTTCCTCTGGGCCGGAAGGAGCGCGCTAGCCGCCGCGCCAATATTCCACGGCGACGAAAGCTGCCGGCTACCAAAGCTCGATTCGCTGCGAACTGCTTCCGGACATGCGTGTGGTCTGGAGACCGCGGTCGTCGTCTCGGTGACCTACAGCAGCGGTCGGAGTGGTCGTAGCTATCGGCTCAAGACGGTCTCGGCGGACGGCTCGCGCGATTACACATCGCTCGCCGGAACTGAGGGCATCGCATTGTGGCGTCGCCTGCATCCCACCCAGCGTGTCGTGCTCCAGCGGTTCGTTAGGCCGGGATACTACCTCACTGGCAAGGTCACCGCGGTCGCCGATTCCGTGGGAGTTGGGATGACGCGCTACCATCCCGACTCGCGAACGCACTACGAGGGCATGTTCGCCACAGTCGGACTCCTCATGTTCGCCTGCGCTCTTGCGCTCTTGGTGTTATGAGCGCGTCGAGATGAAGGCTCGGACGGGGAAGGTGCCGAGGCCTTTGACCTTCACCGGCACGGCGGAGAACCTGCCACCGCGATCGGGGGCCGCGGCCAGGCCGCACATGTGCTCGACGATCGGTATGTCGTGGCCGAGGAGAATCGAATGGACTGGGCGCCTCCCCGTGGCGATGCTGTCGATGTTCATCGAATCGATCCCCACCAGCGCCGCGCCGGCCTTCGCCAGCCACTCCGCGGCACGCTCGGTGAGGTGCGGATGGCCTTCGAAGTACGCCTCGGTGCGCCAGTGTCGATCCCAGCCGGTATGAAAGAGCACGGCTCGGTCACGGACGTCGTTTGCGGCGAGGGGAATCTCGTCGATCGCTGCGGCGCGGCGTGGATCGATTCGGATCACGACGCAATCGAGATCCGCCACCGATTCCAGCGGGAGCTCCGACATATCCTTCCCGTGCTCGTATCGGTGAAAGGGACTGTCGACGTATGTGCCGGTGTTGGCGATCATCTCGATCTTGCCGATGTGAAACTCGGCGTCCTCGTACCGCGCCCGTGACGCTTCCCGGCTGAGCCAATCGCAGATGATCGGAGCGGGGAAGCCTTTGTAAGTGATCATGCCATGTTCGACGGTGTGGCTGACGTCGATAAGGCGAGGTGCGGATGGCATCGATGTGCTCATGGTCGTCGAGCCGAGCGCGCGTACGCTCCCGGCGTTTCGCCGTAGGTGTGGCGGAAGACGCGCGTGAAGTGCGCCTGATCGGAGAAGCCGGCATCGAGCGCGATCGTCGCGAGCGGCTGCGTGGACGTCGCGAGTGCAACGCGAGCCTCCTGGAGCTGTCGCTGTCGGACGTACTGCGCCACGGTGGTACCGTGGTACCGACGAAAGGTCCGCAGCAGATGACGTGGATGCACACCCGCGAGCGCCGCCAGCGCCTCCATCGAAGGTGGTTCCGCGAAGCTGGCGTCGATCGCCTCCTCGACGCGTCGGAGCCAGCGGGGACGCGTCGCCGCGCCCCCGTCGCGCGTCCGCGCCAGCTCGGCGAGCATGAGGATCATCGCGCCATCGATCGCCATGCTCGAGACGCTGTCGCGAAGCTGAGCTTCGGAGCGCACGCGCGCGGCCCAGACTGCGGCCGCATGGCCCCTGAGAACCTCGGCGTTGTCTGGCAGCCGCTGCTCGCCGTCCGTGACGCGCTCGAGCCACGCATTGGTCAGCTGAATGTTGAACCACCGTCCGCTCTTTCCGAAGCGATAGCCGTGCGGCACGAACGACGGCGTGAAGAGGATGTCGTTCGCCGCAACGCGTCGCGTGCCGTTGTCTCCGTCGTCTACCCCTTCGCCGGCGAGGACGAGACTGATCGCCGCCTCGGCATGCGCGTGCGCCGGGATGACCTGACCGCTCGAGAAGCTGGACTCATAGAGCTGAACGGCGCCGTCGGCGTGCACGTGCAGGGGCGCGCCCACGAACTTCTCGAGCGTGACGAGCGACGGCATTGGTCCCCGGGACCGGAGGAAGCGACAGAACACGCACGAAGATGGCGACGCTTCCGGGGCGGAGGGTTAGGCGGAGCGCTGCCGCCTCACGATTGCCGTTTCTTAAGCCGAATGCAATGGCGCGTGCTAGACGGGGAGCATGACACGGCGAAGCAGCGCGCCGGCGTAGGCGCCGGCAACCGCGACGGCGAGCGCGAGAAGGGAACCGTAGTTGCCACGCGCGAGAATGCCGAAGATGGGAATCCAGACTCCCACCGCGAGCGCGATGATCCACGGACGCCGCGGCGCCAGCGCGCCGAGGATGAAAGCGAGAATGAGGAGCGCACCGGCGGTGACGCCGGTGTCGTCCCATGAGGGCTGGGAGTCGACGAGTGCGATGGCCACTCCTGCGGCAACAGCACTGAAGAGGACGACCCGGTCCAGGACTGCCTGATGCGCTGACATCGCTATCTCCGGTGTGTGGGCGGAGTAAGGACGAATGGTGAAGTACTCTGTAACACAAAGTACAGGCGACCCTTCTCCCGGTCAATAGCGACAAAGCCCCTGCTTCTACGCTTGGCTATGCGTCGCGTCGCAAGGCGATCGCCGGATCCACTCGCATGGCACGCCGGGCGGGCAGGTAGCTCCCCGCCACCGCCGCCAGCGCCAGCACGGCTGCCGCGGCGCCGAACGCCACTGGATCGTTAGGCGAAAGCTCCGTCAACAGGTGCGCCAGTGTGCGCGTCATCAGCACCGCGCCAACGATGCCGATGGCGATGCCGATCAGCACGTAGCGCGCGGCTCCTCCCATCACGCCGCTCACGATATCGGACGATTGCGCTCCGAGGGCGGTGCGCACCCCGATCTCGTGGGTGCGCTGGGCGACGGTGTAGGACATCACGCCATGAATGCCGATCGCCGCGAGAAGGAGCGCCACGAGCGCGAACGCGGCCATCATCTCACTCGTGAGGCGCTGGGGGGAGAGCGACGTGTCGTGCAGATGCTCGAGCGTGAAGACACTCCCGGGGGCCACGGTCGG
The DNA here is from genome assembly GCA_035273165.1 of Gemmatimonadaceae bacterium. Taxonomy (GTDB): domain Bacteria; phylum Gemmatimonadota; class Gemmatimonadetes; order Gemmatimonadales; family Gemmatimonadaceae; genus AG2. The sequence goes on from DATEPP010000249.1 coordinate 4,219, forward strand.
CGCGACGTTCGCGATCGCGCGCTCGATGCGCGGCGTCATTGTCGTCGGTTCTTCCATGGTGCGAACCACGAGCGACATCGTTCGCCACGGATGCGCCTGAGCGACGGGCACGTAGTACGTCGGCGCCGTCGCCGCCCCCACGTTCGGGTTGAAGCGGACGTCGCCAACCACACCGATCACCGTCGACATGGTGGTGTCGTTACAGGCGCATCCGACGCGCTTGCCGAGTGGACTCGCTCCCGGCCAGTACGTTCGCGCCATCGACTCGCTCACGACGATCACCGAGGGCGACGTCGAGTCGTCGTGTACGGTGAACGTGCGCCCACTGAGGAGCGGAATCGCCATCGTCGTGAAGTAGGTCGGCGTCACCATCTGCGAGCGCGGCGAGCGCGCGGGGTCGCTCCTCGTCGGTCGCCGTTCGCCCTCGACGAAGATGCGCGACCGATATTCACTCCACTGCGGCGGCAGCAGCGTCGTGAATGCCGCGTCCTCCACGCCACGCTCGGCGCGCAGCGCAACGAGCACGCGGTCGTACATCGCTTCGGCATCCGCCGTCGTTCTGTAGCGTGCGATCGGCGCCGTGAGCTGCATCGTGATCGCGTGATCGGTGCGGTAGCCAGGTGCTTCGTTCGCGAGC
>DATEPP010000250.1:0-3189 GCA_035273165.1 Gemmatimonadaceae bacterium
CCGCCGCCTCGCCAAGCTTGACCGAAGGTCGCGCTACGAGATTCGTGTCGTACGCGAGGACGCGTCCGTTGCGCACGGCCGGCAATGCGCGCCACCGATCGCTCGCGAGCATGTTGCCGCGCTCGATTGGCGTGACGAGGATGATGTCGGGATTCCGGCGCAGAACGTCCTCGAGCGTCACGACCGGAGAGGGCGCGGGAAGCGAATCGTAGATGTTGCGCCCGCCGGCGATGGTCACGAGCTCGGACACAAAGCTGCCGCCGCCGAGAGTCATGAGCGGCTTCTCCCACGCATGCAGGAACACACTCGGCCGCGGCAGCGATTGCGTCGCATGCCGGACGCGATTCAGCGTTCCCGTAACCGAGTCGACCACGGCGCGAGCGCGAGCGGTATCGCCGATCAACCGCCCGATGAACATCGTGACGCGAGCGAAGTCGGCGATGCGATCCATGCGGAACGCGGCCGTGGCGACGCCGGCAGCCGTCAGGCGCTCGGCCGCCCCGCGGTCGGAGCCGCTCGCGTACATGACGACGAGGTCGGGCTTGCGGCCGAGCACGGCCTCGAGGTTCGGCTGCATGCCCGCGCCGACGCTGGGGACGAGGCGGGCAGAGTCGGGCCAGAAATCGTACTGGGTGCGGCCGACGACGCGTGGACCGGCGCCGAGGGCGAACAGGAGCTCGGTGGTGGCGGGGCTGAGGGAGACGATCCGGCGCGCCGGCGCGGTGAGGCGAACGACCTGCCCGTAGTCGTCGCGAAGCTCGCTCGCACGGTTTGCGGTGGCATCGAATCGCGCGTCACGACACGCCCCCGCGGCGACGAGCGCGAGGAGCAGGCGAACGACCGACTGACGCGAGTTGAGTAAATACAAAACGGGCACCGTGGTCGAGGAAGGTGCCCGTAACGTCGAACGCGCCCTGCAGATCGGCGCGTCGTCGCCACCAGTCCCTCCCCCGAGGGTCTGACGTGTGGCGCGGATGAGGGTCGTCTCCTGGCTCCGGGCGCCATCGCTCGCCTTCCCGACCGCTCCCGGTCAGTGGCTGATGAGCGACTGCTAAACTGCTGCCCGTTACAGTGGCGGGGCCGCACCGGCATCGCACCGGTTTCCGTGTCCCGCATCCGCTTCGATTGTCTCGCGAATGCTATCCGGTGCCGTGCTCCTCGGCAAGCGCCGTCGCGAGACGCGCCTTGAGCTGCGCGCGCTCGGTGTCGTAGCGGGCACGCTCGTCGGCGGTTGGATTGGCGTTCCGCTCGAAGGCGGCATCGAGTGTGGCGATAGCGCGCAGGAGCGCTTCCGTTTCCCGTCGGTACGGTGACACCGGCGTCGCGACGGAGACGACTCGCCGGCGGCGCGTCGCGGCCACGATCGAGCCGAGCATGGCGAGCGCACAAACGACGCCAACAGCGGCGAACCAGCGGATGCGCGAATCGCCGAGGGCAAACGGGACGTCGATGCGAATGGCGGAGCGCGCCGGGACATTCTGCGCGAGAAAACGGCGAAAGGTGCGGCCGCCGGTGGAGGTGGGCGCGACCTCGCTGAGATTCGCGCCAGTGACCGTGGCGCGCGGCTCCTCGGTGAGCACCTCGAGCACACCAGTCGGCTCGTCGAGAGCGACCGACAGCGGCAGCGCGTCGCGTGGGAGCTGGTACGCGTACGAGAGTTGCCGCGCGCCGGGACTGATCGGAGCGAAGAGCCTGACGCGGCCGTCAGTGAAGGTCACCGCGTTAGGCGAGATGTCGCCCGTCGGGTTGACCCTCGCGTTCGTGGCGCCCTGCGGGAGCGCAGTCGTCCACACGGGTTGGAGCCGCCCGCCGCTGACGCGCGTCACGCTCGAGTCGTTCTGGAGCTCGAAGACCTCCACCGCCTCGCGGCGACCCTGACCGTCGGGCGAGCCAAGGATGACGTGATGCCCGACGACGTGGATCGGCACGGGCCCCGACGTGGTGTCGAAGACGGTGATCTGGGCGTCGTCGCCGACCGTGGCCTGCTCGCGCAGCGGGACGCTGAAGTACGCGATGCCGTCGTACGAGGCTGAGACGAAGTAGATCGCGTCCGGGCTGCCGGAGGTCGAGAAGCGGAAGCGATATCGGCCGCGTGCGTCGGTGATCGCGGAGTCGAGCGGGCCCGCACGATCGGAACCGACGCGATGCAGCACGACGCGGATACCGGAGATTGGCCGCGGCCCTTTGGCCTCGCCGTGCATAACGACGCCGTCGACGCGACGCGACTCCGCCTGCGTCGCGGCGGGCGGTGTCTGCGCAAGCGCGGCAGTCGTCCCGAGCACCGCGCAGAGGCCGAGGACTGGACGCAGGCGACGGAGGCGCGTGCTCCGCGAAATGGTCAGACGGAATTCAGAGGTTGAACTTCCCGAAGTCTTCGGGCCGCAGATTCTCGAGATACTCCTTCAGCTGATCGGCGCTCAACTCGCTCGCGTCCGATGCTGCCGCTGGGGTGCTCGATTCCTCCGATTGATCCTCGATCTCGATCGACGACAGCAGCGTCTCGCTCGCGTAGATCGGCGCGGAAAGTCGCAGCGCAATGGCGATGGAGTCCGACGGCCTGGCGTCGATCTGGACGACGTTATCGCCGCGGTTGATGTGGAGCTCGGCGTAGTAGGTGTTCTTCTCGACGCGGGTGATCTGGACGCGCCGCAGAGATCCGCCGAGCCCGAGGATCAGGTTCTTGCAGAGATCGTGGGTGAGCGGCCTGACGCGCTTGATGTTGTGAATCTGCATGACGATCGACTCGGCTTCGGGCTGGCCGATCCAGATCGGAAGCAACCGCGTACCGCCCTTTTCCTGAAGGACGAGCACGTACGACTGGGTCGTACTATCGAGTCCGAGCCGAGCAACGACGACTTCGACCACGTTACGAGGGTTGGGGTTTCTCTGGAAGCTATACCTTGGAACCGCTGCCAGCTATCAGCCGATAGCTATCAGCGAGACTGAGATCCGAGACCTGAGAGCTGAGATCGATCTTTTTCGATTTGGCCTGCCGGCATCTCACCCACGACAGCGAGTCCAGGCTCGAGAGTTCAGGTTCGAGACATAAGGGTACGAACCGGCAGGATAGGTGAGCTACAAACCGGCATGATGGGTGAGCCGGGGGTGAGGAGCGGCTTCACATTCGGGCAGCCCCGGGAGGTGCCTGATGCCGTGGAGAGAGAGCTCACCCATGAGCGAACGCCTGCG
>DATEPP010000251.1:0-9399 GCA_035273165.1 Gemmatimonadaceae bacterium
ACGATGGACAATGACCTCGGAATCCATCGTCGAGGCGAAGATCGATCCGCGTTCCTCGAGATCCATCCGAAGCTCGGCGGCGTTGGTCAGATTTCCATTGTGGGCAAGTGCGACGAAGCCGCCGCGCGTGCGCGCGAGCACTGGCTGCGCATTCTCGATCGTCGACGACCCCGCCGTGCTGTATCGCGTATGCCCGATGGCGGTGACACCGTGAACGCGTTCGAGCTCGGCCGACATCGCATCGTTCATGGTGCCCATTGAGCGCACGGCACGCGCGTCGCCCTTTTCATCGACAAAAACGACACCGGCGGATTCCTGACCGCGATGCTGGAGCGAATAGAGACCGAGCTGCGTCAGTCGAACCGCATCGCTGTGACCGTGAACGCCAAAGATGCCGCACATGAGTTAGACGGGACTCTCCGTTGCCGCACTGACGAGCGCGGCCGTCGACCTGGTCATGATGTCAGGGATGGTCTCGTAGTATAGCCGATCGAGCCAAGGCAGCGACGCCGTGAGCCGCTCACGCCCGAGAACGATCTCCAGCGGATCGTCGGCCGAAGCCACGGCGCCGATGATCGTCGTCATCACACCATGGCGGAGAGCGATCTCGCGAAGAGCCGCGGGATCCGGTGTGGAGACAACGACGCGGCCCTGGCTTTCGCCGAAGAGCACCGCGCGGCGCGGTACATGGGAGAGCGGCGACAGATCGATCCGCGCACCGAGCGGCCGGTTGCGGTCCATGATGCAACACTCCGCGAGGGCGACAGCGAGACCGCCATCGCTGCAATCATGAGCAGAGCGAACGACGCCGGCACCGATCGCGGCGAGCATCGCGTCGATCAGATTGCGCTCAGCATTCAGATCGCAACGGGGCGGCGCGCCCGCCACGAGGCGGTGAACGCGCGCCAGGTACTCCGAGCCCCCGATCTCGTCGGACGTATCACCGAGGAGCACGACCGTGTCGCCCTCAACGCTGAAGCTGGACCGCGTGATGCGATCGAGATCGTCGATGAGCCCGACCATTCCGATGACCGGGGTGGGGAAGACCGCGCCCGCGGGACTCTCGTTGTACAGGGAGACATTCCCCCCAGTCACCGGGGTGCCGAGTGCCTCGCAGGCTTCGGCCATTCCAGCCGTGGCTTCCCGCAGCTGAAAATAGACCTCGGGTCGGCGCGGGTTGCCGAAGTTTAGATTATTCGTAATCGCGAGCGGCCGGCCACCCGTGCACGCGACATTGCGCGCGGCCTCGGCGACGGCGATCATGGTGCCGACGCGAGGATCGAGGTAGCAGTAGCGCCCGTTGCAATCGGTCTTGAGCGCGAGCGCGCGACGGGTCCCTCGAACGCGAACGACGGCCGCATCCCCGCCCGGACCAACGACCGTGTTGGTGCGAACGGTGTGATCGTACTGCCGATAGACCCACATCTTGCTCGCGATGGAGGGCGACGTGAGAAGTTGCTCGAGGGTCCACCGCGCATCTGCCTCCTCCGGTCGCTCCGGGATCGCAGACACGTCGCGCGCGCGGAGCGCGACGATCGTCCTGTCCTCGCGCGCTTCGGGTGTGTAGGTCGGACAGTCCGTGACCAGGCTCGTTCCCGGAAATTCCGCGACGATTCGATCGCCTTCCGTGACTCGGTAGACAGGTTCGGCGATCACTTCGCCGATCACCGCCGTCGTGAGATCCCACTTCTCGAGTATGGAGGCCACTTCCTGCTCGCGTCCCTTGCGCGCGACGACGAGCATGCGCTCCTGCGATTCGCTGAGAAGGATCTCGTACGGAGTCATTCCCTGCTCGCGCACCGGCACTTTCGTCACGTCGATGGTGACGCCAACGTCGCCGCGAGCCGCCATCTCCGCCGAAGACGACGTGAGGCCGGCAGCGCCCATGTCCTGAATGGCGACGATCGCGCCGGAGTGGATCAGCTCCAGACTCGCCTCGAGCAGCAGCTTCTCGGTGAATGGATCGCCGACCTGGACCTGCGGCCGTTTCGCTTCGCTCTCCTCCGAAAGATCCGCGGAAGCGAAGGACGCGCCGTGAATGCCATCCCGGCCTGTGCGCGCGCCGACGGCGATGATCGGATTACCAACACCCTGAGCGACCGCGCGAATCAGATCCTTCTCGTGAAGGAGTCCGACGCACATCGCGTTCACGAGTGGATTTCCCTCGTACGATTCGTCGAATGCAACCTCGCCGGCAACGGTCGGTACGCCGACACAGTTGCCGTAGTCGCCGATACCCTTGACGACGCCGGCGAAAAGATAGCGCACACGGGGCGAGTCGAGCGATCCGAAGCGCAGTGAGTTGAGCAGGGCAATCGGCCGGGCGCCCATCGTGAACACATCGCGGAGAATGCCACCCACGCCAGTCGCCGCGCCCTGGTAGGGTTCGACCGCGGATGGGTGATTGTGCGACTCGATCTTGAACGCGACCGCGAGTCCGTCACCGATGCTGATCACGCCTGCGTTCTCGCCGGGGCCCTGTAAGACATACGGCGCCTTCGTGGGAAGGCGCCGCAACAGGGGGCGCGAATGCTTGTAGGAGCAGTGTTCGCTCCAGAGTGCGCTGACGATGCCTAACTCGGTGAAGGTCGGCGTCCGTCCGAGCATCTGCTCGACGCGCTGGAACTCGTCGGTTGTGAGGCCGTGCTCGGCGACGAGCGCGGGCGTGATCGCCGGATCACCGGGGCGGGGACGTGGCAGTGCTGTCACCTGTCTTTGGATGATGGAAGATATCGAGGATGTCGCTCATCAGGCGGCTCAATGGACCGCGCGTCTCATGAATATGGCGAATCAAACCGATCTCGCCCTGATCGAGCCAGATGCCACGGCATTCAGGGCAAGCGTCGACCTTCACATCCTGGAAATCACGCTCAACGAGATCACCGCCGCACTTCGGACACTTCATGAAGTGCTCGCGACGCTCGACCTGACGACGTTGCTCGTCGAGGAGAGCACGCATCTGCAGAATGAGCTCAGCGTTCTGTCGAGCGAAGTACTCCTCCTCGTTTCGTGTGGGATGGTCCTCGGTGTGACGATGCATCTTGTTCCTCCCGCCCGTTCTCTTCCTAGTTCTGGTGCGGCGGCCTCTTCGCGCTCGAGTCCGCGCGCGCGGTAGAGTCCGCACCCTTCGCCGAATGAATCGGCGGCTTCACCGGTATGCGAAGCGTACCAGTGATAGTATCATGCCGCGCGGAGTCGGGCTGGGCGGTCGTCGACTGAGTTGCCGTTCGATGTTTGGTCCGCTTCGTAGCTGCCGGCTTCGTCTCGGCCTTCGGGGCCGAGTCGGTCTTGGTGGCCATGTGCGACGTGTCCGCGGCGGCGCTCTTGGCAGCCGCGGTGTCCATAGGCATGCCCGCCTGAACGACTTCGCCCGAGGGAACTTCGCGAGCGCCTGGACGAGTGCGAGCCGCCACATCTGCTGGAATTGCACGTGGCGAGCTGCTCTTGCCGGTGTAGCTGCGGTCCGCCGAGCGGAACATGGCGTCGACGACAGAATCCTTCTGCAGAATCACGACGTCGTCCATGCCGCACTGCTTGATGCAGCCGTTGTGGTAGAACAGATACTTGAAGTCGCCAGCCGAGCGCGTCGCGTCGGGCTCGCCGAGTCGCTCGACGACTTTTGCCTGCGACATGCCGGGATCGATGGACTTGGGCGCCTGCGCGGCGCTCGGCGCGGCGATGGCGCAGAGCAGGGCGAGGGCGAGACTGGGACGCAACATGGAACCTCCTGAATTACGCGGCAACGCGCGAAAGGATGGACTCGAACACACCTATCCCGTCGCTGGAGCCGAGGAGATCGTCCACCGCGCGCTCGGGATGCGGCATCATTCCGAGGACGTTCCCGGCTGCGCTCACGATGCCCGCAATCGCGTTCATCGATCCGTTCGGACTCCACCACTCGTCCGCATCGCCAGGTCCGCCCACGTAACGAAAGACGACTCGACCCTCCCCTTCGATTCGGGCCAGGGTCTCGTCGTCGGCCGTGTAGCGGCCATCACCATGGGCGATGGGGATTGTGATCAACTGACCGCGTGCATAGCGATTGGTGAACGGGGTGTCAGCATTCTCGACACGGAGACGCACGGCCTCGCAGACGAATCGGAGGCTGGCGTTGCGGAGCAGAGCTCCAGGGAGCATTCCCGCTTCACACATGATCTGGAAGCCGTTGCAGAAGCCCATGACCGGCGCGCCACGCTCGGCATGGGCGACGACTTCGCGCATGATGGGGCTGAATCGGGCAATCGCGCCGACACGGAGATAGTCGCCGTAGCTGAAACCGCCCGGCAGGATGACGACGTCGCTGCCCCGGAGGTCGTGGTCCTTATGCCAGAGGTAGACCGCCTCCTCGCCGAGGGCGTCAACTACGGCGTGGTAGGCGTCGTAGTCGCAGTTGGAGCCCGGGAATGTGACGATTCCAAATTTCATAATGTGCTCACGCTCGCGATTTCGAAGTCCTCGATGACGGGATTCGCGAGGAGCTTCTGACACATGTCGCGTGTCGAGCGCTCAGCCGCGGTGCTATCCGCGGCATCCATCTCGACGACGATGTGGCGGCCGACGTGAACGTCTCGGACGGCCGAGAAACCCAGTGTTCGCAGCGCGTCGGTGACTGCCTTGCCCTGCGGGTCGAGGAGACCTCGGCGTGGCACGATGTGAACGGCGACGCGGAAACGGCTCATTCTTTCTCGTCCTTGGGATCAGAAGAAGACGGCGGAGCGGATGATGGCGGTGCTGACGCCGGCGGCTTGTTCGCGGGGGTGTTGGACGTCTGCGGAGGCGGGACGCGCGGTGGTCGATTCGGCGTGGGCCGGGCTGGTCGTTCGTTGCGGTCGGGGCGATCCTTCCGATCGCCGCGGGAAGACCGCCCTTCCATGTCACTCGTTAGGCTGCGGTCGCCGCGATTGCCATCACCGCGGCGCCGACGACGCCGTCGTCGCCGGGGCGGAGCGACGCCGTCGAGCTCTTCCTCGACCTGAGACTGGACCCCAATGGAGGGCGTCCGTCGGAACGAAGACGAAGGAATCGCAGCCGCCAGCTCCTCCTCCGGCTCGAGCTGGAAGTAGATCTCCTCCGGCTCGGAGCGGCTCCCGATAAGACCGAGAACGAGCCATTTGAGCGCGCCATAGAGCACGTAGGCGAGGAGCGCGGGGAAAAAGAATTGACGCGGCAGGAAGATCAGGCCAGCAATCGAAGCCAACAACACGAGGCTGGCGAGAATCTGCCGCGGCGTGCGCCAGCCGATCGTCGGCACGGCGGGATAGGGGACATTGCTCACCATCAACGCCGCGAGCAGTCCCATGAGCCCAGGCAGAATGGCATGCCAGGGCAGTTCGGCCAACGTCTTGTTGTCCGTGAAGAGAATTATGGTCTCGTTATAGAGCGGCGTCTGACTGAACCAGTAGTAGCTCGCGAGCGTCAGGCCGGCGGCCGGGCTGGGCAGCCCGTGAAAGTAGGTCTTTGCGCGACCGGCCTGCTCGACGTTGAAGCGCGCGAGACGAAGGACCGCACAGGCCGTATACAGAAAGACCCAAAGCCATTGCGAGTTCTCGGTGTTGAGCACGGCGAAGTACATGATCATCGCCGGTGCAAAGCCAAACGAGATGGCGTCGACCAGAGAGTCGAGCTCCTCGCCCATTCGGCTTCCCGAGCCGGTAGCCCGCGCCACACGGCCATCGAGTGCGTCCGCGACGCCGCCGATGAAGACGAACAGTGCGGCTTTGCCAAAGCTGAGACGAGCGGAGAGAACGATGGCGAAGATACCGCAGAAGAGATTGAAGAGCGTGAAGCCGTTAGGCAGGTAAACTACTGCCCGCCTCATCACCGGGCGCCGAACGCGAGCGGTCATTGCCCGGACAGCTCCGCGACGACGGTGACGCCGGCAAAGGTCGTCTCACCGACTCGCACCCGCGGCCTCGCCGTCGTCGGCAGAAAGACGTCAACGCGAGAGCCAAAGCGAATGATGCCCATCCGGTCCCCTTGCTGGACCCGCGCGCCATCCGTGCCGTACGTCACGATGCGCCGCGCGATGAGGCCAGCAATCTGCCTGACGAGAACACGGTTCGAGCCGCTCTCGATACCGACCGATGACTGTTCGTTCTCCAGACTTGCCTTGTCGTGGGCTGCATTGAGGAACTTGCCCGGATTGTACTGCAGGTAGCGCACGACGCCACTGACCGGATAGCGATTGACATGCACGTTGAAGACGTTCATGAAGATCGAGATCCGGATTGCCTTCTCCTTGATGAACGCAGGCTCGTCGACCTCGGTGATCTGGACGACCTTGCCATCGGCAGGGGCGATGACGAGATGCTCACCACGCTCACCCGTGCGTTCCGGATCGCGAAAGAAATAGGCGACCCAGATCGCGATGACGACGAGCAGCACCGCCGCGAGCCAGAGCGGCCACGAGCGGCGGTTGAGAGCAAAGGCAAAGGTGCCGACCGCGATCAATGCAGCGATGGCGATGAACAGCAGGCCTTCCCGCGCGAAGTTCACGTCGATTCCGTCGTCAGAGGGTTGCCGGTGATCCGGCGAAATGCGTCGAGGTAGCGGAGACTCGTCGCGCGCACCACTTCGTCGGGCAGCGGGGGCGGCGGCGCCTCTCCGTTCCAGCGTCCGGCGCGACGCTCTCCGTCGAGGTAGTCACGCAACGGTTGCTTGTCGAAGCTCGGCTGGCCACGGCCCGGTGCATAACGATCCGCGGGCCAGAAACGCGAGCTGTCGGGGGTGAGCACCTCGTCGATGAGCATCAGCTGACCGCCGGCATCCGCTCCGAACTCGAATTTCGTGTCGGCGATGATGATACCGCGTTCGGCCGCGATCTCACGGCCGCGGTCGTAAATGAGCAAGCTCAAACGACGCAGCTCGTTCGCGGCATCCGTCCCGACCATCTCGGCCATCTTCGGGAAGGTGATGTTCTCGTCGTGGCCGACTTCCGCTTTGGTCGCAGGGCTGAAGATCGGCGCGGCGAAACGGGCACTCTCCTCGAGACCCTCCGGAAGCCGTTCGCCGGCAAGTGTGCCGTGAGCGCGATACTCCTTCCATGCGGATCCCGAGATGTACCCGCGGACGACGCATTCGACGGGAAAGACCTGCGTGCGGCGGCAGAGCATCGCTCGCCCCAGGAGAGCGTGCCGGTAGCCGGCGAGCGCGGGGACGAGCGAGATGATCTCGTCGGCGTCCGCGCTCAGCATGTGATGCCTGACGACGCCCGTAAAATGACGGAGCCACCATGCCGTGAGCTGAGTGAGCACCGCTCCCTTGTGCGGGATGCGTTCGTTCATCACGACGTCGAATGCGCTGACCCGATCGCTGGCAAGGAGGAGCAATCGCTCAGCGTCGACCTCGTAGACTTCGCGAACCTTACCGCGCCGGAGATGGCGCAGCGGTAATTGGGGCGGAGCTGCCATTGGTGTCGCCGTCACACGCGCACCTCTACGCGAAGGCCCGGATCGTCGTCATCCCCAGCGTGAGCGATGAGCGGCGTCACGATCTCGTTCAGAAATTCGTCGACCTGCTGCGGCGCACGGCCGACGAAGCGATGCGGGTCGAGCGAGCGTTCCATGTCATCGATGGAGACGCCGAACTCAGGGTCGCTGGCGAGCCGCTCGAGCATGTCGTTGCGATCGGCGCCATTCTTGAGCGCGCGCGCCGCGGCGAGGCTTGCCTGCCGAATGCGCTCGTGTGCACGCTGCCGGTCGCCGCCCGCGCGCACGGCGTGCACGATGAGCTCTTCGGTAGCCATGAATGGCAGCTCGTCCGCGAGGCGGCGCTGGATGCGCGCCGGGTGAACCTCGAGGCCGCAGACGACGTTCTCCATCAGGACGAGAATGGCATCCGTCGCCAGGAAAGACTCGGGTATGACCAGTCGCCGATTCGCGCTGTCGTCGAGCGTTCGCTCGAGATACTGCACGCTGTGCGTCTGATTGGCGTTCGGCTCGAGACTGAGGACGAATCGCGCGAGAGAGTTGATGCGCTCACAGCGCATCGGATTGCGTTTGTACGCCATCGCCGACGAGCCGACCTGCTCCTCCTCGAATGGCTCCTCGATCTCACCGGCCGACTGGAGAATACGAAGATCGCTGGCGAACTTCGCCGCGCTCGCGGCCACGCCAGCGACCGTCGACAGCAGCTGGGCGTCCAGCTTTCGCGTGTACGTCTGACCCGAGACCGGTATAGAGTTTTTGAAACCAATGGCCCGCGCCACGGCGTTGTCGAGCCGCCGCACCTTGTCGTGGTCACCTTCGAACAGGGTGAGGAAGCTCGCCTGAGTGCCGGTGGTTCCTTTCACGCCGCGGCAGGGTAGGGCAGCAATGCGGTGATCGATCTCGCCGAGATCGATCACGAGATCCTGCATCCAGAGCGTCGCGCGCTTGCCGACGGTCGTCGGCTGCGCCGGCTGCAGATGTGTCGAGCCTAACGTCGGCTCATCGCGCCATTCACGCGCAAATGCGGAGAGGGCGCGGAGCACACGCACGATCTTGGCGCGGAGAAGCTCGAGCCCCCGGCGCATGAGCATCAGATCCGCGTTGTCCGTAACGAACGCGCTCGTCGCGCCAAGGTGAATGAACGGCCTGGACGCGGGAGCTACGTCCGCGAAGGCATGAATGTGCGCCATCACGTCATGTCTCAGCCGCCGCTCGTAGCCCGCGACCGCACCGAAGTCGATGTCGTCCAGATGTGCGCGCATCTGCTCGATCGCCTCATCTGGTATCGCGATGCCAAGGGCTTTCTCTTCCTCGGCGAGCGCGAGCCAGAGCCGGCGCCACTGGCCGTACCGCGTCCTTGGCGACCAGAGCTCCAGCATCGCCCGCGACGCATATCGTTCCGCGAGTGGCGACGAGTAGCGCTCCGCGCTCGAGGAGCTCATCGAATGATGAAGTCGGTGATGTAGATCTGCCCGTCTCGCTCGAGGAACATGCGGATGGGTCCGCGACCACCGTAGTAATTGAGAGCCTGTGCCGCCTCTTCTGCTGTCCGAATGCGCGTGCGATTGATCTGGACGATCACGTCACCGCGCTGAATCCCGAGATCGTTCGCCACGCGCTCGCTCACGTTGAAGACGAGGGCTCCCTGTGTCGAGCGCACGTTGCGTTCGGCGCGAATAGCCGGGGTTACCGTCACGAGCTCGAGCTCGCGCAGCACCTGCACCTTCGGCGCGGTCACCTCGGGCTGATCAGCGACCGGTACCTGGACGTTCAACTCCCGCGAGCCGCGGCGGATCCGAAGATTCGCCGGCTGACCCACGCGAAGATCAAGCAAGGCGGCCTCCCAATCGAACTGATTGCGGACGGGACGCGTGCCTTCCTGAAGAATCACGTCGCCGGGCTGCAACCCAGCTTTCTGCGCGGGCGATCCAGGCACCACCGTCGCAATGACGGCTCCCTGGCTAATGGCGGC
>DATEPP010000252.1:0-4484 GCA_035273165.1 Gemmatimonadaceae bacterium
CGCTCGTCGTCGCGCAGCTCGCGTTGTCCGTCGTCTTGCTCGTCGCCGCCGGTCTTGTCCTCAAGAGCTTCCAGCGGCTCACGCAAGTCGATCTCGGCTTTCATCCCGAGGGCGTGACGTCGATCGCGCTGCCGTTGCCGCAGCGCATCGCCAGCGATGCCGGCAGGATGAATACGTTCGTAAACTCTACACTGGCGAGCGTCAGTGCCATTCCCGGCGTCGCAATGGCTTCGCTCACAGCCGCTCTCCCCATGGGCGACGGCGCGAATTACGATGGATATCTCATCGGCGGGCGGCCAGTGCCGCCTAACGGGAACGAGGACCAGACGTACCAGATCGCCGTCAGCCCCGGCTACTTCAAGACGGTGGGCATTCCGCTGCTGTACGGTCGCGACTTCGCCGTCACCGACGATTCCGCCAGCCTCCCGGTCGGCATCGTCGACGCGACGCTCGCGAACCGTTACTGGAAGGGCGCGGACGCGCTCGGCAAGCGCATTCGTACCGGTGGCGACACGACCTGGTACACGATCATCGGCGTCGCCGGAGCGGTGCGCGAGAGTGATGCCGCGCTACCACCCGAGCCGCACCTCTACAACAGCCTCCCGCAGATCGGCGGCAATCCGTTGGCGCTCGCTATACGCACCGATCGATCGAGCGCGGCAGTAATTACTGCGGTGCGGCGTGTTCTCGCTCAGGCGGAGCCGGGAATTCCCCTCGATGATGTGAAGACGCTCGACGGCATCGTCGATCAGACGTTCGCCACGCGCCGCCTGACGAAGCTCCTCCTTGGCGGCTTCGCTCTCGTCGCGCTCCTGCTCGCGACCGTGGGCATCTACGGCGTCATGTCGTTGCACGTCGCGAATCGCAGTCGCGAGTTCGGCATTCGCCTCGCGATCGGCGCGGACCCGCGCGCTCTCGTCATGCTCGTGCTGGGCGAGGGCGCGCTGCTGGCCGCGTTCGGCGTCGTCCTTGGCATCGCCGGCGCCGTCGCGGCCACGCGTTCCCTCGCGACTCTGCTCTACAACGTGAGCCCAACCGATCCGGTGGTTCTTCTGGTACTGCCACTGCTTCTTGCGGGGGTCGCGCTCGCCGCGTGCTACGTTCCCGCGCGGCGCGCGGCGCGCAGCGACCCGTTGCGTGTGCTGCGGGCTGACTGAACCGCGTTAGGCGTCGCGACGCCAATGTCATCCCGAGGAGCGTAGCGACGAGGGATCTGCTTTTGGCAAGGCACTACTTCACCTCGAACCGTCGGGCGCTCGAGAACGTCCCAGCCGTCCCGCTTGCCGAGACCGCCCGCACACGCCACCAGAGTCGCGTGGCCGGCAGGGTCGAGAGCGAGAACTGCGATGGGGATACGCTTTGGCTCACGAGCGGCGACGAGAACTTGTCGTTGTCGCTGATCTGAATCGTGTAGCTCGCGGCACCACTGACGTCGCTCCAATCGAAGGTGACAGTCTGGCCCCGTGCGAATCGCGCGTCGGAAGCGGGGCTGAGGAGCGCCGGCGCCGGCAGTGGCGACGCACTTGGCGGGGGCGCCGTGGTCGCGGGCGTCACCTGCAGCGTCGAGACGACTACGCCACCGGCAAAGCTGCCGCCGATATTGGAGGAAGTGGTCGCGATCACTGGTTTCGTCGTCACGGTGAAGGACGCCGAGGTCGCTCCCGCGGGAATGGTCACGCTCGTCGGAACAGTCGCAACCGTCGTGTCCGTGCTCACCAGCTGCACCAGCGCTCCGCCACTCGGCGCCGCCCCGGTCAACGAGATTGTCGCGCCGACCACGGTACCTCCAACGACCGTCGCGACACCATTCACGAGCGGTGCGTTGAACGTGGTGGTGCCAATGCCGAGCGGCTGGGTGACGTCGCCCGTGACGACGTTCACGCCGTTGCTCACAAGAGTATTGAGGGCCGCCGCTTCAATGAGCACGCTTGTCGTCGAGTTGGGAAAGCCGGGGTAAGTCGTGATCGGCACCGTCGCGGTGGTCGCGCCGGCAGGGAACGTCACCGTCGGGGGCATCGTCGCGGAGAGGGGCAGCCTGGTGAAGAGGGAGACGACGAGACCGCCCGTCGGAGCGGGGGACGTGAGCCTGATCGTCGCCGTCGACGCCTGACCGCCGGTCACCGTGAGCGGCGTCGCGAAAATCGTGTCGAGGATCGGCGGCGGCAGGGTCGAGCCCGGCGGATAGAGTGTGAGATCGGCTGACTCGGTCACACCCCCACCCGACAATGACAGCGTCACCGTCGTCTGCGTCGACACCACGGCAGTCGCGATGTTGACATTGGCGCGATCGGCCCCGGCGGGCATCGTTACCGTTGCCGGAAGATTAGGAAGTACTGATGGATTGCTGCTCGTGAGCTGAAAGGTTCGGTCGACGTCCGAAACCGAAGGAACGGAGACGTAGCCCGCCGCGGTCGAGCTGAAGCTCCCGGTCACGACGAGCGATGGGAAGATGGTGAAGGTGCCCGGCGCGTCGCTGGCGACCACGGCCGTGTTTGGCCCCTTCGGAAACCCGTTCGAAATGGTAGCGACAGACGTGGTGCGATCCGCCTGACAAGCCACCGCGACGAGCACGGTAGTGATCGCCGCGAGTCGTGATGCCTTCATGTTGAGCCCTGAGTCCAGCTATCGGTGAGCGTGCATCTTTCATTGACATTGGCCCCAATCCGCCTGCACTAGACCAGGTTCCTGCGCTCGACAATTCATCGCAAACACTTTCCAATGCGCGGCCGTAATTGTATACAAAGCGGTATACGCGAACACTGGCCGGGGGGAACCATGTCTCGTCTCATCGCCTCGGGGATCGCATGCGTCGCATGCTTCCTCATCACCATCACTAGTGCCAACGCCCAGCGACACGCGCCCATTCCCAGGCAGGTGCTCGACGCGAAATCAGTCTTGATCGCGAACGGCGCCAGTGAGAGCTACGGCGCCGAGAGCTACTTCGAGCTTACGCTCTACGACGGGGGACCGAACCGCGCGTACAATTCCTTCTACAGCGCGGTCCAGGAGTGGGGTCACTTCGATCTCGTCGGTCAGACCTCCGACGCCGACCTGGTGCTCGTCATCAAGTTCGCCAATCCGGTCGTCGGCAGAGAGGGTGACCGCAACGCAGATCGGAGAGACTGGGTCTACGATCCCCAGCTCAATCTCTCGATCAACGATCCCCGCACAGGCCTCCCGCTCTGGACGATCACCGAGCATCTCGAGCCCGGCGGCAACCACGCGGAAGCCAATCGACGCTTCGATGAGGCGGTCACGAGACTTGTCGCCGATTTACAGCGACTCATTCTCCAGCCCAACCTCGCTACCGAAACGGACAACCCGCCTCCAGGTGCGATCGCGACTGCGCGACGTAAGGCGCACGAGCGACACGCCGCCGCCGGACTGCTGCTCGGTTTCACTGTTGGCGGCATCATCGCGATGAAGGACGCCGGTGGGCACGACCCGTGCGCCGATCTCGGCAACTTCGACGGATGCGTCGCGAGCGGCAAACGACAGGCGCGCAATCAGATCATGACCGGCCTCGGGCTGGCGCTCGTTGGTGCACTCGTTGGCTGGGCGTGGCCAGTAGACTACTGACGCATGGGACGGATCACGAAAGTTTTCGGTCAGCACGATGAGAAGACGCTAATCCAGCTCGAGGACGTCGCCTCGCGCGCCGAGGCGGCGGCGCTGATGGCGGACGGCCACGTCGGTTACGTCATGCCGATCGGCGGCGTCGCCGCCTACGACAACAAGGTCTCCGTCGTCGGCGTCGGCTTCGACATCGCCTGCGGCAACGCGGCGATCCGGACGAATCTCCGTGCCGATCAGTTCACGCGGCCGGAGTGGGAGCGCATCGCCGACGAGATCGCGGCGACCGTGAGCTTCGGCGTCGGTCGATCGAACGCGGCCAGCGACGCCCCCGACGATCATCCACTCTTCTCCAGCGACGCCTGGTCACTCCTGCCGCGCGACGCGAACAAGTCAGGTCTCCTCCAGAAAGCCCGCAACCAGCTCGGCACCGTCGGTTCGGGGAATCACTACGTCGACGTCTTCGCCGACGAGCAGGGCGCGATCTGGGTCGGCGTCCACTTCGGCTCGCGCGGACTGGGCCACACCATTGCCAGCGGCTTCCTCGCGCTGTCGCAGAACAAGCCGTGGGGCGAGCGGGTGAAGGAAATCGAAGCGCTGCTCGACCTGAAGTCCCCGTTAGGCGACGACTACTGGCAGCTGATGGAGCTCGCGGGTCAGTACGCGTACGCGGGCCGCGAATGGGTCGCCCGCAAAGTCGTGGAGATTCTCGGCGGCGCGGAGCTCGAGCTCGTCCACAATCACCACAACTTCGCCTGGCGCGAGACGCAGCGCATCGACGGCGAGGAGCGCGAGGTCGTCGTCGTGCGCAAGGGTGCGACGCCGGCCTTCCCCGGACAGAAGGGATTCATCGGCGGCTCGATGGGCGACGACGCCGTGATCGTGCAGGGCGCGCCCTCGTCAGGCAGCGA
>DATEPP010000253.1:0-6649 GCA_035273165.1 Gemmatimonadaceae bacterium
TACTGCAGTCGCAGTTTCTGCAGTCGCAGTTTCTGCAGTCGCAGTTTCTGCAGTCGCAGTTTCTGCAGTCGCAGTTTCTGCAGTCGCAGTTTCTGCAGTCGCAGTTTCTGCAGTCGCTCTTGCGGCGGTCGCCTTTTCCCCAGTCCGCCCTCCTATTGACATTCTAGAGGGAGCACACGATCATGCTTCCTATTGAACATCTAGAGGAGCTCTTGTGCCCAACAAGCCGAGCAAAATCGATCTGCTGCAGGGCACCCTCGACCTCATCGTCCTCAAGCTCCTCCGTGGCGGGGCCGCCAATGGCTGGCAGCTGACCCAGTCCATCCAGGCGATCTCTCGCGGCGTCCTCGACGTCAATTACGGTTCCCTCTACCCTGCCCTGCGCCGACTCGAAGCCCGCGGTTGGGTGAAAGCACACTGGGCCCCCTCGGAGAACAATCGCCGCGCGCGCTATTACGAGCTCACTGCAGCCGGCCGAAAGCAGCTCGAGACGGAGCGCGCGTCGTGGAAGCGATTCTCCCGTGCCCTCGGTCTCATCCTCCAGGCAGACTGACCTCACCATGCTCGAGCGCTGGAAGCTTCGCGCCCGCGCCCTGCTCCGCGCGCGCGCCCTCGAAGCCGAATTGGACGAAGAGCTCCGCTATCACCTCGATGCCGAGGCCGCGCGGCTTGTTGCTCGTGGGATGAGTCCCGATGAGGCGGCAGTCGCTGCTCGTCGCGCGTTCGGCAATCCGACGCAGCTCAAGGAAGAGATTCGTGACGGATGGGGACGGCGCTGGCTCGAGCGCGTCGCGCAGGATGCTCGTTATGCGTGGCGCTCGTTTCGCCGGGCCCCGACCTTCTCGATCACCGTTGTCGCGACGATCGCGCTCGCGCTCGGCCTCAACACCATGGCGTTCACGATCTTCAACGCCTACGTGCTCCGACCCCTTGCCGTCCGCGATCCCACTTCGCTCTTTCAGCTTTCCTGGAGCGACCGGGGCGGCACGCCCCACGGGTTCTCCTGGCGCGAGTACCAGGCCCTCGGTGCGGACCGCTCCGCGCTCGCCGAAACTTTCGCCTTTCGGCTGCTCTAT
This sequence comes from Gemmatimonadaceae bacterium, assembly GCA_035273165.1. Classification (GTDB taxonomy): domain Bacteria; phylum Gemmatimonadota; class Gemmatimonadetes; order Gemmatimonadales; family Gemmatimonadaceae; genus AG2. The sequence continues at coordinate 1,077 of DATEPP010000253.1, forward strand.
ACCCGCATCGACAGCGCTCCGGCATTCGGGCAACTCGTGACGGGCAACTACTTCTCCATGCTCGGCGTCGGATCATCGTTAGGCAGGACGCTCGTCCGCTCCGATGCCGCCGAGCCTGGCGGTCCATCGATCGTCGTGCTCAGTCACGACGCCTGGAGGAGCCGCTTCGGCGCCGATTCGTCGATCGTCGGCAAGACGATTCGCATTCGTGGCCACGCCCTTCAGGTCGTGGGTGTCGTCGCCCCGGGCTTCGCCGGCCTCGGTGACGTCCCCCTCGATTTCTGGGTGCCGCTCACGATGAATGATGCCCTATTCGCGGGTGACAGCCTTTTCGGAGACCGTGCTCCTCCGTCGCTCTCCGTCGTTGGCCGACTGCGACCTGGAGTCTCACCGGGCCAGGGCGAGGCGTGGCTCGCGAGCTGGCTGAAAGGGCAACATGCCGGCGCTCGCGAATCCGAGCGCCCCGCCAGCACGCGGTTGATGTCCCGCGCGACCGGAATCGCGCTGTCGCCGCAGTTCGCGCTCTTCTTCGCGCCGATCGCGACGGCGTTCGTGCTCGTCCTTCTCATTGCCTGCGCCAATGTGGCGAACATGATGCTGGCACGCGGCCTGGCGCGGCAACGCGAGATCGGCATCCGGCTCTCGTTAGGCGCGGCGCGCTCGCGCGTCCTCGCGCAACTCCTCACCGAGGCGGTGCTCCTCGCGGTACCGGCGGCGCTCGCCGGCTTCGCGCTCTCCCGGTTCACCATCGGTGCGGGCGTCCGCCTCCTGTTCGCGACCATCCCAACCGAGCTCGCGCCGTATCTGCACATCATTCCGCTCGCGCCGGACGGTCGCGTCTTTCTCTTCATGCTTCTGGCGTCGCTCGCGTCGGCTGTCCTGTTCGGCCTGGCGCCCGCGCTCCAGGCGACGCGCCCCGACATCGTCCAGGCGACGCGGGGGGACTTCGACGCCGGCTATCGCCCGTCGCGGCTGCGCAATGGTCTCGTGATCAGCCAGGTCACGGTCTGTGTCCTCCTTCTCGTTTGCGCGGGGATCCTCCTGCGCGGCGTCGGACGCCTCCAGCGCGTCGATGTCGGCATGCGCACCCACGGTGTCCTCACGCTCGACGTCAACGAGCGCGCCGGTACGCGAGCCCGCGCGCTCGACGTCCTTCGCGCCCAGCCGGACGTCCGCACCCTCGCCGCGGCGAGCAATCCGCCATTCACCGGGCAATATCCAACCGTGATCGGCGGCTCGAGTCGACGCGACGTGAGGCCGTTGTTTTACAACTTCGTATCGTCGGCATACTTCGACCTGCTGGAGATGCCAGTCGTTCGCGGACGCCGCTTCTCCGCCGACGAGGAGCGGGAGAACGCGCCGGTCGTGATCGTCAGTGCGAGCACGGCTCACGTACTCTGGCCAGGCCGCGATCCTATCGGCGAGCAGTTGCGCCTCGCGCCTGAGAGTGCCGCCCCGCGTCTGGCCGGCCGCCGCGACGCACGCGTCGTCGGGGTCGTACCTGATGTCGGCCTCGGCACGATCATCGTTCCCTTCGACGCGCCTGTCGCCTACTACCCGAGCGCGCCGGACCAATCCGGGATGGCGCTGCTCGCCCGTGTCACCGGAGAGCCGGAAGCCACGATGCGCCGACTCGATGCGACGCTGGCGCAGCTCGCGCCGGATGCCATCGAGGACATGCACACGCTCGACATCTACGTGAACGGTTCCGTCTATCCGTTCCGCGCCGCCTACTGGCTGGCGGGCGCTCTCGGCGCTATCGCCCTGCTGCTCACGGTGACGGGCGTCTACGGCGTGCTCTCGTACGTGGTCGCCCAGCGGCGGAAGGAGCTCGGCATCCGCGTCGCGTTGGGCGCCGCTGCCTCGGCAATCGTTGGCCTCGTGCTCCGGCAGTCGCTGCGGCTCTGCGCCATCGGACTCGCCGCCGGACTCGTGCTGGCACTTGGTGTCGCCCGTCTCTTCACCGCGAACATCGTTAGGCTCGACACGTTCGAGCCCGCGGCGTTCGCGGGTGGCGCACTGCTGGTACTCCTTGCGTGCCTCCTCGCCGCGTACATCCCGTCGCGGCGCGCCAGCCGTGTCGATCCGATGGAAGCGCTGCGCGCTCAGTGACGGTCGGTGGTGCTGGCTTCCGAGAGCAGCTCCCTCAGCTCCATCACCTGCGCCGCGTGCCGGGCCTCGTGGCCGCCGACGAAGGCGATCCACTGATAGAGATTGATCGGCCCGAGTACCGGGTGTGGCTGGACGATCTCGCCGAGCGCGACGCCGTCGGCCGCGCGTACGGAATCGCGTAACGCCGTTCGCGCGCGCTCCAACGCCGACCAGGCCCCTTCGGCGTCGAGCTTTCCGGAGGGTAGGCTCGCTTCGGCAGCGGTGATCCGTCGCGAGCGGTCGAGCACGCGATCCATGTCGATGGAACCAACCACTGGCGTGCTGTCGCGCTCCGCGCGGACGGCGCCCGCGTTCCGCGCTTCGGCGAGCTTCGCGTCGAAGACGCGGCCGATCCGTGTCTCGACGATCGAGAGATGCTCGATCACTTCCGCGACCGACCAGCGGTCCGGACTCGGCTTTTTCTCGCGCTGATCTCTGGGGATGCTCTCGACGGCGTTACGCAAACGCTCATGCTGCTGGTCGAGATGGCGAAGCAGCTCAGTCGTGCGGGGATGCACCGGAGTGGCCAGGGACGGGGGAATCCTGGGCGAGCGCTGAATCATCGCCGCGGCCGCGCCGTCGCGGCAAGCCGTGCCCGCCCGTCGGGACTCTACCCTCGCCGGTCGGCTAGGGTCCCCCCCTGAACGGGCGATGCATCTTCCTCATGAGGGCGACGCAGGTTCCTCACAGCAGCTCGGACGGCAACGATGTGTCCGATAGTGAACCACCCTTGGCACGAGTCCCTCATGACAGCAACCAGTCGAACACAGACCGCCTCGACCCTACGAGCCCTCTCCGACGACCTCACGGCGGCCGTCGAGCGCGCGGCGCGGAGCGTCGTCGCGATTTACGCCCGCCCGCGCATCGCCGCGAGCGGCATCTACTGGCGTGACGGCGTAGTCGTCGCCGCGAGCCACACCATCCGCAAGGAGCAGGAGATATCGGTCACGTTGCCTAACGGGATCCGGACGACGGCAAACCTCGTCGGGCGCGATGGCGGGACGGACCTCGCCGTGCTCCGCCTCGACGCGTCGCCCGCCAGTGCAGCGGCTTCGCTCCCCGACCTCGCGACGACCGATGCACTCCGCGTGGGCACGCTCGTCCTCGCCGTGGGCCGGCCCAGCGACGACGGGGTCAGCACCAGCCTTGGCGTCATCAGCGCCGTATCGGACCGCTGGCGCACGTGGAGTGGCGGCGAGATCGACCGCTTCGTGCGGCTCGACCTCTCCATCTACGACGGCTTCTCCGGCGGCGCCCTCGTCGACGTCGATGGCAGGATCCTCGGCATGAACTGCTCCGCGCTCGCGCGCGGCACGCCGCTCACCATTCCCAATGCCACGGTCGACCGCGTCGTCGACGCCTTGCTCACCCGCGGACACGTCGCACGCGCGTACCTTGGCGTCGCGATGCAGCCCGCGCGCCTGACGAATGCCCTCTCCGAGCGGCTGCGACTCGATGATCCGCGCGGCGTGCTCGTCGTCATGGTGGAGAGCGACAGTCCCGCCGATCGCGCAGGTCTCCTCGTCGGCGACTTGATCCTCAGCGTGGACAGAAGGCCGGTGGGGGAGCCACAGGACGTCGCCGAGCTGCTGGGCGGTGAGCAGGTCGGCGCGGCGCTCGAGCTGAGCGTCGTCCGCGGCGGAGAACGGCAATCGCTTACAGTTACGGTGGGTGAACGAGCGCCAGCTGGTGAAGCGAAGCGGCGCGGGCGGGCCTCATGAGCGCCACTCTCCTCGCCGCAGCCGCGGCGCTGCCAGCCCACAGGCCGCTCACATCTGAGCTTCATGCGCTCGCGAACCGGTTGCGACGCCTCACAGTGCGAGTCGCGACGGCGGGAGCGCGCTTCGACGGCGTCGGCGCGGGGATCATCTGGCCGTCGAGCGGACGATCGATCGTCATGACCAACGCGCACGTCGTCCCACCTCGGCGGGGGGATGAGCTTGTCGTGGAGGATGACGCGGGACATCGTGCCGATGCCGAGGTGATCGCGCGAGATGCGGATCGCGATCTCGCGTTGCTGGCGCTCGTCGATGTGCCCATTGATTGGCCATCGTCCGCATCCCTCGGCGATGCCCGCACCCTCCGCGCTGGCGAGATCGTCGTCGCTCTGGGACATCCGTTCGGTGTTGGCGGTGCGCTCAGCTTCGGGATCGTTCACGCCGCCACGAAGCGTGATGAGGGCTGGATCCGAGCGGACGTGCGCCTGGCGCCGGGCAACTCCGGCGGGCCACTCGCGACACTCGACGGAGCAGTCGTGGGAATCAACTGCATGATCGCGCGCGGGCTCGGCATCGCGGTGCCCGCGCACGTCGCCGCTCGATTCGCGCTCGAGGCGTTGGCGCGGTGACACGGGTGCTCGTCACCGCGGCATCGGCCGTGTCGCGTGCCGGTCTCGAAGCGATTCTCGCGCGTGATCCGGCGATCGTCGTCGTTGGAAGTGCGAAGGCCGGAACGTCGCTCGCAGACGAGATCGTCGAGCACGAGCCGGATGTCCTGGTGCTGGAATTCGCGGGCGGTGACGACGATGCGCTGACAATCCTTCACGTCGTCTCGGGCGATCTCGACGATGGCGTGCATGCGTTACCCGCGGTGGTCGTACTCACGGACGACGAAGACGCCGCGTCGTTCGTGGGAGCGTTGGGCGCGCGCGTTCGCGGGCTCCTTCCGCGCGACGCGCGCCCACATGAGATCGTTGCCGCCGTCAGCGCCGCGGCGGCAGGGCTCGTGGCGGTCACGAGTGAGCTCTTCGCAACAATGCGGAGTAATGGCACTCCTGCCGCCGCGCCGTCGAGGACCGGGAAGGACGAGCTCTCGAGGGAAACTCCGCTCACCCCGCGCGAGCTCGAGGTGCTCCGGATGATCGCGGACGGACTCGGCAACAAGCAGATCGCGGCCCGACTCGCGATCTCCGAACACACTGTGAAGTTTCACGTGGGGTCAGTATTCGCGAAAACGCACGCCTCCACTCGTGCTGAGGCCGTCATGATTGGCGCGCGACGTGGGCTGATCGTTGTGTAAACAATAAACAGATTGCGCGTCCATTCGCGTCGAGGCGGGCTACTTGGCACGAGCACTGCGGGCTGAGTATGCTGCATGCTCGAGCCGCGGACACTTCCGTCCGCGCGCGAGACGTCGCTTGCCGAAAGGTGAGGGTATCCGCATGGCGGACAAGAACAGCACCGATCAGGATCAAGGCATGGGCGGTATGGGTGGAGGCGGACAGGGCGGAGGCGGTAAGGGTGGTGGCGGTGGGGGAGGAATGGGTGGAGGTGGCCAAGGCGGCGGTGGTGGCGGACGTCCGGGTGGTGGTGGCAGCGGTGGCGGAGGCGGAATGGGTGGAGGAGGAGGATCTGGCGGTGGCGGCGGTGGCCGTCCCGGCGGCGGTAGTGGCGGCGGCCAGGGGGGCGGCGGCCAGGGCGGCG
>DATEPP010000254.1:0-2391 GCA_035273165.1 Gemmatimonadaceae bacterium
CGACAATCGGTTCTTTTTAGCGAGCCCGAAGTCCGACGCGGATCACATCGGCGAGCCAGGCCGCACATTCCAGGTCGGTGTGCTACTCCACTTTGGCCCGCATCCAAAGTTCTATCGCTTCGTCGACACGCGAAAGAACCGGAATCAGCGCCCCGATCGCATTCGCTTGCACTCGCGGAATTCGCGGACCGACGCCCAGCTCTCTCCAGAGCGAGATGATCTCAACGCCGGTCCGCAGGAGCCTAACGAGAGTGCTCCACCATCCCCAGCTCTCGAACCTCACTCGGCGAGCGCCCAAATTGCCGACGGAAGCTCCGATTGAAGTAGGACAGGTCATTGAAGCCGACCTCGTACGCGATCTCGGCGATGCGGCGGCCGCGGAAGCGAGGACTGAGTAACATCGAGCGCGCCCGCTTCAGTCGCTCCTGGCGGACGAATTCTGTCATGCTCGTTCCCTCGCTCTCGAATAGCATGCCGACATAGCGCGGGCTCAGGCCATGGTGTGCCGCGATCTCAGCGAGCGACAGATCACTCGCCATCCGCGCCAGAAGATCATCCTTGATCGCCTGCAGCCGCGCGACGCGGACGCCGCGGCCGCGCGCGATCTCCTCCGTCTCCGCGGCGGCGCCGACAGCCATCGCGGCGAGGTCGTAGAGGTGCGTCACCGCCAGTTGCGGAAGCCCTGATGCGGAGATCCCGTCGGCGGTGCACGCAGCACGCACGTAGCCGCGCAGTAGCCGAAGCGGCACCGAGTCTTTCGGAATGCGGCGCGCGCTGCGGTGTTTCGGCTGCTTCAGCAACGGCAGCAATCGTCCCTGCGGAAAGTCGAGCGTCATGATGCGCCCCGTGCGGAACGTCGTCAGACTACCAGCGTCTGAGCCCGAGAGCGCAATCGCATCACCTCGCTCGAGGAGAAGCTCCCGCCCGAACTGCGACGCAACGGCGGGGCTGCCGAGGTTCACGATCAGCCGGTCGCTTCCATCGGCGAAGTCGGATCGCAACGGTGAGCGCGCTCCTCGCAACAGCCCGAGATCTGGTAGTCGCAACAGGATCGCGTCGATGCGGAGCGGCTCGTCCGGTCGTGGCTCGACGCGAATGCGGTCGCGCCCGTGGAGCTCCCGGAACATCTCAGCGCGGTCGCGCGCCGGCCAATCGTCGGTTCGGATTCGGAGGAGGCGTGCTCGAGCTCGCGGATCGTCGGAAGGGCCGGCTTGGTTCACGCGTGTCCTCGCTATTCGCGTTCTCTGAACACTGGCACTTCCGCTGGGTCCAGGGCCATTTCCTCTCCGTCCAAGACCGCCTCGATCCGTGAGCGCATCTTACCGCGAACACGGAGTCGCAAAATGGCCACTACCCTCGTTGGGTCGCGCGTCGTCGAGAAGCAGAGCGAACGAACGGCCGAACATCTCTTTTTCAGCGGGATGTCGGCGCTAATTGCGCTCGTCGTCTTCATCGGCTTCGCGCGAACATATTATCTCGCGGGCGTGTTCGGCGCAAAGCCGTTGGCGGCGCCCATCGTCCACGTGCACGGCGCGGTGTTCACCTGCTGGATCGTATTGTTGCTCGCGCAGACCTCGCTTGTCGGTACCGGTCACACCCGCATTCATCGCAAGCTGGGCCTTCTCGGCCTTGGCCTCGCGCCGCTGATGGTCGTGCTGGGCCTCGCCGTCGCCAAGGAAATGCTCAATCGAATGTCACTCGTGCCCGGTGTGGACGCACCGCTGATCTTCGCCGTCGCGCTGAGCGAGATCGCGGGCTTCGCCGTGCCGGTGTTCTTCGGCTTTCGATGGCGGCGGCAGCCGGCCGTTCACAAGCGGCTCATCATCATCGGCACGATCGCGATGACCACGGCGGGCTTCGGTCGCTGGCCGGTGGCGTTCCTTCTCCACAAACCGCTTCCGGCCATGCTGTGCGCATTCCTTCTCCTCACGCTGATCGTGGCGTTCGACCTGAGGACGACTCGTCGAATTCATCGCGCAACGGTGTTAGGCGGTGCGTGGGTCGTGTTCATCGAGCTGACGGCTTTCGCGGTTGGCCACACGGCCGTCTGGCATGCCTTCGCCGCCCACGTGAGGTCCCTCATGGCATGATCGCGGCGCGGCGCGTCTTGCCCGTCTCACATCTGGCGAGCACCTTCACAGCTCAACGAGGAGGACACCGCCAAAGGTGGACGAACCGCTTCCCCGCCCCCCGAGAATGTTTGAACCCGAAGGACTGCCAGACATCAGTGACATCGATCAGCAGCGAGGGCGCTAGCGCTGATAGCTCTGGATGAGCGCCATGATGTTGCCCTCGGAGTCCTTGAACCATGCGCTCTTCGCACCGCCGCCCGTGGCGATGCCGTTCCTGGTGACAAGCCCCGGAAGGTCGTACTCCTCGAAGGTGACGCCA
>DATEPP010000255.1:0-22089 GCA_035273165.1 Gemmatimonadaceae bacterium
GCGCTTTGAGACCCGTGACGAGACCAGACTGGTCGATCGTAAAGACGTCCGGATCGGCTGACGACCAGGTGACGCCGGCGTTGGTGAGACGGGTGCCTCCGTCATCATACATCGCCGCGCGCAGGCGTGCGGTGTCGCCGACCGCGACGAGCCGAACCTGTCCGGGAGTGATGACGAGACTGGTGGTCGTGGTGCTCCCGCCGCCGCTCGGCGCCGACACGTCGGTGCACGCCGAGACGGCGCAAAGCAACAGGATGGAGCAACGGACCAACATGTTGACGCGGACCCTCGAGATTTCGCGATGCACGATCATCCGGCCGCGTTCACCATGTCGAAGATCGGCAGGTACATGGCGACGACCATGCCGCCGACGACCACGCCGAGGAAGACGATCATCAGCGGCTCCATCATCGCCAACAGGCCGCTCACGGCCGCGTCGACCTCTTCGTCGTAGAAGTCCGCGATCTTCGTAAGCATCTCGTCGAGACCGCCCGTCTGCTCGCCGACGGCGATCATCGAGATCACCATCGGAGGGAAGACCGCGCTCTTCTTGAGTGGCGCCGAGATCGTTTCACCGCCCGCGATCGAGGCGCGCGATTCCATGATGGCGTCCTGGATCACGCGATTGCCCGCCGTCTTCGCCGTGATCTCGAGCCCGTCGAGGATCGACACGCCCGATGAGATCAGCGTGCCTAACGTGCGCGTGAACCGCGACACCGCCGACTTTCGCAGGACGTCGCCGAGGATCGGCGCCTTGAGCATCAGCTTGTCGATCGTCAGCTTTCCGCCCGACGTCGCGTAGTAGTTCTTCATCAGGTAGACCAGGCCGAACAGACCGGCGCCCACTGCCCACCAATAGACCTTCAGGAAGCGCGACGCGCCGATCACGATACGTGTGGGCAGCGGCAGGGCCATGTTCACTGACGCGAACATGTTCTCGAAGACGGGGATGACGAACACGAGAAGCACGGTGATCGCGATCGCGGCGACGCTCATGATGACGCCGGGGTAGATCATGGCGCCCTTCACCTTGCGGACGAGGGCGTCGTTCTTCTCCATGAACACCGCGAGACGCATCAGGATCGTGTCGAGAATACCGCCCGCCTCACCGGCGGCGACCATGTTCACATACAGCTCGGTGAACGCGTTCGGATGCTTGCGGAGCGCGTCGGCGACCGTGTTTCCGGACTCGACGTCGAAGACGACCGCCTTGGTGACGTCCTTGAGCGCCTGGTTCTCGCTCTGGTTCGCGAGAATGTCGAGCGCCTGCACGAGCGGAAGACCGGCATTGATCATCGTCGAGAACTGGCGCGTGAAGATCACGATGTCGCGCATCGGGACCTTGCCGCCCTTCTTCTTCTTCGGCGCCTCGTCGATCTTGACGACGTTCAAGCGCTGCTTGCGCAGCTGCGCGACCGCCTCTTCCCGGCTCGGCGCGTCGATCGTCGCGTTCTTTAGCTCACCGTTGATGGCGCGAGCGGAGTATGTATAGACCGGCATTCCTGATTCCTCGCTGAGTTGCGAGTGGCGAGTGGTTGGTGGCGAGTCAGACTTACTCGCCACTCGTCACGCGCCACTCGTCACTATCTCTTCAGTCCCAACGTCTTCCCGCCACCTGCCGCCGCCTTCTTCGGCTCGTCCCCGCCCTCGAGCCCATCGATCTGCATGTTGCACATGCGGGCGAGCTCGATCGGATCGTGCGACGCGCGGATCACATCTTCCCAGGCAACCTCGCGCGACATGTAGAGCTGATACAGCGCGTCGTTCATCGTCTGCATGCCGTACTTCTTTCCGGATTGCATCATCGAGTAGATCTGGTGGATCTTGTCCTCGCGGATGAGCGCCCGGATCGCCGGAGTGACGAAGAGAATCTCCGCCGCCATCGCGCGGCCTCGGCCCTTGGCCTTCGGCAGCAACGTCTGGGTGATGATGCCCTCGAGACAGAACGCGAGCTGCGCGCGCACCTGGCCCTGCTGGTGCGAGGGGAAGACGTCGATGATGCGGTTGATCGCCTCCGCCGCCGAATTGGTGTGGAGCGTCGCGAACGCCAGATGGCCCGTCTCGGCAATCGTTAGGCCCGCCTGAATCGTTTCGAGATCGCGCATTTCGCCGATGAGCACGACGTCCGGGTCCTGACGGAGCGCGTACTTCAGCGATGCCTGGAAGCTCTTCGTGTCGCTTCCGACCTCACGCTGATTGACGATGCAGGACTGGTGGCGATGAATGAACTCGATCGGATCTTCGATCGTGATGATGTGGCCCTTCTCCTTCCGGTTGACGCGGTCGATCATCGCGGCGAGCGTCGTCGATTTGCCCGAGCCCGTGGGGCCGGTGACGAGAATGAGCCCGCGCGGGCGATCGGAGAGATCGGCCATGACCTTCGGCAGTCCCAGCTCCTCGAACGTGCGGATCTGGAACGGGATCTGTCGGATGACCATCGACACGCAGCCGCGCTGCTTGAAGACGTTGCCGCGGAAGCGCGCGAGATTCTGAATGCCGAACGAGAAATCGAGCTCGTCCTCCATCTCGAACTTCTTCTTCTGATTCTCCGTCAACACCGAATACGCGAGCTGCATGCAGTCCTTCGGCTGCAGCACGGTGTCGATGTTCGAGTTCGTGATGTCTCCATCGACGCGCACTTTGGGCCGCTCGCCCGCCGTGATGTGCAGATCGGACGCGCCCCGCTCGATCATTTCTTCGAGGAGGACCCGGAGGTTGAGGCTGGAAGGTGCTGTATTCGGAGCTGTCATCAATGTGCCTGGAAGTCGTGGCGCGTGTCGCGTGGCGGGTGGCGCGTGGCTGCTCCACGCACTACGCGCCACGCATCACGCATCACGCAGAGGTTTCGCGGATCATCTGCTCGACCGTCGTGATTCCCTTCAACACCTTCATCCACGCGTCCATGCGCAGCGTGAGCATCCCTTCCTCGATCGCGCCGTCGCGGATCTCGGCCGCGCCCGAGTTCATGATGATCAGCCGGCGAATCTTCTGACTCATCGGCATCACCTCATAGACGCCCTGGCGGCCTTTCAGTCCCGTTCCCGCGCAGGTATCGCAACCGGTGCCCTTGAAGAAGCCAAGCTCCCCGATCGCGGTATCGAGCGTCGCGTGCTGAAGACCGGCCAGTGCTTCCTTCGTCGCCTTCGCCTTCGCGTTGGCAATCGCCTCGTTCGTGAAGCGCAGATCACGCAGCGTCGTCGCGCGTGTCACCTTGGCGCCAGCGAGCTCCTCGTCCGTCGGCTCGTACTGCGTGCGGCAGTTGTTGCAGATCCGGCGCAGCAGTCGCTGCGCGAGCACGAGGTTGAGCGCGGACGCGACGTTGAATGGCTCGAGGCCCATGTCCAGCAGTCGCGTCACCGTCTCCGGCGCCGAGTTCGTGTGCAGCGTCGAGAGCACGAGGTGACCGGTGAGCGCGGCCTTGATCGCGATGCCGCCGGTTTCGAGATCTCGAATCTCGCCGACCATGATGATGTTCGGATCCTGCCGCAGGAACGCCTTCAGCGCCGCGGCGAAGGTCATCCCGACCTCGTTGCGCACGAGCACCTGGTTGACGCCGAACATGTTGTACTCGACGGGGTCCTCCGCCGTCATGATGTTCACGTCGATCTGGTTGATCTTCGCGAGCGCGGAGTACAGCGTCGTCGTCTTACCGGAACCCGTCGGGCCGGTGACGAGCACCATCCCGTACGGGTTCATGACTGCTTCCATCAGATCCTTCTCGGCGCGCGGCTCGATGCCGAACTTCTCGAGATCGAGGGTGAGGTTCCCCTTGTCGAGAATTCGGAGCACGATCTTCTCGCCGAAGAGCGTCGGCAGCGTCGAGACGCGGTAGTCGATGACCTTGTTCCCGACCTTCAGCTTGATGCGGCCGTCCTGCGGCACGCGACGCTCGGCGATGTTGAGCTGCGCCATGATCTTGAAGCGCGAGATCAACGCCGCCTTGAGCTTCATCGGAGGTTTCATGACCTCCGACAGGGCACCGTCAATTCGATACCGGACGCGAAGCTCGTGCTCGAAGCATTCGAAGTGAATGTCCGAGGCACCGCGCCGCACGGCGTCGGTGAGGATGGCGTTGATCAGCTTGACGACCGGTGCATCGTCGATGTCGGCGGCACCGGCGGCGTCTTCGTCCTGCTCCTCGATGACCTCGACGTCGGACTCGACCTCGATCTCGTTCATCAACTTCTCGAGGCGCTGCTCGTCCTGCGTGCCGTAGATCTTTTCGATGACGTTGCGCAGGGTGAACTCGCCCGCGATCACCGGGAAGATGTCGTACCGCGTGATGAACTTGAGATCCTCGAGGACGCCGAGGTTGGTCGGATCCGCCATCGCGATGGTGAGCGTCCGGCCGTCGCGCTTGAGCGGGATGACCAGATTCTTCACCGCGAGCTCGGTCGGGATCATCTTCGCGATCTTCGGGTCGACCTCGAATCGCGCGAGATCGATGGCGGGCATCTTGTACTGCCGCGCCAGCATCTTCGTCAGCTCGTTCTCTTCGATGAACCCGAGCTTGATGAGATTGTACCCGACCCGCGTCCCGCTCGCGCGCTGCTCTTCGAGCGCGCGTGCGAGTTGCTCGCGCGTGATGAGCCCCTCGCGGACGAGGAGATCACCGATTCGCTCGATGGCGACGACGGGTGCTGCCATTGCGCGGGCGGGGTGAGTGACGGAGGACGAGTGTAGCCGGAGCCTGGAGCGAGCGGCGGGACGGACCCGTTAGGCACTCGCGCCCCGCCGCGTCCCCCTCGTCGAGCGCGCGAGGCGCGGTGTGCACCCTGGCGCTCGGTGGCCGAAGAGTCCGTCGGCGTGGCACTTGGAGGACGCGGGGTGCCCGAGAACGTCACCAGCGAATCGAGCCGCGCCGCGAGCGCGGGCCCGATCCCTTTGACGCGTCGCAGGTTCGCGAGCGAGCCAAAAGGTCCGCGCTTTTCGCGATCCGCGACGATCCGCCGTGCCATCACCGGCCCGACGCCGGGCAGTGCGTCCAGCTGTCCGGCCGTCGCTATATCGACGTCCACCTTCGCGCGGAATAACGTCGTCGCTGGTTTGCCGTTAGGCGCCGGCGATGCAATTGTCGTGTCAGAGCCGGGCAAAGTGTCCGGCAACGAGTGGCGCCGGCCGCGCTTGGGCCGCGATCGGGCCTTCCCCTTCCCTTGCTTCGCTCGACGCGCGGAATCGACCGCGGCCAGCTGGCCGTCCAGCGCGCGCGCATTCGCTGCGGGGACGGCGTCGATCGTCCCCACCGCCCGCAGTACGCGGACCGAAGCGCCGAGGAGGCCGACGCTGGCGAGGAAGAGGAGAGCTTTTTTTTCTGCGGGAGTTGGCATGCGGCGAGTGTAAGGACAGAGCCCTCACACTCACGCATCAAAACGTTGCATGGTGTACCGAAGGTGCTAGGTGCTAGGTGCTAGGAGTTCGCAGGTGTGCAGTTCTACCACCTACCACCTAGCACCTAGCACCTCTACCGTGTCACCAGCGCCACCGCGACATCACCCACCACTTGCAGGCTACGCGCGGAAACTTTGTCGAAGGTGTCCTGCAACGTGTGGTGGAGATTGTCCGCGCCAGGCTCGCACCCGACCTCGTCGTTCAAGCAGTAGTCGAAGTCGCCGACGTCGATCACGCGGAGCCCGCGCCTCAGGAGCGGGATGTGATCGTCCGTCATCGCCTGCTTGTTCACGTCCAGGAAGTACTTGCCGTAGCCCAGATCGTCGGCCATCGACCAGACCCGGCTCACGACCTCCGGCGCCTGCGCGACCGAGTTCGACTCCTGATAGATCTGCAGATGCCTGTCGCCGATCATGTCGAAGAGCACGCCGAAGATCGGGCGGTAGTCGGGCGACGGCAGGTGATTCGCGAAGTACGTCGATCCGATGAGGACGTCGGCCGCTACGGTAAGCGCGCTGTCCGGATTGTAGCCGTCGAAGCTGCCGTAGTCCTCTCCGTCGACGAAGAGCAGGTCGACGCCATAGAGCGGTTTCGTCTTCTTCAGCGCGTCGGCGATCCCCATGAGCAGCGCCACGCCCGCCGCACCGTCGTTGGCGCCGGGAATGGGTAGCCGCTTGTTGCCGAGGTTGAGGTCCTCGTCAGCTGTAGGCCGTGTGTCCCAGTGCGTGACGTAGAGGACGCGCTGCGTCGCGGACGGATTGATCCGGGCGAGAATGTTGCGAAGAGGCAGCGAGTCGCCTTTGGCGGTGACGTGCGTCCAGCTCTGCACGACGACCGTATCAGCTCGCTGCTTCATCTGGGCGATGATCCAGTCACCCGTCCGGCGCGCGGCCGGCGTGCCAGGGACGCGCGGTCCGAAATCGAGCTGCGTCTTCACGTAGGCGAGCGTCGCCTCGCCGTTGAATGTCGTGCGCGGCCGTTGAAACCGCTCGCACGCACTCAGCGAGAGGAGAAGGCAGGCAACGATTGGCAGGGGCAGCGGTCTTCTCACGAGTGGGACGATAAGAGGACGTGTCGAGCGGCGAGGGGTTACCTTGGTGACTGGTGATTGGTGGCTGGTGGCTGGTAACTGACAGCCACCAGTCACCGACCACCAACCACCAGTCACAGACACGGAGCTTGCATAGCCACCGGGCGGCCATGGAACTTACCCCCACTCTCCGGCGTCCAAGATTGTGGAATTACTGAAGTTCCGCGAAATGATCCCCGAAACGTCGTGAAGATAATCAGCCGCTACGTCCTCAAGGAGCATGTCGGGCCGTTTACCTTCGCGTTGACGGCGCTGACGTCGTTGATGCTTCTACAGTACATCGCGCGGCAGTTCGGCAATCTCGTCGGCAAAGGGCTGCACTGGACGGTCATCCTTCAGTTCTTCCTGCTGTCGATCCCCTTCACCGTCGCGATGACGCTGCCGATGGCCGTGCTCGTCGCCGTGCTCTACGCGTTCAGCCGCCTCGCGTCGGAGAATGAGATCACCGCGCTCAAGGCCGGCGGCGTGTCGCTCCGCCAGTTGATGGTGCCGTCGCTCGCGGGGGCGTTTGTGCTCGCCCTCGTAATGATCGCCTTCAACGATCAGATCCTGCCACGCGCCAACCATCGGCTCGCGGTGCTCCAGATGGACATCTTCCGCACGAAGCCCACCTTCGCCCTCCGTGAGCAAGTTCTCAACACGGTGAAGGAGGGTCAACTCTATCTCCGCGCTGGCCATCTCGACGAAGGGTCGTCGCGGATGAAGGACGTCACGATCTACGACGTCGCGAACCCCGTCAACCGGCGCACCATCTACGCCGACAGCGGCAAGATCGAGTTCGCGCCCAACATGCGCGACCTCCAGATGACGCTCTACCATGGTCTCATGGCGACCGTGCCCACCGACAAGCCAGGCCAGCTCACTCGGCTCTACTTCATGCGGCAGCTGATGCGCGTCGCCGGTGTCGGGTCGCAGTTCCAGGAGACGGGGGACGCGGACACCGTGACCAAGGGCGACCGCGAGATGTCGGTCTGCGAGATGCAAGCCGCTCTCGCCAAGGCCGACACAGGCTTTCAGCGCGCCAGATTCGACTCCGTCGAAGCAGCGTGGCTCCGCGACTCCATCAATGCGGCGACGCCGCCGCCTGCGACCGCCATCGGCAACAAGCAACCGCGCCCGAAGCCGCCAGCTGGTCCGCACCCGAAGGCTCCGAAGATCACGCCGCCATTCGGAATTGGAGGGGCCTACTGCACCCTCCTCGCGGGGGCCGGAAGGCTCGCTGGCAGCCAGCCGGCCGCCGCGGCAACCGTCAAACCACCGCCGGCTCCCTCGAGTGGACTCGCTTCATCCATCGGCACCACGGTGGGACTGCCGCCGGACCAGCGGCTCAATCTCGCCAAGCTCAATGCCGATCAGGCGAAGCTGCTCAAGAATCGATACGACGTCGAGATCCAGAAGAAATTCTCGCTTGCCGCGGCATGCCTCATCTTCGTGCTCGTCGGCGCGCCGATCGCCCTTCGCTTTCCCCGGGGCGGCGTCGGGCTCGTGATTGGTGTGAGCCTCTTCATCTTCGCGGTCTACTACGTCGGCCTGATCGGCGGCGAGGAGCTCGCGAACCGCAGCTACATCTCGGCGTTCTGGGCGATGTGGGGTACGAATGTCATCATGACCGTCGTCGGGCTGGTGCTCACGTGGCGCATGGGTCGCGAAGCCAGCACCGGACGCGGCGGCGACATCGGTGAGATGATCGAGACGGCACGGATGTGGTTCGCCCGCGTTGGCCGGAAGCTGGGAATTCCTCTCGAGCGGAGGCGGAGGGTCGCCTGATGCGAATCGTTAGGCCACTGGATCGCTACGTGTTCCTCGAGTTCTGGAAGATCTTCGTCTCCACGGCGCTCGGGTTTCCGTTGCTGCTCGTCGTCATCGATCTCACCGACAACCTGAACAAGTATCTCAGCCGGCATCTGCCGCGGCAGAACATCATCATGAGCTACGTGTACTGGCTCCCTGATTCGATGTTCATGGTCCTGCCCGCGGCCGTGCTCTTCGCGACCGTATTCTCGATCGGCGGCTTCACGCGACACTCGGAGATCACCGCCGCCAAGGCGTCGGGGATCAGCTTCTATCGGCTCATCGCGCCGATCCTCCTCGGCGCCGTCCTCGCCTGCGGTCTCGACCTCGCCCTCGGCGAGGTCGTCCCGATCACCAACCAGCGCCGCGCCGATCTCCTCGAGGAAAAGAACATCGCGACGCTGCAAACCACTCGCTACAACTTCGCCTTCGCCGGCGAGTATGGACGCGTCTACAAGATCGGATCGCTCAACACAAACGCCGGCACGATGGACCAGGCGCAGATCGAGCGAAAGGGACACGGCGACGAATACCCATCGTACGTGCTCACCGCGAGGTCCGCGCGCTACGACGCAAAGCGCGGCTGGACACTGGGCGGCGGTTACCTCGAGGTCGTGCCCGACACGACGCCCGCAAGCTTCGCCATCTCGTTCGACAGTCTCCGTGACCGACGTCTCACCGAGCGCCCGATCGAGATGATGGCGAAGCCGCGCAGCCCCGAGGAGATGCGCTACGAGGAGCTCACGCGGTTCATTCGCGCGCAGGAACGGTCGGGAAGCGACGCTAACCTGCTCCGGGTCGAGCGCGCGCTCAAGATCGCCATCCCGGCGACCTGCATCATCATCGCGCTCTTCGGAGCGCCACTGGCTACGAGTACGCAGCGCGGCGGCACCGCCTACGGCATTGGCGTCAGCCTCGCCACGACCGTCATCTTTCTCATGCTCATTCAGCTCACCAAGGCGATTGGCGGCAAGGGACTCATCCCGCCCGATCTCGCGGCCTGGGTGCCGGGGGTGATCTTCGGCGTCATAGGTCTCGTCCTGATGGCCCGAGTGAGGACCTGATGTGGGACGCCGGCCGCGCGGCGGGGGGCGCGCTATTTTCTCTACCCATGTGCATAACGCATCCCCAGCCCCACGTCCCGCATAACGCCTAGTGGGTTCCACCTTCTATCCCCGCGGAACGGATCTCCGACCCACGGAGACCTTCCCCGTCGTGCAGCGCACCGGCATGAGGTTCTTCCGGCGCGTGGCACGCAGCTTCCTCGGCATCTTCCGCCACATCGGACTTCGCGGCTTCTTCGTGCGCGACATCGTGCGCGCGCTCGCCGAGCCGAGTACCTGGGCCGGCGAGATGGTGCGCCAGATGAAGAACATCGGCGTCGATTCCGTGCCCCTGGCGTCGATCGTCGCCGCGTTCATCGGCGCCGTCATCGCGATTCAGATCAGATATCAGCTCTTCCCCGGTGTCCAGCTCTCGCTCGTCGGTCTTGCCTCTCGACTGATGATCGTGCTCGAGCTGGGGCCACTGCTCACGGGTCTCGTGCTCACGGGCCGCGTCGGCGCACGCATGACGGCCGAGATCGGGACGATGCGCGTCACCGAGCAGATCGATGCCCTCGAGACGCTGGCCTTCGATCCGATCGCGTATCTCGTCGTTCCACGGCTCCTCGCGGCCATCGTTATGCTTCCGACGCTCGTCATCCTCGCGAACGCCGTCGGCCTGGGGAGCGCATACTTTATCTCCGTCAACTTCACCCACGTTCCGCCCACCGATTTCCGCGAGGGGCTTCGCCTCGGTTATGGCGGCTTCCAGCTCTTTTATAGTTTGCTCAAAGGGACGCTGTTCGGGGCCGCGATCGCCTTCAACTGCTCATACGAGGGCTACATCACCGAGACTGGCGCGGAAGGGGTCGGGCGTTCGACCGCTCGTGCCGTCGTCATCACCTCGGTAGTCATCCTCGTGCTCGACGCCATCACCGCCATCCTGCTCGGACCATTCCTGCAAGCATGAGACGACGCGACGAAGTTGCCGTCGGGATGCTCATCACGATCGCGATCGCGATCCTTGTCGTGGGCGCACTCTGGCTCGCCCGCGGCGGGCTCTCGACCGGCTATCCGCTCTATACCCGCTTTCAGTGGGGACAGAGTCTGAAGCAGGGGCAGCCCGTTCTCCTTGCCGGCGTGAACGTCGGCTACGTGAGCGACGTGAAGCTGCGGCGCGATGGCTATCTCGACGTGACCTTCCGGGTCAACGGTGACCAGACGGTGCCGAAGGGCTCCATCGCGACGGTGAAGCCCGTCGGCATCTTCGGAGACGTGGCCGTCGCCCTCACCCCGACGATGCCCGTGTCGCCGCTGAACTATTCTCCTGGCGACACGGTGCCCGCCGGCAGTCCAGGTCCCGACATCGCCGAGATCATGAGCCGCGTCGATTCGATCGGCATGAACGTGCAGCGCATGACGCAGGCGCTCGACATGGAGCTGGTGCAGGCGGGCGGGGTCAAGGATCTGCGCAAGACCATTGCCTCCACCTCCGCGCTCGCCGCGCAGATGCAGTCGATCGCCGCCGAGCAGAATCGCAATCTGACGACGACGCTCGCTGCCTACCGCCGTGCCGCAACGGCAATCGACTCCGCGCGCATCGACTCGACGCTGCGCAGCTTCTCCTCCACGAGCCAGAACTTCGCGAAGCTCGCGACCTCGCTCGACAGTGCGTCACGCCAGCTGAACAGCGCGCTGGCGAAGCTGAATACGGGCGAGGGCTCCGCGGGCCGTCTGCTCACCGACGATTCCCTCTACCGCGACATCCGCCACGTCGTCGGCAGCGTCGATTCACTGATGAACGACTTCAAGAAGAATCCGCGGAAGTATATCAATCTGCGGATCTTCTGAGCGTCCCTCGTGCTTCGGGCTGCTTCGATAGCATCCACGCGGAAGAACAGCGAAGACACGAATTACGCGAATGAACTGCACGAATCCAACCGTGGGCGCCTACACCTCCTCGCTCAACGAGCCTGATGAGTGGGGGTGCGACGAGCATCCATCGGTGTGCAGTTCCAAAGAAGAAGATCCCGGGTCGTAGAGCGAGGACCTATCCCGCCACAGGGAACGATTCGCAAAAATTCGCGCAATTCGCGTCTTCGCTGTTGGCGAGCATGAACGCCATCGAAGCGTCCATCCGCCCAGAGCAGAGCAGATCATTCCCTGACTGCTATGGACTGCTCGCTATGGACTGGGGCGGAAGGTCGTCTTCCGACGGTGAGATAGAAGACCGGTATCCCGAGCAGCGTCACGCCCATCACCGCCAGCGTCGCCCACCGGCTCGACGGATCGATGATCGCGTTCGCGAGGAGATAGATCGTCGCGAGCACGAACAACGCCGGCACCACCGGATAGCCCGGCGTCCGGAATGGTGGCTGATAATCCGGCCGCCGACGCAACACGTAGATCGACGCCACGCCTAACGCGTAGAACGGAATGATCGCCGTCACGAACGTATCCGCGAGCTGCTCGAACGTGCGCAGCAGCACGAACGCCGCGCCCAACACAGCCGCGATCGAGATCGCGACGTACGGAGTCTGGAAACGCGGATGCACGCTCGCCACCCGCCGGAAAAAGAGCCCGTCGTCCGCCATCGCGAACCAGATTCGTGGCGACGTCAGGATCGAGCCATTCAGCGTCCCGAACGTCGACAGCATCACGGTGCTCGACACGAACACGACGCCCCCCGCGCCGACGAGCCGCTGTGCGACGTCGGCCGCGACGAGACGTGATCCGCGGATCTCGCCCACCGGCAGCACCGCGAGATACGCCACGTTGGCCAACAAATAGATGGCGACGATCGCGACCGCGCCGAGGATCAATGCCCGAGGCATGTTGCGTCTGGGATCCTTGACCTCGCCGCTGATGAAGCTGAGATCGGCCCATCCGTCGTACGCCCAGAGCACGGACACGAGCGCGAGACCGAACGCCGAGATCGAGAAGCTCCCCGCTGGCGCGGCCGGCGTGAAATTGCCCCCGGTGCGTGGGAAGCCTAACGCGAGCGCGATCAGGACGATGAGTAGGAGACCGAAGTACTTCGCGATGGTCGTGACGTTCTGGATCAGAGAGCTGAACCGCACGCCGATGATGTTCACGCCCGCCATGACGACGATCGCCGCCGCCGCCAGATAGTGCGCGTAGCCATCATACGGCGCGCGCGTCGGGTCGAAGCCCAGCACGCGCAGGAAATACTCGGCGAAGGTGATGGCGATCGCGCCGAGTGCCGCGGCGCGAATGATCACGAGCTCTGCCCATCCGAAGAGGAAGGCGACGAGCCTTCCCCACCCTTCGCGGAGAAAGACGTAGATGCCGCCGGTATACGGGAGCGCTCCGGCGATCTCAGCAAGCGTCAAGGCCCCGCAGAGCGCCAGGGCGCCTCCCACGACCCACACGGAGAGGAGCGGCAGCGGACCGGGCAGTCGGTCGGTAATGCTCGCTGGGGAGCGAAAGATGCCTGAGCCGATCGTCGTGCCAATCACGACGGCCACAGCGCTCCACAGTCCCAATCGGCGCGGCAGCGCCGATGGCGGATCGACCGTCGTTGAGTCACGCATGAGGCAGTATGCTAGGGTGCGCGCGACGATCGGGGAAGGACGGCAAGCGCGATTGACCCATATGCCTACAACCGTCACTTTCCAATAGCCACAATGCACAATCATTTCTTGCTGCCGCCAGCCGTCGCCAAGACTCTGTTCTGGACGGCCGCCCTCGTATGCGGCCTCGCACACGCCGCTATCATCGCGTCCGTCATGCGATCCGCGTCGCGCCGCCCTCGCGAGATCGCCTGGGCAGTTATTCCTGCCCTCGCACTCGCGGCCGTCCTGGCGATGACCTGGCGCGGGATGCATGTGAGCACGTGATGCGATCTCTGTCCGCACTCCGCCGCTTCTCCTACGCGGCACTTTTGGTCGCCTTCACGCACCTCGTCTTTGGTGGGATCGTCCGGATCTCCGGCTCCGGAATGGGGTGCGGCGATCACTGGCCCCTCTGCTACGGCCATCTCTTTCCGCCGATGAATCGGCCGGACCTCGTCGTGGAATGGACGCACCGGCTGCTCGCGTCCATCCTCGTTCTCACCGTCGTCGCCTTCGCGATCGTTGCCTGGCGCGCGCGCGCCGAGCCACGCGTCGGCGGGCGCGGTGGCGTACTGCGCGCCGCCCTTCTCGCGGTCGCCGCGGTCATAACGGCAGCGCTCCTCGGCGCTGTCACGGTGAAGCTGGGGAATCCTCCGTATGCGACGGTCGCGCACTGGCTCGTCGCGATGACGCTTTTCGCGACCCTCGGCGCAGCGGCGATACGCGCCGGAGCGCTGGGCGGTGCGACCGCCTCTGTCGAGGCCGTGTCCGGCCGCGCCGCTCGTGCCGCCTATGGTGCCGCGGCGATTGCTTTTCTCACAGTCGCCCTCGGTGGCCTGACGGCGAAGCTGCCGAGCGCCGCGATCGCCTGTCGATCGTTCCCGTTATGCGGTCGCGACGCGGCCGCCGGCGCCGAAGCCGTGCACGTGCAGCTGACGCATCGGGTGCTCGCGCTGCTTCTACTCCTCCACCTGATCGGCGTCGTCGTGGGTCTGTCACGCCGTCGCGGCGAGTCGCGGACCGTAGCGCGCGCCGCCGCCGTCGCGCTTGGACTCGTGATCCTCCAGCTCACGATCGCCGCGTCGATGGTGCTCATGACGCTCCCAGCCGTTCTCCGTTCGCTCCATGAGGCAGTAGGAGTCAGCGTCTGGCTCGGCACGTTCTCGTACGCGTATCTCGCCCACCTCGCCGCGCGCGCTCACCGGGCGGGAGCGCCGTTAGGCGCGATGTCGCCGCGTCACACGATACGTCGCGGCGCTGTGCCCGAGCGGATCGGGTTGTCGTGACACACGTTGCCGCCTCGCCGGCGCGCATCTTCGCGCGCGATCTGGTTGCGCTCACGAAGCCGCGCATCATATCGCTGCTGCTCGTCACGACGATCGCGCCGATGTACGTCGCCGGAATGCCGAGCTGGCAGCTCGTCGTCGTCGTTTTCATCGGCGGCTATCTGATGGCGGGCGGCGCGAACGCGGTGAACATGTATCTCGACCGCGATATCGACGATCGCATGGCGCGCACGCGCCTGCGTCCGATTCCGAGCGGCCGCCTCACGCCTCGCGAAGTGCTCCTCTTCGGCATTCTGCTCGCGACGACCGCGACCTACCTGCTCGCGCACTTCGCGAACGTGCTCACGGCCACGCTGGCGCTCGCGGGCTTCTACTTCTACGTCTTCGTCTACACGCGCTGGCACAAGCGAAGCACGCCGCAGAACATCGTCATCGGCGGCGCGGCCGGCGCCTTCCCTCCCCTCGTCGGGTGGGCCGCGGTCACCGGACGCGTCGATCTCCTCGCCGTCTATCTGTTCCTCATCATCTTCTACTGGACGCCGCCGCATTTCTGGGCGCTCGCTCTGCTCAAGCAGCGCGACTACGATCGCGCCGGCGTTCCGATGGCGCCGCTCGTCTGGGGGGAGCGGGAGACGATCCGCCAGATGCTCTGGTACACGGGCATTCTCGTCCCGCTGACGATTCTTCCAGTGGTGTTCGGCGCGCTCGGTGCGGTCTATCTCGGCGCGGCCGTTCTGCTCGATGGTGCCTTCCTGCTCGGCGTCATTCGCGTTGCTCGCCGTGGTCAGTGGATGCCGGCGGCGTGGTCGTTGTACAAGTTCTCATTGCTCTACCTGGCATTGCTCTTCGGCGCGATGGTCGCCGACCGCCTGCTCCTGAGGTGACGCCGCTCGACCTCCACGACGCGTCCTCGAGCGACACCCTGCAACTGCTCGTGGGTGGAGGACAGGGTGAGCCCGAGATGCTGCTTCTCATCGAGCGGCCACAGGCCGGCGGTGTGGTCCGTGTCCGATCCTGGTCGAGCGATGATTGGACTGCCGCGCCCACGACGTCGGAGCGCCAAACCGCCGACCTGCTCGCCGACGTCGAGCGCTGGGCCCGGCAGCGCCGCGGCCTCAACCACTCTTTGTCCGCCGTTAGGCAGTGGCTGTTGCGGTAAGAGCGGCCAGTCCTAGGCATTCGCTTCGAGTGCCGCCCATAGATCGCACCCGCGACAGCGAGCCCAGAGACGAGACGCAAGCCGACAGCTGACGGAATCAAGAGAACTACTTCAGCTGCGAGCGGGCTGACCCTGACGCCTGAAGCTGATGGCTCAAGTAGTTCTCTCAATGCTGTGAGCCCTCAGCTTGCGTCTCGCCTCTGGGCTCGCCATAGCGGGAGCGATGTCTGCGTCAATATACCGAGGCTTCCCGAAAGGCTCGAAGCGCACAGCAGATCACCGCAGCGCCACCTTCACATCCACCCGCTCGATTCCATTCGCGGTCACAGTCACCTCGCGCTCGATCGTCGACGTGCTCCGCTCGTGCCAGACGCGCAGGTGATACGTGCCCGGAGGTATCGAGTCGAGCCGGAAGCCGCCGTCGAAATCGGTGAGCGCGAAGTACGGACTCTCGAAGACGGCGATGAAGCCCCGCGTCCACGGATGCTGAACGCAGGTGGCGGCGACGAGGCCGCCCTTCGCCGCGAGATGCTCGTTAGGTACGACCTGCCCGTCGTCCGTCAGCGGGATCCGCGCCAGCGTATCGCCCCCGGCGCCGCCGCGCACGAACCGCGTCGTGTGCGCGAGACGATCCTCATTGCGCACGTTCACCGTCGTCCCGACGACGACCGCCTGCACGCGTGGCACGAGCCGGCAATCCTGGTTCACGATCTCCGTGCGCCGCTCGACGGGAAGCGTCTTCCCCTCCTTCACGTCTGTGAGCCACACGACCGCGCTCGCGAGCTTGCTGCCACGCCGCACGATCGACGAATCCGGAAAGCCGGTGCCGCAGGGTTCCTGATCGACGCTTGGCGTGACGACGCTGTCCGCCGGAATCTCGCCATCGATCTCGACCGTACCTTCGATCCTGCCGACGCTCGCTAGCGTGACGGGCTTGTACGCGACGCTCGGGAGCTCGACGGCACCCGCCGACGACTGCCGTGCGGTCCTCGCCTGCGCCGTTCCGGCGCCGCGGTCGTCAGGGCAGGCAGTGGCGAAAAGGAGGACAAATGGTACGAACAGCGAGCGAGCGGCAATTTGTTGTGCACGAGCTCGTCGCGAAAGGGCAATGCCAGGATGGTGCACGAGAAGTATCAATTGAGGGCGGAGCGCATTGTCGAGTTGGCAAGGCGTGCGCCACGTGACCGTGAGGTGAATCCATTCGTCACCTCAACGGGCGCGACGCACGTAGTGATGGCGTCGCTGGTGTACCAATCCCGCTGCTCTCTCACTCATGCTGCATACCCTTGTGCTGTCGCTCGCCATGGCGAGTCGAATGTCGCTGATGCCGCTGCAAGCCGATAGCGTGCGTCCCGACACGGACATCCGGCTCGTTGCCCTGCGCCACTCGTCCGAGATCCAGCGCTGCTACGAGACCGAAGGACTTCGCATCAACCCGGGCCTCAGTGGTACGATTGAAGTCGAGGTCACCGTCGCTCCTTCCGGACGCGTCGAAGATGCCGCGGTTTCCGCCTCCGGCCTCTCCGGTGCCGGCCGCCGTGAAGTGGAGTCGTGCATCACGACTACGATGCGCAACTGGCGCTTCGAGAAGGGACCATTCGCGCCCGAGACGATCGTCTACCCGTTCAATCTCGTTCGCGACCGCGGTGTGATGAGCAACACACGAACATAGCGCCGCCTCGCGCGGTCGCTGGCACGTACATTGTCGGGTCGACGGGCAACGCTCGTCGACCCTTCGTGTATTCTGGAGACATGCCCCTCTCGCTTCGACATCGCTTCTCCCATCGTGTGCTCGCCGCCGCGGTCCTTGGCGCAACCGTCGCCGGGGCCTGCGCCGCGCGCACGCTCGGTGCGCCAGCCCGGCTCAAGGTGTGGGCCTTCACGGTGCCATGGGACGCACGCAGCAGCGCACTCGCCCGCGACCATGCCGTGCAGCTCGATGCCGTCGTGTCGGGGTGGATCCAGCTCGACAGCCTAACGGGTGAGCCGTTCGCCGAGTTCCGCGACACCCTCGCCCGCGCGCGCCCGTCGGGGATGCGCCTGATGGCGATCGTGACGAACGCCGTGGCCGGCCACTTTCACGCCGGCGGCGTGCGCGCCCTCGGCGCGGACCCTTCGGCCCTCGCTCGCGCGGCGGGCGCGGTGGCGCGTCGCCTAACGAGCGGCGGCTACCGCGGTGTCGTCATCGACCTCGAGGGCTTCGCGGCGACCGACCGTGATCTCGTCACCGCCGCCGTCCGCGCGATCGCGGACTCGGCCCGCCGGCACGGCGCCTCGCCGGTAGCCGTTGCCGTGCCTGCGGTAGACACGACGGTCTTTCACGGCCGAGATCTCGTCCCCGCCGCCGACTATCTCCTCGTGATGCTGTACGACCAGCACTGGACGACGTCGGCACCGGGCCCACTCGCCGCGCCCGATTGGGTGCGAGGCGCGACCAGGCTTCGCGCCGCCGAGGTCGGCGCGGACCACATTGTCGCCGCGCTGCCACTCTACGGCTACCGCTGGCCGACAACTGGCCCGGCCGCGGCGCTGACGTTCGCCGACGCCCAGCGCGACGCCGCGACCGCCGGCGTTCAGCTCCAGCGCGACACCGCCTCGTCCACCCTTCGCGCCACAAGCCCGGGCGCCTGGGACATGTGGATCAGCGACGCAGGGCTCGTTCAGGCTCTCATTCGCGAGGTGAGATCGCAGGGCGTGCAGACGATCGCCCTCTGGCGCCTCGGCCAGGAAGATCCCGCGATTTGGTCGATGTTGTCGCGGACTCGTTAGGCGTGAGACCGGGTCGAGCTCTGAGATCAGGCTCTTTCGATACGTCGTGCGCGCATCTCAGATGCGCGCGGGCCACAGCGAATAGGATCGATCTCGAGCCTCAACTCTCAGATCTTAGTCTCAAACCTCCATCAGATCGACTTGGTAGGCCCGCGGGGTGACCACCGCCTCACCCGGCCGAAGGAACACATTCACCTCGCTCCGCATTCCGACCTTCCCTGGCACGTACACACCCGGCTCGATCGAGAACCCGACTCCGGGGATGAGTAAACGCTCTTCCCGCGTCTCGAGATTGTCGAGATGCGGCCCCGACCCGTGGAGATCACGCGCGTCGATCGAGTGGCCGGTGCGGTGCGTGAAGTAGCTCCCATAACCGCGCTCGGTGATTACCGCCCGCGCGGCGTCGTCGACGTCGGCGCCGCGCAATGCGTCACCGCGAGCCGCCGCATCCCGAACGAGTCCGATCGCACGGTCCCGCGCATCCCTCACCGCCGTCCAGATCCGCCGCGCTTCCTCGCTCGGCTCTCCGACCGACGCCATCCAGGTCTGATCCGCGTAGACT
Organism: Gemmatimonadaceae bacterium; assembly: GCA_035273165.1. GTDB lineage: Bacteria > Gemmatimonadota > Gemmatimonadetes > Gemmatimonadales > Gemmatimonadaceae > AG2. The sequence continues at coordinate 18,664 of DATEPP010000255.1, forward strand.
CCGCCGTCTTCACGCGCCCAGAGATCGATGAGCAAAATCTCACCAGCGCGGATGGGCCGCGGATGGCTCGGCGACGGCTCGTAGTGCGGGTTCGCGGCGTTCTCACCCACGGAGACATTCGGCCCGTGATCAGTCGAGAGCCCGTGCCCGTGAAACTGGTCGAGAATCCACCGCATCAGCTCGTGCTCGGTGATCGTGTGGCCAGCGTGCGCTCGCCGTCCCGCGAATGCCATCGCCTCCCGTGCGATCTTCGCGATCTGCTCGGCCGCCCGCTCGTGTGATGCGATGTCGGCGTTGCTCCACACGGCATAGAAGCGCGACACCAGCTCCCCTGACGACACCACGTCCGCTCCCGCCGCGCGCACCATTTCCAGCACTCCCGCTGGGATTCGATCGAGGTACGGCACCGCGTCTCCCGGCGAGTACTCCATCGCGACGCGCTTGCCGCGCACATGACGCGCAACGAGTGCCTCCAGCGATCGCCAGGAGCTGTACGTCTCGCGCGTCCACTCGGCCGGCCACAACTTCCACGGCTCCTGCTCGATGATGTGCGTGAACGCAACTGGCGTCCCTCGAGCCGGCAGCCACGCGAGCGCTCGTCGCGTCGCCATCCCTTCCAGCCGCAGCAGCTCCTTTGCGATGGGATTGATGCCGCGGAAATCGAACAGCAACCATCCGTCCACCTTGGCTTCCTCGAGCGCGGCTCGGAAAGCCGGGAGCGTATCAGGAGTCAGCATTCTCAAAGCTATCAGCTAACAGTCCATAGCTATCAGGGACAGGTGTCATCCCGAGCGAAGCGAGGGATCTGCACTTCACCCATCAACGTTTCGTTCCTTATTCCCTGATAGCTATCGACTATCGACTGATAGCTACAGCTGCTCGTCCTCTTCCGCACCCGCCTGCGACCGATCGAAGGCACGCCAGTCCGCACGCCACTCGCAGCCGCCTTCGCCGCGGGCCTCGCACCGGACATGCTCCACCGCGCCGATGCTCCCGATGAGAAGCCGGAGCAGCTCGCGCAGACTCGCCTCGTAGAACGCGCACCCCACACTCCCTGGCGCCGTTCCGAGCGTCACCGACCGCGGCACGTCCAGCAAGAGCGAGCTGCCGACGCGTCGCAGGTTGCCGCCGAGGTACCGGTGGGAGATTCGCCGCGCGCGACGCAGCGCCACCGGACGCGCGATCAACGTCGGCATCGCACGCAGCAGCTGGCGGGAAAAAGTGGAGACGGTGAGGTATGCTTCCTTCGCGAGGATCCGACCCGCGGCGCGGAAGACTGCTTCGGCATCGGGACGACGGCCGATCAGTCGCGCGAGCGCGATCGCCTCGTCCTGGGCCGTCCGCTGATGTCGCCGCACGGCCTCGCTGTAGCGCCTGATCTGCGAGTAGATCGTCTCGCTCAGTCCCAGGCGCTTGTTCCGAAGCTCGTCGACATATTCCGCCTCTAATCCATCGGCAGGGGTATCGACGTTGCGGACTGCTTGGAGCAGGCTGAGAGGGAGGAGAGCGTCAACGGTGGCGAGCATCGCAATGCTTCAAGAACGCCGTGCCATAGGTGGGTGGTGGGAGTGCCAAGCTAACGTGCTGGAAGGGCCACTGGTAGGGCGCGCCAGCGGCCGTGACACGGCATCCGCTGCCCAGCGACACGTCACGCCCGTACCCGAACGCTCCACGCAACAGGCCGGTTGAGCATCCTCGCACGTCTCGCGATCGCCATCGGCATCTCGCTCGCGATCTCCCTCCTCGCGCGTCGCGCCCGCTCGCTGGACACTGCCGGCGCGGCTGCCGCCACCGTCACCGGCACTCTCGCGCTGCTTGCTGGATGGCGGTGGGGCGTCTTGCTCGTCGTGTATTTCGCGAGCGCAAGTGCCCTCTCGCACTTTGGCGCGGCACGAAAGGACGAGAACACCTCGAGTGTCGTCGAAAAGGGTGGATCACGCGACGCATGGCAGGTGATCGCCAACGGCGGCGTCTTTGCCCTCGCCGCGGCGCTTGCCGTCGTCCTGTCAGAACATGAGCCGCGGTGGTTGGCGCTTGGGATTGGAGCCCTCGCCGCCTCGGCGAGTGACACCTGGGCGACCGAAATCGGCACCCTCTACGGTGGCACCCCGCGCTCGATTCTCGACTGGTCGCCCGTGCCTGTAGGAATGTCCGGAGGCGTTACAGTCGTTGGAGTGCTGGCCGCCATTGCCGGCGCTGCCTTCACTGGAGTCGCGGCGCTCGCTCTCGGCTGGCCGCTGCGCGTCGCGATGGCATCCGTCGTCGGTGGGATCGTTGGATCGACGCTCGATTCCCTCCTTGGCGCCACGCTTCAACAGCGACGCTGGTGCGACCGGTGCAATCGCCCGACCGAACGCGCCGTTCACGACTGCGGCACGCCAACTCGACTGATCGGCGGGTTCGCGGTACTGAACAACGACACCGTCAACGTGCTCTGCGGCCTCGCCGGTGGATTGTTGGCGCTTGTGATCACCGGGTAGAGTTCGGGTGATGACAGCATCTCGGGATGGATCGGTCGTGATCGTCGGCGGCGGCCCGGCAGGCAGCGCGCTGGCCTACGCGCTCGCGCGCAGTGGTGCACGGCCGATCGTCGTCGATCGCGCGACCTTTCCACGTCCCAAGCCCTGTGCCGAGTATCTGAGCCCGCAGGCATCGCGCATTCTCGCGTCGATGCAGGTGCTGAATGAAGTCGAGAGCTCCGGCGCCGCGCAGCTCGCGGGCATGGTCATCCGCGCACCGAGCGGAATGCGAGTCGTCGGTGAGTTCGCCGGTTGCTCGGTGAAGGGCTTCCGCGACCGCGGGCTCTCTGTGCGACGGGAGATTCTCGACGCGATCTTGCTGCGCGCCGCGCGCGACGCCGGTGCCGAAGTGCGCGAGGCGACGCACGTCGTTGACGTCGTACGGGACGGAGCCGGGCGTGCACGCGGCGTACGGCTGGCGGATGGTTCCGAAATCCGCGGTGAGATCGTGATCGGCGCCGATGGACTGCGCTCGATCGTCGCGCGACGCCTCGGTCTCGCCCGCTCCGCGCGCTGGCCGCGACGCTATGCCCTTGTGACGCACTACCGCGGCGTGGGCGACATCGGCGAGTGTGGTGAGATGCACGTCGAGCGCTCCGGCTACGTTGGCATCGCCGACGTCGGGGGCGGACTCACGACGGTCGCGCTGGTCGTGCCGGCGCGCCAGGCGCGAAGCTTCGCGCGTGGCCGCGAAGCTTTTCTCGACGCGTGGCTCGCTGCCCGCCCTCAGCTCGCGCGTCGCTTCGCCGGCGCGACGCGCATGTCGCCCGTCGCCGCCACCGGTCCGTTCGCGTCGCGAGCGCGGCGCGCTTGGGCCCCGGGCGCCGCTCTCGTCGGCGACGCCGCCGACTTCTTCGATCCGTTCACTGGCGAGGGAATCTATGCCGCCCTCCGTGGCGGAGAGATG